>PYJE01000203.1 GCA_003635305.1 Candidatus Poribacteria bacterium | reverse complement strand
CATTTTGCTGTCCTGCTCGGTTATGGTGCCAATGCCATCAATCCGTATCTCGTCTTCTCCACCATCGCGCAACTCGCCGAGAAGGAGGAACTCGACGGACTCACCGCTGAAACCGCGGTGGCGAACTATAAGGAAGCCATTGAGAAAGGCATCTTGAAAATTATGGCGAAGATGGGCATATCCACGGTGTCAAGTTATCGCGGTGCCCAAATTTTCGAGGCAATCGGTATTAGTGCAGAGGTGATAGCTCGTTGCTTTACCGGCACTACCTCGCGCTTGGACGGCATTGGGTTTGAGCATATCGCCGATGAGACGCTCCATTTCCACACGAAGGCGTTTTCGGGTGTCGAGGGCCACTTGGAAGAGGCTGGTTATTTCCGCTTCCGCAGAAACGGCGAGTTCCACGCCTATAACCCCTCTGTGTTCAAATCGCTCCACAAGTTTGTCAAGGCAGGAAAAACGGAGGATTATGAGACATACGTCAACGCCGTTGAGAGCGGTGAGCCTTCCAGTTTACGGGAATTGCTGGATTTCAAACCCGGCACGCCTATCCCGTTAGACGCAGTAGAGCCGGCAGCGGATATCGTCCGCCGATTTACAACAGGGAGCATGTCCTTCGGCGCGCTCAGCCGTGAAACACATGAGACGTTGGCTATCGCCATGAACCGCCTCGGCGCGAAATCTGGCAGCGGTGAAGGCGGCGAAGACAGCGGACGCTATCAGCGAAGACCGGATGGAGAACTCGCCTCAAGTGCTTTGAAGCAGGTGGCATCCGGACGGTTCGGTGTGACACCGACGTATCTCGCCTCCGCGCAGGAATTAGAAATTAAAATGGCGCAAGGCTCAAAACCGGGAGAAGGTGGACAGATTCCGGGGCATAAAGTGACGGCAGAGATTGCGGCGATTCGGCATTCGGTGCCGGGTGTCCCGTTGATTTCACCGCCGCCGCACCACGACATTTATTCCATCGAAGATCTAGCGCAACTCATCTATGATTTGAAGCAGGCGAACCCGCGCGCGAAGATTGCAGTCAAGTTAGTATCGGAATTCTTGGTTGGCACGATTGCGTCAGGCGTGGCGAAAGGTTACGCCGATGTGATTCAGATTAGCGGGCATGAGGGCGGCACCGGTGCGTCGCCGCTGAGCTCCATCAAGAACGCCGGCACCCCGTGGGAACTCGGGCTAGCGGAAACGCAACGTTCCCTCGTCCAAAACGATTTGCGCGAACGTGTCGTGCTGCGGGTTGATGGCGGTATGCGTTCCGGACGCGATATCGTCATCGCGGCGATGCTAGGCGCGGAAGAATACGGGTTCGGCACAATGGCGATGGTAGCTACAGGCTGTGTGATGGCGCGGCAATGCCATCTGAACACTTGTCCCGTCGGCATCGCAACGCAAGACCCGGGCCTGCGCGCCAAGTACCCCGGCACTCCAGAGATGGTTGTCAACTTCATGATGGGTGTCGCGAACGAGGTGCGCGCCATCTTGGCGAACCTCGGCTACCGTTCCCTGAACGATATCATCGGCCGCCCCGAATTGCTGGCACGCGCCGATTTATCGGACTATCCAAAAGCCGCACTGCTGAACTTGGATGAAATCCTCACACCTGCGGATGCAACCGGCACGAAACCGCGCTACCACACCCAAGAACGGAATGACCGGAAAGACCCGCCACTCGACGACAGGATTTTGCAAGATGCTGAAGCGGCCATCGCGCAGCAAACGCCGATTGAATTGTCTTACGCCATTCGGAATACGCACCGCACGGTGGGCGCGAAAGTCTCCGGGCTCATCGCAACGCGCTACGGCGACGCAGGCTTGCCTGATGGCACAATTCGCTGTCATTTCAGGGGCAGTGCCGGGCAAAGTTTCGGTGCTTTCTGTGGCAAGGGGATGCACCTTCAGTTGACAGGCGAGGCGAACGACTATGTCGGAAAAGGGTTAGCAGGTGGGGAAATCGTCATCAAACCTTCTGAAACGGCGCGGTTCCCTTCGCATGAGAATACCATCATCGGGAACACGGTGTTATACGGCGCAACCGGTGGCACACTTTACGCCGCGGGGAAAGCCGGCGAACGGTTCTGTGTCCGAAACAGCGGTGCCACCGCCGTAGTGGAAGGTGTGGGAGACCACGGGTGCGAGTATATGACAGAGGGAACCGTCGTGATTCTTGGCGAGACGGGACGCAACTTCGGTGCCGGGATGACAGGCGGCACCGCCTACGTGCTGGACGAAGGCGGACAGTTCCAGCAGCGATGCAACCCAGAATTGATTAAACTTGAACCTGTCACGGCTGCGGCAGATGTTGCGTGCTTGCGCTCGCTTATCAGTCAACATGCTGAGTTGACAGGCAGCTGCCGCGCGGTGCAAATCCTCTCCGAGTGGGAGGCGTTCCTACCGTGCTTCTGCAAAGTTGTGACACCGCCGCCCCCGCCGCCACCTGCTCCTGTTCGGCGGCCGAGAAAGAGAACGCCGCGGCGGCCGCGGAAACGGTGATGTTTCGTTATTTCGTAGGGCGAGGCTTTCTGCCTCGCCCTTTTGTTTTGCGGAAACGTTTCGGTGTGGCAAGGGAGCTCGGAACTCACCGCTTTTGCCGCACTTTCGTCAAGAAGGCGCGCGCTGAATACACCTCCAAACGTTTCAGCACCTGCGGACCCGGGGGAAGGCGTGCGATGACTAGCCTATTTTCATCACCATCAATCAACCAGAGGGCGGTGATATAACATGAAGGAATGTCAAGGATGCGTATCAACGGGTTGCCTTCAACGTTTGTATCAACCCAGCGAATGGCTTCGTCAATGCTATTCGCATATTCGTTGATTAACACTTGCCTCAGCTCCAAATCTGAGGTATCTCCGTTACGGACGATGAACCGTGCGACAAACATCGGTTTGCTGTCCCACCAAATTTGGCAATGCCACCGTTCGGTGTTTTGCGCGCGCGCCAAAAAATCAACTGTCCCTGCCGCAATCGCATCGGCAGGCAAAAACCAGACCTGGTAGGTTTGATCGGGTTTGGGCACTTGCCGCGGCGGATCCCAACCGCCCCCGATCAATGGGAACAATCTACCAACCTGTTCAGCAATGGCATTTAATGCCACTTCCGGGATGGGGTGCGTCTGAACCATTTCGTTTACCTCCGAATGCCTGTCCAGGTGAAGGACCAGGTGCCTCTGCCAGAGGCGGTTTGTAACTCAGAATAGGACTGACGCAGACGCATCCGGTAGGCGCGGTTTGAAACCGCGCCATCAACCGCAGACGCATCCGGTAGGCGCGGTTTGAAACCGCGCCATCAACGACGTACGCCCAAAACTGTGAGTAGTCAAACCGCGCCTACCGGTGGGGGATTCTGGCATTCGCGTCCGGCCTGAATCAATTAGGATACCACAAAACCGTCTCGCTTTGCAAGAAAAAAAGGCAGCCGCGGCTGCCTTTTTTCTTTTTTTTCCGCCGAATGAGGAACTAGTCCTCTTCCGAAACCGCAAATGCGATTTCAAGTCCCTCCGGTTTACTGGAGCGCATTTTCGCGCGTTCCACCACGTCAATCACAACGCCGTGCTTCGCACGCTTATCCGCTTTGATAATCAGCGTGCTAATCTGGTTTTCATGCGCCGCGATCCAGAGCTCCATGTCCGCCAGTGACAGCATCTCCTGGTCATCGATAGAGATACGTCCATCACTGCTGATAAAGAGGTTGAACTTCTTGCGGGTGAATTCATGCTGCGTCGCGGAATCTGGCAGCGTGACAGTGAACGGCGGGGGAACCCGCATGACAGCCGATACCATGAAGAAAATCAACAGCAAAAAGACGCAGTCGATCATCGGTGCCATCGGAATGTCATCGTCTTCGCCCTTATTCCTTCTTCGGGACATGTTGATAGCCATCTGAATCTCCTTTTTCTGGACAGCCCCAATGTCCCAGAGGCGCGATTTGAAAGCGCGCCTACCCGTCCCGGGTCTGTCCATTTGGGGGTATGTTCATATCGCGAGAGCCCTACGTTCAGTCTCTAGCGACAATCGCGAACCCGATTTTGTCAATACCAGCCTGCTTCGCAATATCCATCACCTGCACGATTTGCTCGTGAAGCACGTCGCGTTCGGATTGGATAATCAGCATGCTGGTGGCTTCCTCCGGCGCGTTGATGAAGCGGTTAAACATTTCATCAATCTCAACGACTTCGTCGTTCAGGACCATGGTGCCTCTGCTTTGGCCAGCGTCGGGGTTCGCAATACGCACCGTCAGTCCCTTCGGTTTATCCGGAGAGGGTTTCCCCGGCGGTGGCAGTTGCACCCGGAGGCCCGGAATCGGCGAGAACGTCGTCGATACCATGAAGAAAATCAGGAGCAGGAAGACGCAATCAATCATCGGTGCCATACTCAGCGTCGGTGCCTTGCGTTCCCTAATTTTCGCGGCAACCAGGTTCAACTTGCCTTCGGCGAGTTGTTGTTGCATGTCAGAGTCCTCCTCTGTGTCAACCGGGGGCGCGCATGCCCTGCGCGCCCACCGATATCGCTCGGGCCACACTAAGCAGTAGCGTCACCCACAATCAACTGGTTGACAATCTCAGTGGAAACCTGAGAGATTTCTACCATGTGCCGGTTCACCCAGCTATCAAACAGCTGGAAGAAAATCAGGCACGGAATGGCGACTGTCAGCCCGGCAGCGGTTGTCAGGAGTGCCTGTGAGATACCGCCCGCGAGTTGCTGCGGATCGCCGGTTCCCTCCAATGCGATTGTGGTAAACGCACTAATCATCCCTGTCACCGTCCCGAGCAGGCCAAACAGCGGTGAGACGACTGCAACCGTGCCAAGCACAGGCAGGTTTCTTTCCAATTCCGGAATCTCAAGAAGACTCGCTTCTTCAATCGCTTCCTGAATTTCCTCTTTGGAGACTTCGCGTTCCTCAATCTGGGCCTGGCTGTAGCGCAGGAGCCCCGCCTTGAGGACGTTCGCAAGCGGGCCGCCAGCCTCTTCACAGATAGAAACCGCTTCCATAATGTTCTCTTTCCGCAGGGAGTCGGTGATGCTCGCGATGAACTGTTCCGTGCCAATCCGCGAACGGCTCCGCACGAACGTGAAAAGTCTTTCAATAATGAAAGTCATCGCCGTGATGGAGCAGAGTGCCAGCGGCCAGAAAACGAATCCGAATTTCTGGAAGAAGGTGACGATATTGTCCTTCTTTGTCATCTTAAGCGGGACAAAGTGGTCTCCGCCATTAACGACGGTAACGGGTTTACCCGTCCGGTCGCCGTATCCTTCTCGGTAGATACTAATCAGGTAACGGCCGGCGGGGATGCCGGAACGTTCATAAGTGCCGCCGGCATCGGTTGTCGCCTCAAATTCTGCACCGGCTGCGTTGACGATGAGCACACGCACATCCGGAATAGGATTTTGGGCTGTCGTGGTATCAACAATATCGCCGCGGACTGTGCCGCCGCTCGTCGCAACATCTGCGTCTTGTGCGATGGCGATGCCTGAAAACATCGCTAGACAAGCCACTAACATCAACATCAAACTTAAACGGGTCATTCGTTCTGATTCCTCCTTAGGGTAACTTGTGGGGCGGGGCTATCGGCGCGGTTTGTAATGACGCGCGCTAATATCTACCGCAACAGTCCCATCAAGTTTCTAAAGTCTTAAACACCTGAGTCGTTCAGAAGTTACGCACTTTTTTTCAGGTGTGAGTATCATCGGTTTCTCCCACGTTATCGTGGGAAAAGCATCTTATGAGATTACGGCGTGACTGGGCACGAACGCGTCGTGCCCAGTTCGCCACAAACACGTTTAGAACCCCATCATCGCTCGCACGAACGTCGTGTTACTCGTCGTGTTTTCGAGGAGGATGGTAGTCCGGCGGTAACCTGCGAGGATAACGATGTTAAATCCGAGCCATTCCCCACGGTTGATGGCTTGGACTTCAAAGATGCGTGTCCGCAAGTCTGGCCGGAAGAGGACCGGGGTGTCTTCATCAGCCGGGAAGTTCGTCAAGTAGTTCTTGAAGTTGTTATCCCGGTTGGTGAATTTCCGGTATTGGAAGCCGCCGAGGATGTTCATTCGCTGGGTGAACTGATAATCGAGCCGCACGCCGAGCACGTCTTCACGGCTTCGGCGGTTGAAACGCAAGTATTCAACGGGTTCGTCATCGGTTGGCACGAACAGCCGCGGGTTGAGTGCATCGGGAATCTCTTCGGCACCTCTATCAAACGCCCGATCCCAGATGTATTTCACCATCGGTGTAAGCGTTAAATCTTCACCGATTCTGTCAATGAACGGCAAATCGCCGAGCGGAATCTCATAGCGCGCCTTCAGAATCGTCTGCTGATTCCGAATATCCCGTTCGGGATAGCGGCGTGTCTTCCAATTCTCCGCATCGTAAATGAGGCCCGGGTCTTCCGCATCCAAGGCGTTAATGCCGTGGTCTGGGTAAAACGGGTATTCCCGCTTTTCACCCGAAGCACGCACCTGTTCAACAGGCACCATGAAGTCAACGCGCTCATCTGCCTCAAAGTTCTCTGTCTGCGGTTCATACTCAACATCCAAGAAGATAGCGTTCTCCTCGTCCTGCTCATACTGACGTTGCAAGACGACGAGGAACTTCGCTTCCAGCGTCAAGTTCGGAATTGCCGTGTAAAGGAACTGGAGCGTCGTCGTGTTGACACGCGCATTGTAGTAATCCAACTCATCAGAGATTTGGACCGGTTCCAATTCACCGACACGCAGTGTGATAGTGTAATCGGGAATGTCATCGCGAACGCGGACGAACCTGTTCTGGAAGAGCACGGTTCCAAAGTCCGGAATGTCACGCTGATAGGTGACATGGAGGTATCTGGAATCGTTCTGCCGGCGGCTCGAGACTTCGCTTTCGTTTAACCACCCGACTTTGAGGGAGAGGTTATCCAACAGGTCATATTCTGCTGTAACGTGATAGCCTGCCCGGTCAACGCCGTATTCATATTGCGGTTCAAAGTCATCTTCGAGTGAGTCGATGGTGCCGTTATTGTTCAGATCGACGAGGTCGGTGAACACGGGCGGGTCCGCGTCAAAGATGAGGAAGTCTTCTTGGAAGTCCAGAACGCCGTTCTGGTCCCTGTCATCAGCACGCGGTAGGACTCCATCGAAGTCGATGTCGTCCGGCCAGTCGTCGTCATCATCGTCATCTTCGATGAGGGCATAATTGGTTTCGTCCCACGGGTCTTGCTCTGACTGCGATTCCGGCGTTCGTTCCAACGAGTAAGTCTGGTCCCTATCGGAATTAGAACCGAAGTTCAGATACGTGGTGGTATAGCCCGGGTCGATGTGATACCAGACCCCTTCGAGATACAACTTACCGAAGCGCGAGCGGAGTTGGATGAACCAGGCGGCTTCTCTGCCGAGTTGTCCATCGCCGCTTTCGTCGGAGCCATCACCGCCGAGGCGTGCTTCAAAGCGTTCGCCTTCGGTTTCGGCGTAGGTAGGTATCCCATTCCGGTCCAAAGTCAAGCCGGTGGCCGGATCGATGGAAATGCCGGTTTCTTCCTCATCCCCTTCATCGCTGATGATGGTAGGAGTCGTCCGGCTGAAACCCACCTTGTCTTTGGGCAGGGTAGGATACTGCTTGTATTTCCCGTTAATGGAGTAGTGTGCCCGCAGGAAGACATTACCGATTGTTCCTTCCAGGTCAAGTCCATAGAGGACGGCGGCGCGCGCTGCCCCGTAACGGTACCGGATTTTCCTCGGTCTGCCTTCGCCTTCCCAGTCACTGGGATTATCATAGAGGCTCGTCCGGTTGCTGGTGTAATCCGAGGATTGCCCGTAGTTGCCGGGTGCTTGGATGACATCGCGGTAGGGCATTTCAATGTGGCCGTCTTCGGTTTTAATCCATTCTTCGACGAAAGGATCTGCGCCTTCGGCGGCTTTGTTGGCCTCACTGACCCCGATGACAGCGATGTTGTAATCCCCGGCTACCACTATGTCAAAGACAACAGATTTGACGGTGCGCGGTTCGATGTCGTGGTCTGCAAAAATGAGGTCATATTTCATTTTATTAAACCCGTCCACGATTTTCCATTCGCCATCAACAGAGTCGCGAATTTCTGAGGGGAGGCCGCCGACATCAATCGGTGTAATATCGTTGACAAACACCTCAATTTTCTGCGTTTGTTCTGGCTGAATGGCGGCTTCAACCCCGTCAGCAATTTCCTCAGGCGTGAGGTCTTCGACTTCCTGCGTGATGACAGTCACCGTCATGGATTTGAAAGCTGCACCGACACCGCCTTGGATGTTCTGTCCATGTTTGTTTTCGTCATACCCAGAGAATTGGGTGACGACACCGTGGTTGTCTTCGGGCGAGTCATCGCGGAAGACGACGGATATGGATTCTGGCGGCGTGTTGGCCACTGTTCCCATGAGCGGGTTTTCCACGCGTTCGGGGTGTTCCTTATGCAGATTGACGTAAGTAAATCCGACGCGGAAGATGTCACCGAGGAGCCCTTGTGCGCGGAATCCGACGAGTCGTGCGTTTTCAATGTGCCGCACGCCTGCGTCTTCGTTTAACCCGTTTCGGCGGCCGAGTGTCGGTGCGAGGTTTGCCGCTGCGTCTGTCAATTGGACTGGGTTAGAGATCCGCGAGTTAATCAACGTAAAGAGGTGCCGTTCCTGTGCGAAGGAGATATCCCATCGGAACCCGTCAAACTCGGTTTTGTAGAGAATGTAGCGGTTCGGGAACAACGTTGCGGGTTTGAAACGCATATTATCGCCGATGGCGAACTCGGTGTAGCGGCCGCGGAAGCTGTCTTCCGTTAAGACGGTTCGGTCGAGTTGCGCAGAGAATCTTTCACTATCCAGCTGTCCGGTCCAACCGACAATCAATTCGCCGTTTTGGTTGAACCCTTTTTGCTCGCGATAGTTATAGACCTCGTTACCCTCAAGCAGTTCCTTTCCGAACAGGTCATAGAAGAACTGCGGTTCTTCTTCCAATTGGAATCGGGCAGAGAATTTGGCACCGCCCTCAATTGTGGGTAAGAGGGGTTCTTGCGGCCCGAGGCTTTGCGCGCCACAGCCGTATAGCACAAATGCGCTCAGGATGCAAGTGACTACAAGCAAAACATCAAAAGATTGTCTTAACTCGTTCATTAGTTTGTTTTTCCTCCTTGGGAATGATTGAGCCGAATGGAGGCAGCCGCGGCCGCCCCGGCTCCGACTCCGAACAAAAACCTTAATTCGTTGCAGAAACTGCCTGAGCGTGTAAACGAAAAACAGAAGTTTTTCGTTTTGTAAGTTGGACGTTCAGCTGTCCAGCGCGGCATTGCACGGAATGCCGCGCCGTTGCAGGGAATTAGCCCCGCGACAACGCATTAAGGGTTCGTTTTGTGAGAAATGCGCAAAAAGGTTGATAAGATTTCCACAAAACTAGATTTAGCATTAAAAATAACAGAAATCCAATTTTCTGTCAACAATTTTTTACAGAAAAACAGAGACATTCAGTTTTCGGTTTGGCTGTCCACAAGTAGTGAAAGTGAAAATTGACAACGGGCCGCCTCCCGGTAACAGAAAGGGAGAACTGAATCGCTCGGACAGAAAAAAGGCATCCGCATCGTCATGTGATATGATTTTGTCACATCATACCATAAAATGCAGTATTTTTTCAAGCGTATTCCGCGCAAGCGCGCGGGTTTTGTAACATAAAAATCGGCAGGCGCGAACTGATGCCGGCCTCGCGCGCCAATTCTTATCGGTGATATTATACACATTTTGCAAAAAATGTCCATATTTTTATGCAGACTTACCAGATGCAATTTTCGGACGCACTGAGTATCAGGGCGGATTTTTTACCTCCGCCCTGACACGTCATCGCAGGCGCGCGGCGATTAGTCTACGTCCTCCTGGTGAGGATACCGCTCCAAGTGCGGAGGAATCGGCGCATATTTGTGCCCCTTCTTCCGATTCTCTATCTCTAGCGCAATGAGATAATCACGGCGTTCCTCAAACGTCTCGAACTCCTCGCTGATCTCTCGCTTGATACGGTAGCACTCTTCAAGCACCGGATCTGTGTAAGTCTCCGGATCGAAGCCGGGGAGATAACACTTCCCAACAAATTTTTCTTTCATGATAAATGCCTCCATTAAGGTTGTCGGTGTGCAGATGTAGGTTCAGTTTGGAAAGCGGACGTGCCAGGGTGGATGTCTCTCTCCATCCTGACACGTCGTCGCAGGCGCGCCGCACACGTCTTCCCGGGCGCGCGGCGATTAGTCTACGTCCTCCTGGTGAGGATACCGTTCCAAGTGCGGCGGAATCGGCGCATACTTGTCCCCCTTCTTCCGATTCTCTATCTCTAGCGCAATGAAATACGCGCGGCGTTCCTCATACGTCTCGAACTCCTCGCTGATTTCCCGCTTGATACGGTAGCACTCTTCGAGAACCGGATCTGTGTAAGTCTCCGGATCAAAGTCGGGAACCGGATACTTTTGAATTATCTCTTTCATGATAAATGCCTCCATTTTGGAAAGCGGACGTGCCCGCGGCGTGTCAGGGTGGATGTCTCTCCACCCTGACACGTCATCGCAGGCGCGCCGCACACGTCTTCCCGGGCGCGCGGCGATTAGTCTACGTCCTCCTGGTGAGGATATCGCTCTAAGTGCGGCGGAATCGGCGCATACTTGTCCCCCTTCTTCCGACTCTCTATCTCTAGCGCAATGAGATAATCACGGCGTTCCTCGAACGTCTCGAACTCCTCGCTGATTTCCCGCTTGATACGGTAGCACTCTTCGAGAACCGGATCTGTGTAAGTCTCCGGATCGAAGTCGGGAACCGGATACTTTTGAATTATCTCTTTCATGATAAATGCCTCCATTAAGGTTGTCGGTGTGCAGATGATGACAGGCCGATACCCTGCCGCCTCGCACACGCGGTTGATTTGCCTGAGTTGGTTTGCATTCACGAGATGCTTGTGATTCCAAGAGACGAGGTAATCCACGCCATGCACCGTGGCAATGGCGATATGTTCTGCATCTGCCGCTGCGCTTTTGGGCACGGCGCGCGCCGAGAGCAACTGCTGTGCGAGTGCATCTGCCGCTAAAGTCGTAGGCAATTTGGTGAGATGTGCAACTGCCGCAAGCCGCTTCCTCGCTTCCATCGCGTCTCCTCTGCAAATCTCATCAAGAACCGTGCCGGAAACCACAAACGCAAATTGATGCTGGAAGTCGTGCCAAAAGCGACGACTTTCCGCCTGCCACGCAGCTAATTTCGCGTGAGTACTCGGGTCAGCCACCAAATAACTGATAACCGTCGGATCGAGATAGACCCGAGGCGTTCGTGTATAAGTGAACATGGAAGCATTATACCCGCAGACGCAGAAAATGTCAAGAAATTATGGTGTGCAACAGTTAATAGGCTCATTTTGGAAAGCGGACATGCCAGGGTGGATGTCCTCCACCCTGACACGTCGTCGCAGGCGCGCCGCACACGTCTTCCCGGGCGCGCGGCGATTAGTCTACGTCCTCCTGGTGAGGATATCGCTCCAAGTGCGGCGGAATCGGCGCATACTTGTCCCCCTTCTTCCGACTCTCTATCTCTAGCGCAATGAGATAATCACGGCGTTCCTCGAACGTCTCGAACTCCTCGCTGATTTCCCGCTTGATACGGTAGCACTCTTCGAGAACCGGATCTGTGTAAGTCTCCGGATCGAAGCCGGGGAGATAACACTTCCCAACAAATTTTTCTTTCATGATAAATTCCTCCATTAAGGTTGTTGGTGTGCAGATGTAGGTTCAGTTTGGAAAGCGGACATGCCAGGGTGGATGTGTCTCTCCACCCTGACACGTCGTCGCAGGCGCGCGGCGATTAGTCTACGTCCTCCTGGTGAGGATACCGTTCCAAGTGCGGCGGAATCGGCGCATACTTGTCCCCCTTCTTCCGATTCTCTATCTCTAGCGCAATGAAATACGCGCGGCGTTCCTCATACGTCTCGAACTCCTCGCTGATTTCCCGCTTGATACGGTAGCACTCTTCGAGAACCGGATCTGTGTAAGTCTCCGGATCGAAGCCGGGGAGATAACACTTCCCAACAAATTTTTCTTTCATGATAAATTCCTCCATTAAGGTTGTCGGTGTGCAGATGATGACAGGCCGAAAGCCGGCCGCCTCGCACACACGGTTGATTTGCTTGAGTTGGTTTTCATTCACAAGATGCTTGTGATTCCAAGAGACGAGGTAATCCACGCCATGCACCGTGGCGATGGCGATATGCGCTGCATCCGCTTCCGCGCTTTCGGGCACGGCGCGCGAGGCAAGCAACTGCTGGACAAGCGCATCAACCTTTGGAGTCGTAGACAATTTGGTAAATTGTGCGACTGCCGCGAGCCGCTTCCTCGCTTCCATCGCGTCTCCTCTGCGGATTTCATAAAGAACCGTGTCAGAAACCACAAACGCAAACTGATGATGATACTCTTGCCAAAAACGGCGGCTTTCCGATTGCCACAAGGCGAGCTGTGGATTTCGGCTCGGTTCTGCCACCAAATAACTGATAACCGTCGGATCCAGATAGACCCGAGGCGTTTGCGTATAAGTGAACATGGAATTATTATACCCGAAAACACCGAAAATGTCAAGAAGAAATATCATGTGCAGCAGAACGTTTCAGTTTTTGGATGAACTGTAAAGACAGATGTCTATAACTGTCGGTTGTTAGTGGAAAACACAGGGGGAAAACATAGACATCCCCCTTACGATGGCGAGCCCGAATTGGGTATAAAATACTCAATGCACAATGCGATGCTTACCCCCAACGCCAACCCCACAACCCCGGCGATGATGACGATGAGTTTCAGTTGCGGACTGACAGGAATCTTTCTAGGAACGGCTCTGTCAATAATCTCAATGCCGCCTAACCGATTACGAGAGGTTGGCACGGTGGATTCCGCGCTTAAAATTTCCGCTTCCAGCGCGCGCTTGGCAATCTCTTCTGTCAATGCATTCGCTTTCTGAACCCGTGCGAGCAACTGCGTGAGGAGATACTGGTTTTCGGGAATCTGCGATATCAACTGTTCCAATTCCGTATTCAGTTGCCGGAGTTGCGCTTTCAGCTGTTGCTGTGCGTTTTCATAGCGCGAAAGTGCCGGCGTTAAATCGAGAAGTTGATTTTGGATATAGGTATAACGCGGGGAGGTGCCGGTGGTGACTGTTGCTGTCGTTGGCGTGGTGCGTTCGGTTTCCGCCGCCACCTCAGTAATCTGCGCGTCCAGTCCCTTCAATTCCGAGACATCTTTGCCGACTTTTTCAGCATCCGCCACGCGCTGCGATTTGAGGGAGAAGAGTTTCTCCTGCTGAAAAAGCCAGACTGGATTGTGTGCTGTCGTTTCGGAGAGCGAGACTTGTTCGGGGAGGAGGCGGAGTTGCTCCTCTAAATACGCGATATGCGCGCGCGTCGCCTCAAGGTTTTGTCGCGTTGCTTCCAATGCTGTTTTCAAACTCGCGCGCCGTTCAAGTAGATTGGTAAGCATCGGTGTCCATATTTCGGGGCTCCCATTTTCTCGGACGAATTGAAGGATGGCGTTGAGAGATTTGTCTGTCTCACGTTCGATTTCCGTCTGTTTTTCGTTGAGGAAGCGTCGACGTTCAGCGAGTTTCGTCTGCTCATCAACGCTGCGAAGCACCTGCATATCTTCCACGAGTTGGTTGACGAGGAGTGCGGCGTTCCGTTCGCCGCCTTCCGCTTCAGTCAATTCCAGTGTCAGCACGATGTAATCGGAATCGGGTTGCACTTGCGCTTTCAACACCCGTTTGAGTTTGCCGATGGGAGGCAGATGGGCTACGCCTTCGATGTTCCGCGTGTCTTCCAAATTTGTCATTGCGGTATGCAACATGGATTCTGTGGTGAAGCGGCTGCTGAGTGTCTCCATTGCGCGCCTATCGCCGCCACCAGACAAGACGCTTTGAAACAGGTTCGTTGAGGAGAGGGACGGTGTGGCACTCGGTTGGACGAGCTGCATTAAGGTGGAGGCGGCATACGTCTTCGGCAAACGCAGGGCGACGACAAGGGCTGTGCCGAGGACGAGCAAAACGCACAAGCAGATAGTGAAATCGTGCTTGCGGAGGAGGTGGAGGTAGTCGCGGAGATGTTCTTCGCTTTGCGGCATGAGGGGATGATGGGGCAAAAAATTGCCTCTCCTTTGATTGCGTTTCAGGCTCAAACAGGAGCGGGGGACAGCCCCCCGCGCCACGTTCCAAGGTGTCGCATCAGCACACGCGAGAGAGGGGTGGATACAGAAATCCACCCTGGCACTCGGGGGCTACAAATTATTGGCGATGCGAATTTCTTCGTTGTTGAAGGCTTCGTCATGCCATTCGGAGATACGCCATTCGCCTTCGCGCTTCTCAAAGATGAAAAGATTGTCGCCCTCGGCGAACCAGCCGGTATACCCACCTTCCAACGACTCGCCATCGGCGACGAACCCTTGGATGCGGTAATGATTCCGCACTTCTGCCCGGTTCCCTTCGTTGTTAAGTTCTATTTCCGGTGGGACAGAGAGCTCTATCTCAATATCCTGAAATTGCGAGAAGACGCGGATAGCAGAAGCGCGCTCATCGCGGATGTCGTCAAACATCAAATCATCGGTTTTGTCGCCATCGGTGCCTAAGTCGGATACGTAAAGGAAGCCTTCTTCCCAAAAGGCATTGATGTAGGTTTCAACATCTTCCAATTCATAGCCTTCGCGCCACTGTTTTAAGACAGCGTTAATGGCGAGGAGTTCTTCGGGTGGCACCTGATTAACCTTTTCAACGTCCCCGCACCCGGTCAGACTGATAATCAGGCAAAACACGCCGAGTGCGAGTGCGGTTCGCGAGGTTGTGAAAATCCTGAACATGGTGAAATGTCCTCTCTTTTTAGATGGCGTGAAACATCCGATTTTACTAGTAGGCGCGTTTTGCAAGCGCGCTGCTGCAGCGCGGTTTGAAACCGTGCCTACGGGGGACGTTCCGCGTCCATCCCTATCTGTATTAAAAAGTTTTGACGATGCCCAAATAGAGGTGTGAAGGCGAGGCACCGACTTGAATGCCTAATTTTTTCTCCACCTGCTCTGCGTCTTGCTGAATGGAACGGATTTCCGTTGCCGCGTTGTAAAAATTCGCGCTCACGTAAGAATCGATGACACTATAGAGCCAAATTCCGACACCGGCGTAGAGAAAAAACATGCGGAGTTTGTACCGCTGATTCGCGTATTCGTAACTCGCTAAAACCCCTTCTTCGTTATCAGGTTCGAGGTTCGCGAGCGTTGCGTAAGCGTTATATCGCTGCCGAAAGGAGCGTTCTGCTAGCAAAGCACCGACGGCTGAACCGCCGAGGCCGAGCACAATGAGGCCGCTGCGAAAATAACGCCGGCTGTAAATCTGTCCCCATCCCGGAAAAACGGCGGAACGCACCATCGCGCCGACAGGCGAGATGAGTTCTTCCTCTGCCGCGTCCTCTTTCTTCACTTCGGCAGGCGGGTTCTCTGGCGCGGGACTTGCCGCCTCATCAGCAAATCCGCACGGGAGACATAGCAGTAAGAGCAAAATCGTGAGCAAAAACCGCATAGGTGGTATCTGATTTTTTAAATAGGCGCGAGACGTTCGATTTCATCGAACGCTTCGCGCCATGACAAAAAGTTAACGACGACGTTTCGTCCGTTGCGTTGTCCGACTCCGCTGCGTTGTCCGACTCCGCTGTTCGTCATCGTCACTACTGCTACTAGCGCGCGTGCGCGACGAACTTGATGATGTCGTCGGGCGCGTCCGGGACGTTGAAGACGACGAACGACTCACACGCGACTTAGTTGACGAAGAACGGCTCACGCTTGAACGTGTGCGTTGCTCACTGCTTGTCGTTGAACGCCGCTGCTTCGTCCGCAAATCACTCCGAGAACTCGTTGAACTGGAAGAGTAGGAGCGAGTTGGCGAAGTCGTCGCTGAACGCCGATAGAGCGGCTGCGTCTCCCGTGTGCTCGTCGAACGGCGATAACGATTCGCATCGAACCTTGTGGAAGTCGTCGGATATCGCCGCTGTTTGCTGAGCGTCCTATCCGCGCTGTAACTCCGCTGTCTCACCTTGCTGCGCTGCAGTGTCTGCGCGGAGGCGATAGCGCGCCGTTTCTCCGAAATCATGGACTCACGTGCAACCCGCTTTGTGGTAGCAGGTGCTTGTCGCCGGTGGTTTTTCAACGTGGTGCGGATATTTTTTCGCACCGTGCTGTTGCTAGCAGACAATCGGCTGCGCGTATATTGCCGCCGCGTCGCTTCGTGCTGCTTGCTCCACCGATTCAGCTGCGTCCGCCGCTGATGCACCTTCGGTGTCCCCTTGTAGCCGTAATGCCCATAACCGTAATAGGGCGAATAGCAACGGTAATAGGCACTCGGATAATAAGCGCGATACCGGCCGAGATATCCCCCATAAGACGAACGGATGGCAAGATAGCGATGTTCGTAGATGGGATAACTCCATCGGTAATAGGCATCGAAGTCCGTCGCGTAATAAATCGGGCCATCGTAAAAGTAGAGGTAGGTATACCGATGCCACGGCCGCCACCGGTAGGTAGGCAGATAGCGTTGAATGACGCGAACCTTCGGCTGCCTGCGATAGGCAGACACTTCAACGTATTCAACGTCAAGCTGCTCACCCCCTTCAGCGACGACATGGAGTTCCATCCATCCGTCCTTCACATGGCCTGCCGCTGGGATTTTGATGCGTTCGGAGCGGTTTTTCGCGCGCAGCACGAAGGTATCCCCGTAGCGTGTCTCCTCAGCATTTTTGTCGTGGTAGCCGCGGCGTGTCAGTTCGCGTTTGGTATTGCGAATCCAGACGCGGCCGGCAATCGGCTCCTCGTAGTCTTCAATCTCAAGTTGGCGCGGTTCGCCTCGGTATCGCACTAAGATATCAATGGACTGTGCCCCTCTCGGAATTTCAAAGAGGTAGACAGCACTGGCGATGGCGAATTCGTAGTTCTCCGCGTTTTGCGCGGAACTTTCCCAGGCGGTGAGCCGGACACCCTCGTCAAAGAGGGGGCTCGCGGTGATTGTCGCGCTGCCGCGTTCTATCCATTCGTCAACCTCATTCGCGACGCGATGCTCGCGACTCAGCCTGTCGGCGTAATCATCGTAAGCCGCATCGGCAGGGGTTGACAGCCCGGTTATCAAGAATAAACCGAGCAGGCCGGCTATCATCAGCGTGAAAACCCTGGTCTTCATGAGAATTCCTCCTACGTTTAAGTTTCTGCATTGGTTGATGACATTGTAACATCAAACCACTTTTTTGTCAAGCCTAAGCAGGATTTACAGGATTAAGCAGGATTTACAAGATTAAGCAAGATTAACAGGATTAAGCAAACGTTCCGGTGCATCCTCTCCCTCTTCATCCTGAAAATCGAAGCAGGATTCACAGGATTTACACGATGAACAGGATAAGAGACTTCCGTTCACCTACGTTTTCCTCTTCATCCTGAAAATCTTGGAAATCTTGGAAATCCTGCTCATCTCTTGGAAATCCTGCTTATCTCTTGAACATCTTGCTCAAATGTCAAGAATCAATCCGATTTACGTTTCGGTATCAGTTTTATGCCTCTCTTTTGCGCGTGCTCACGGGCAAGTGGCGTAACTATCGCTGGCGTGATGTAGCCCAATTCTTGGATATCAGGCGCGAGGTTTGCAATCACAGACGCGCTGATTACCGCTGTTTCAACGGTTATCCGCGTCGCCGTATTCGCTTCATTGATGGCTTCGGCGAGGCGTGCCGCTGTTACCCATTGAACGCCGAGTTCGGATAAAAGGTTGACATATTCTGTCTCAAGAAGCTGTCCGAACGATTTTCGACTCGTGAATTGCGCACGTGTTCCGAATGCATCGGAGGCGGCTATCACCCTTTTTTCTTGCCGCAAAGCCTCAAACACTAAGTAGGTGCAAGGCGTATCCACTAACCGTAGTGCAAGTTTCGCTGCCATCGGATAGGCGAGCGCGGGGAGCACAATCAACGGATAGGTATCGACAATATCGTCAATGTCGCGCAGTTCATTCTCCTGCCAGATGTTCTCTTCGCCAAACGCTGCACGAATCGGCGAGAGGCTTAACGTTTTAGTGGCAAGTTCGGACAAAATTATTTGAATTTTCCATCCGTCTTGTTGGCACTGCTGGAGTTGCTGGAGTGGGATATCCAATCCGTTCTGCGTTGTTCCGAAGATAGCGAGCACCTTTCGGTTTTGTGCGGCGGTTTGTGCCCGTTCTTTCAGCACTTTTTCAGTGATTCTCCGCACCTGAGCGGTAAGTTCCTGATTCATCTTTTTCGTCCGCGTGCGAAATTCATCGTGCGAGTTCCACTGCCTCACCGCCTCTCAATCCAGCGGCATTAGCATCATCGGTGTCAAGGTGCATCTGTAGCACATAAGATTCGTGAATTTTGGGGCGAATGTTTTCAAGCGTTAGCGCGCGTTCGCCGGGAAAACGCACTTTCAGCCGCGAGTTTTCGTCAACGCCGAATGCTGCTGCTTCTGCCGGTGTCATGTGAATGTGCCGGGTGGCACAAATCGCGCCTTCTTCCAAATAGACAGTTCCCCCCGGTCCGACGAGAGTTATCGGTTCTGCTCCTGCAAGGGCCCCGGAATCCCGAATGGGTGGATTTAAACCGAGTCGAATCGCTTCCGTTTGCGCTACTTCAACTTGGGAGTAGTCGCGGACGGGCCCGAGGATGCGGACAGACTCAATGGCCCGCATCCGCTTCCCGACGATAGTGAGCGTTTCAGCCGCGGCGAATGCCTCCGGTTGATAGAGCGGTGCGTAGACGGTGAGTTGATGGCCCGCCCCGTAAAGGATTTCGAGGTGTTCCTGTGTCACGTGTGCGTGTCGTGCGGAGATTCCCACCGGAATCTTCTGTTGTTGGCTGGCGGCATCGCAGGCGCGGTTGCCGGCGTTGCAGGTGCGTAAGGCACATCCGCTACACGCCTGTTCGGTTGTCAGTCGCTTCATCACTCGCTGAGTGATGAGTTCAACAAGGGCACGTTCTGGCATGCCTTATCTCCCTTTTCGTTTCGGTGCGGGCTTACGCTTTCCGTAAGATAGTTTCGACTTCCGTGTGGGGGCGCGGGATGACATGGACGGATACGACTTCTCCGACGCGCGATGCTGCTTCGGCACCGGCATCTGTTGCTGCTTTCACTGCGCCGACATCGCCGCGCACCATCACCGTCACGTAACCACCGCCCACCTGTTCATAGCCGATGAGTTGAACGTTCGCTGCTTTTACCATGGCATCGGCGGCTTCAATGCTGCCGACTAAGCCCCGCGTCTCAATTAATCCCAATGCGTCTCCTGTCATGAATACTGAGAACCTCCTGCCTCTGCTTAGCGATACAGAGGCGGTTATGCGAGGAATTGTCCGTTCTTAATCCTCGTCTTCGCGATACTTCTGCAATTCTTGCAGAAGCCGTTCTTTTTCAGCCTCGGCCCGTTCGGCGCGCTGCTGTTCCTGTTCGGCGCGCTGCTGTTCCTGTTCGGCACGCTGCTGTTCCTGTTCGGCACGCTGTTCGGCGCGTTGCCGCGCTTGTTCAGCGCGCTGCCGCTCCTCCTCAATGAGCAGTTTATATTCTTCGATAAGCCGTTCGGCTCGTTCAGCACGCCGTCTATCCCGCGCGGCTTGCCGCTTCGCGTCTAGATAATACATGACACGCTCCAATACTTTACAAATCACAATAGTAGCGATAACTAAGGTGAAATAGAAGTCAGCAAGATGCATCCAGATGAATCTGACTATCCCGACAAGCGATGTTTTTAACTTCGCGCCTTCCTGAAATTCGCCAATGATTGCCGCTACCGTGTAGATAGCAAGTATCGCGAGAAAGACATAAAACGCGGGGTTGAACCATCGCTTCGGGATGCCGCCCGGAAAAGCGACGTACTTCTCGTTA
This sequence comes from Candidatus Poribacteria bacterium, assembly GCA_003635305.1. Lineage (GTDB taxonomy): Bacteria > Poribacteria > WGA-4E > WGA-4E > WGA-3G > AGPOR5. Next base: position 13,931 of record PYJE01000203.1, on the reverse strand, counting down.
TCCTCTTCGGGTTCTGGAAGTGGCGTTCTTTCCTCACCGTTATCGGGTTGATGTTCCGGCACCGAGGTACCTCCGAATTCTCGTCAGTTTTCCAATGTGACATCACGACTGGACACTTAAGAGTCTATCACAAATTTTTTAATTTTTCAAGAAAAAATTGAAAAAACTGTTTCGTGGCGGTATCGGCATCGTCTCGTGCCGCGTCAATTTCATTCAATTGATGATAGGCGATGGCGCGCCAATAGTAAACAGCGATGAGCGCGTGCGCTTCGCCTTGCCACTGCTGAATCGCCTCGGTGAACAACTGAACGGCGTGTGCAGCATCTGCCTGTGCCGAGGCGGCGTGTCCTAATTGTGCATAAATGTGCCCGCGGCGGACATACGCCAATGCAAATCGTGGCTCTAAGACAACAGCCTTATCCATGTCAGCCAGAGCTAGTTTCACCTCGCCGATGCTGAGATAAGCGGTGCCGCGGGCGTAGTAAGCCGTTGCGCTGGGCCGCCGCTGAAGGACAGCATCGTAGTCCACAAAAGCTTCTGTCAGTTTGCCCTGTTGTTGATAGGTTATCGCGCGTTTTAGCATCACCGTCGCGCTCCACCTCTTTTTCAGCGCGGCGGTATAGTCAGCGATAGCGCGCTGCGCATCGCCTCCCGCGCGGTAGGCATCGCCGCGGCTCGCATAGGCATCGGCGTGATACCGGTTGAGAGATAACGTCCGCGTGTAATCCGCGATGGCATCTTCATACTGTGCAGAACGATAATAGGCGAGGCCACGTTTCACATACGCCTCCGCATACCGCGCGTCAACCGCTATTGCCTGTGTGAACGCCGTTATCGCCTGCGGCAGCTGCCATTCGCGGAGAGACTTCGTGCCTTCTTGCACGTACGCGAGTGCCTCGCGATTTTCACCTTTCACACTGTCCCATGTGACAAACCGAGATGCCAACACGACGGTGAGAATCAACACCGGTGTCATGATATAAAGCAGTGGCCGCATCTAGCGCGCTTCCTCCTTCCGGACGCGATGTCCTTCCGGATAGAGATGATGGATATTCACGCCTAATTTCAGGGCATGCACCGATGGATACGTTTCCGCTAAATCTATTTCAATATAGGTTGGCACGCCCGGCAACCCGCCATAGCCTGTCGAGAAAATGAGCTGATTCTCACCGAATGTCGCAACGCCATCGCGCACATTTTGCGGTGGGAAATAACGGATAGGCGTATGCCCGACAACTAGCAACTGCGCGCGCAGCGTTTTCAAAAAATTAGCCGTATGCGCCACCGTATAGCCGCCGCTGAGTGCGACATTCGGACGATGCCAGAGGAGTTCTTCTAAGGTTTTTGGCCCCGGCGCAACCAAATCAGCCAGGCCCGTGAGCCGACGCGCCGGTCCGGCGTGTACAGCAACACACCCGTTTTTTCCAATAACGACAGTGGGGAGGCTCATCAGAAACGCATAGTGCTCGTCTGTCATTCTCTCGATGAAATTGAACTGCTGATAATAGGCACCCGATGGCCCGTTATACAGTGAGCGAATGAGGCGCGCCCGATTTTGCGCCGTCATGCCGTGCTGTTTCAGTTTGGCGTAGGTATCCGCCGCTGCAAATTCGTGATTGCCGCGCAAGTAGATGAGCCGTTCGCCGCGCTCGCCGAGGTGCTGCCGAATCTCCATCACGCGTTCAATGATAAGCGTGTCGCCGTAAGGTGGCTGCCTTGGTTCTTCGGGTTTATAGTCAATCGCATCGCCGAGGATGAGCCCATACACATCTTCGCCGGCTTCAATCCGCGCGAGCAGCTGCGTCTGTTCCAGCCAGACGTTGAAATCGTTCCAATGCGCGTGCAAATCGGAAACGATGTAGAGCGTCCCCCGGGCCGGCAAGATGAGGAGGTGTCCATCGCGCGTGAGGTGATTAGGATACTGTGAGAGGTGCTTTGGCTGTGCCGCTGCCACTGCAACGAAGCAAGCCAGCCAAAAGGACACGAGTATGAGAGAACCGTTCATGATGTTGCTACGCCTCAAAAAAAGCATCTATCTCTTGTTCCTGTTCCGCGAGTTTTTTCAGATGCTTGCGCCTGCGCTGCCGACAGAAGAGATAACTGAGCAGTGCCAATCCGCCAATCCCACCCCAAAAGAGATAAACATTAGAGAAGAGTGCCATCCATTGGTAACGTTCCGGCAGCGATGCCCGCCACCGCGCATCAAAGGTGGCGACATCCCAGCCGACGGTATCTTCAAAAGCGGTGTGGAAAGGGTGCCCCGCGTGGAGGTGTTCCACCAGGGCCCAGAGCGTCTCGCTACCCTTGACTTCCACGAGCCAGCGGAGCGCGTCTTGACTTTGCGCATACGCCAAATCTGCATCCCCCTGGGCAGTGGGGAACTCGCGCGCTAGCTCGGACAGCGGCATGAGCGTGTTCGAGAAAATACGACTGAGTAACGTCTCGTGCCGACTCGGCACCCATTCTTTTGCGAGATAGATAGCGATACCTTCGACGAACCAGAGCGGGATGTCGGCTGAGGCCTTCTGCGTATACTGCCAGAAGAGGACGTGCGCAATCTCGTGCCGCAGCACCTGCGCTAACTGAAGTTTCGCGAGCGCGAGGTGCGTCGGATTTTGGATAAAAATGCGCCGTTGCCGTGGGAAGGCGCACCCCACCGCCCAATCTTGTATCGGGGCATGCACCGCCGCCTGAAAATCCGCCTGCGTGTGACAGATGCGGATGTCAATCTTCGCGTTCGGCATCCCACGCGTGAGCCGATGCATCTCCGCGTAGAACTCTTCGGCGTGCTGAACTATCGGTGCCGGCGCGACGGTGCCCGCTCTGAAATAGACGCGAAAATGCGGGCTTTCTGCCACCTCCCAGACGGCCGATGCCGCTGCGGGAAACAGCAGCCATAAACTGAAAACGGCGATTGTTGGCTGCGTTGGCATACCGGTTTCCTCTCGCGAACGACTGACATTATTCGTATAGATGCGCGACGGCATCCTCCAGAGCGCGCTTGGAAAGCGCGCCTACGGTGTCGAATTATTCGTATAGATGCGCGACGGCATCACCGTAGCCGTTGTAAAGCTGCGTCGGATGCCGTTCGCGTGTGCCTATCATCCACTCTGTCGCCTGACTCCAGCGTGGATGTGGCACAGTCGGGTTGACGTTCGACTCAAACCCATATTCCCGCGGCGATAGCGTATGCCAGAAGGTTCGCGGCTGTTTGTTCGTTAACGTCATCCGCACAATCGACTTGATGCTCTTAAATCCGTATTTCCACGGCACAATGAGTCGGATAGGCGCGCCGTGCTGTGGCGGTAAGATGTGCCCATAGATGCCGACGGTGAGCAGCGTTAACTCGTTCATCGCCTCTGCAAGTGTCAACCCTTCAACATAGGGCCACGGAAGACGAGAGTTCCGTTGCTGCGGTGCTACATCCGCATTCCAAAAGGTGAGCATCTCCACATATTTTGCATCAGAAGTCGGTTGGACTTTCTCCAGCAAGGCTTTCAGTGGAAACCCTATCCACGGCACCACCATCGCCCAGGTTTCAACGCACCGGAAGCGGTAGACGCGTTCTTCAAGCGGCATCTGCCTGAGCAAATCGTCTACATCTAACGTCATCGGTTTGTGAACGAGCCCGCCGATTTCAAGTTGCCACGGGCGCGTCTCAAAGTCTTCCATCAGTTTCCAAAGATTTTTCTTGCCGCTACTGAACTCATAAAAGTTGTTATAGGTAGCGGCAACGACTTCGTCTGTCATCTGCCGTTCCACAGTAAATTGCGGGTTGTGTTCGACAGCTAGCGGCTTGTCCTGAAACGCCGCCAATTGTTCTTCAACGTTTTTCGGGCGTGCGAACGCGTCGGGACTCAACAACGATAGCGACAGCGCACCTGCACCCACCACACCGAGTTCTTTAATGAAACTGCGGCGGTTCATATAGTCTGATTCCGGGGTAACGTGGCTTTCAGGAATGTCCCACCCCTTGGGAATTTTGAGATACGGCATTGCAAATTCCTCTATCGTGAAAGTCTTGCACGCTGAACTCGCGAGACTTTCAGTTTAATAGATAGGATACCCTATCTAAAGACATTTGTCAAGCCCGAGCAGGATTTACAAGATGAAGCAGGATTAACAGGATTAAGCAAACGTTCCAGGGCATCCGCTCTCTTCATCCTGACAATCTTGGAAATCTTGGACATCCTGCTCCGATTTACAAGATTAAAGCAAACGTTCCGGGGCATCCTCTCTCTCTTCATCCTGACAATCTTGGAAATCTTGGACATCCTGCTCCGAATTTACAGGATTAAAGCAAACGTTCCGGGGCATCCTCTCGCTTCATCCTGACAATCGTGAAAATCTTGGACATCCTGCTCCGATTTACAAGATTCACAAGATTCACAGGATAAGAGACTTCCGTTCACCTACGTTTTCCTCTTCATCCTGAAAATCGAAGCAGGAGCAGGATTTACAAGATTCGCAAGATTAGCAAGATGAAGAGGAAAACGTTGCAGTTCAGAAAACCTCTTATCCTGTTAATCGTGTTAATCCTATAATCCTGCTCACGATTCACAAGATTAGCAAGAGGAAGAGACAACTGTTGTGGCACGTTAACCTCTTATCCTCTTCATCCTGAAAATCTTGAAAATCCTGTAAATCCTGCTCATCTCTTGAACATCCTGCTCACATGAATTAACTAAGCCTCGCTGAAAACCTGCGCCATCTCTACCTGCAACATCTCTAATAACGTCCGCTTCAGTTCAATGAAGGCGGCATCGGTGACATCGCGGGGCCTCGGTAGCGGGACAGCCATCTCCGCTTTAAGCGTCGCCGGGCGCGCCGTTAAGAGACAGATTTTGTCGGCGAGCAACAGTGCCTCCTCAATATCGTGCGTGATGAGCAAGATAGTCTGGCCGCCATCGCGCCATACATCAAGCAGTATAGATTGCATGACGGTGCGCGTCATCGCATCCAGCGCGCCGAAGGGTTCGTCTAACAGCAGTATCTCCTTCCGAAACAGGAGCGTCCGCACTAATGCAACCCGTTGCCGCATACCGCCTGAAAGTTGCATCGGATAACTTCTCTCAAACCCGCTTAAGCCGAGTTGCGCCAAGAGCTGCATTGCCTCCGTTTTTGCGGTATCCAGCGGCTCCTTCTGAATCTCGGGGCCGATTAGCACGTTTTTCAGAACGGTGCGCCACTGCAAAAGCAAGTCCTTCTGTTGCATGTAGGCGAACCTGCCGGTGCTGCCGTAAACGCGCTCGCCGTTGAGATAAACCTCGCCGCTGTCCGGTGCTAGCAACCCTGCAACGATATTAAACAGCGTGCTTTTACCACACCCAGAAGGCCCCAACAGTGCAACGAACTCTCCTTTCGCAACGGTGAAGGTTAACGCATTCAACACCGGCAGACGCGTGTCGTTCTGTGCGAAACTTCGCGTGAGGTTTTTTATCTCAAGTGTGCCCATAATTGCAGTAGGCGGCTATGAACGCCGCTGTAGCGTCCCGCCCGATGCTTACAAACGTCTCGCGCCACGCTGACGGAAAAATCGGAGCAGCGGTTTGACATACGGTTCATCTGTGCGGATGTCAATGTTATCCACCTGACTTGCCCGAAACATGTGCCGACGTTCCGCCTCGGCGCGCTGTTTCAGTTCCGCATACAATTGCCGCGCCGCCGCCGAACGCGTGTCCACGATGACGTTCTCCCCTGTCTCGGCATCCTGCAACTCAATCAAGCCTACGTTGGGCAGTGCCGTCTCGCGCCTGTCTTGGAGTGTCATCGCGATGAGCGAGTGCCGTTTGCCAATAAGCCGCAGCTGCTGCTCATAGCCGGTGTCCTGAAAATCGGAGATGAGGAACACTACACCGTGCGGTTTGAGAACGCGTGCAGTGAACACCAATGCCTCGGCGATGTTTGTCATCTTGCCCGCAGTGCCGACAGTGCCTCGCTCGTGCCATTGGAGGATATCGCGCACGACGCGCAGAACATGTCTCTTGCCTTTCCGCGGCGCGACGTAATGCTCCACCGAATCGGTAAAGCAGATAAGCCCTACCTTGTCGTTGTTTTTGATGGCAGAAAACGCGAGCAGCGCGGCGAGTTCCGCCGCAATCTCCGCCTTCGTCTCGGCGACACTCCCGAACGCCGTTGAGGCACTCATATCGACAACCAGCATCATCACGCGCTCGCGTTCTTCGACGTATTTTTTAATGTATGCCTGTCTCATGCGCGCCGTGACGTTCCAATCAATTGTGCGCACCTCGTCGCCAGCCTGATACTCGCGCACTTCGTCGAAGGTAATCCCCTGTCCCTTGAAGACGCTGTGGTATTCGCCTGCAAAGACGGTGTTCACGAGCCGGTTTGTGAGAATGTCAATGCGCCGAATTTTTTTGAGAATCTCTTTCTCGTTCATGCCTTGTGTTCCCGTGCCGCCAAAAATGGCTTGCGTAACTTTGTAAACGGTATTATACTATCACAAAAGCGCAGAAAAATCAACCCCTGCAATCACGAGGACGCGCAGTGGAACCAACAGTGCAAACAACGGTGCAAACAACAGTGCAAAACGCTTCTCACACCTTAAACGGAACCGCAATCGAAATCCATCGCGACATCGATATCGGCCACATCGGCCATGTCGTCTTCGATTTCGATGGCACTATCTCGCTCATCCGAGATGGCTGGCAGAACGTCATGGTGCCGATGATGGTGGACTTCCTCCTCACCGAAACCGATACCTCTGAAACGCGCGCGGCATTAGAGGCAATCGTTGTGGCATTCGTGGATAGACTGACAGGCAAGCAGACTATCTATCAGATGATGCAGTTAGGCGAAGAAATCGCGAGACGCGGCGGCACACCGCAAGAACCGCTCGCCTATAAAGACGCATACAACCGCCGCCTGCTTCCTGTCGTTGAGGCACGGATTGCCGGGCTCGCCGCCGGCACACTTTCCGCGGAACCTCTCCGCGTGCCGATGTCACTCGAATTTCTACAAAGCCTACGCGACATGGACATCACCTGCTACCTCGCCAGCGGCACCGATGTCGAATTTGTCCGGAACGAAGCAGAACTGCTCGGCGTTGCCGACTTTTTTAACGGCGGCATCTTCGGCGCGCTGCGCGACTATCAGAAATTCTCCAAGGCGATGGTTATCCAGAATATCCTCTCCGATTTCGGGCTTCGCGGCAGCGAACTCCTCATCGTCGGCGATGGATATGTGGAGATTGAGAACGCCAAAGCCGTCGGCGCGATTGCCATCGGTGTTGCATCCATTGAGGACAACGTCTACAACATGAACGCCGATAAACGGGAACGGCTTATCCGTGCCGGTGCCGATATCATCATCCCTGATTTCCGCGATGGCGCGCGTTTGTTGGAATATCTCTTTCCATGCTGAGCAGGATATAAGCAGGATTTGCAAGAAAAGACACGATTTTCAGGATGAGGGCGACGTTCACCGAACGTCTCTCTCTTATCCTGCTACTCCTGGAAATCCTGCTCCCTCTTGTCCATTCTGAAAATCCTGCTCTGATTGTCAGGATGGCTGTTCTTATCTTGCTAATCCTGCTTAATCTTGGAAATCCTGCTTAATCTTGGAAATCCTGCTTAAGCTTGCTCATCTTGCTTAATCTTGGAAATCCTGCTTAATCTTGGAAATCCTGCTTGGATTGACAGGATTAAGGAAACCTGGCGGACACCCTGAGCCAGTTTTTTCCTCCTTGACTTTTTTTGAAAGGTATGCTATACTTTGCACAGCAGATAGGAGCAGGATTTACAGGATTTACACGAAGCGCAAGATGAGGGTTACGATGCGCGTGAACGGTTTCTTAATCCTGCTCATCTCTTGAACATCTTGAAAATCCTGCTCCGAACCCTAATTTTTAAACCATAGAGCAGGATTTACAGGATTTAACACGATTAGCAAGAGGAGGGTTACGTCATCGAAAACCGCTCTCTTAATCCTGACAATCTTGCAAATCTTGAAAATCCTGCTCCGATCAGTCCTGAGGAGATTAACTCTCATGAGAACTATTTTAACCTTTGTAGCTGTCAGTTGCTTGCTCATCGCCGCCGTGTCGCATGCGGCGTTGGATATGAACAACGTGACAGGCTTGTGGCTTTTTGACGAAGGCAGCGGCGACGTTGCCACGGATGCCTCCGATAGCGGGCTCGATGCCGCGCTGATGGGCGGCCCGAAGTGGGTGAGCGGGAAGTTCGGCGGCGCGCTGGAACTTGACGGCGTAGGTGCTTACGTTGAAGTCCCCGCACACGTGAACCCTACCGACGCAATCACCGTCTCCCTCTGGGTGAAAAGTATGACAGACACCTGGGCGCAGCACGGCTGGTTCGTGGAGAAACGGGATGCCTACATCATCCACCCCAACGCCGACACTAAAAACGTCTCATGGCCGATTTGTAACGGCGGTTGTTGGAATAAACCCGGCGGCTGGCGCGATGGCGAAGTCGGCCCGGCGGATATCACCGAGTGGCATCTCTATACGACTACGTTTGACAGCGCAACCGGCGAGTGGAATATCTACATCGACGGTGTCGCCGAGAGCACGATGACGCTCAACACCGATGCAATTGATGCCGACGACGGCCCCCTTTACATCGGTAGGGATACGTGTTGCGACGGCCGCTTCGGCAACGCTATCATTGACGAAGTCGCTATCTTTAACGTCGCTTTAGGTGCCGACGACATTCAGGCGTTGATGGACAAGGGATTGTCTGCATCGCTTTTGACACCGGTTGAGCCGGTTGACAAGCTGCCGACTACCTGGGCGAATGTCAAAGCGCAGTATTAATGCAATCCGCACACCGGTAGGCGCGCTTTCCAAGCGCGTCTATCGATACACCGGTAGGCGCGCTTTCGTAAGAGTGCCCATTGATACCCCGGTAGGCGCGCTTTCTAAGCGCGCCCATCAACACACCGGTAGGCGCGCTTTCCAAGCGCGCATCAATTCAATTCATCAGGACGGACATCCATATCCGCCCATTTAAGGAGATAACCCCCACCATGTTTCCAAAAATATCAGCACTTCTCATCATCTGCATCGCCGTTCTCTGCGTGAATGTCCCGATGATACACGCCCAACTGCCACTTGACGGAGTCGTCAGTTATTGGCCCTTTGACGATGGCACCATCACCGGCAACACTGTGGAAGACGTTTTAGGTGATAACGATGGCGAACTTGAAGGAAATCCGAAACCTGTCGCCGGTAAAGTCGGGATGGCATTAGAGTTTAACGGCGAGAATTCTGTCCACATTCCCGGCACTGCCACCTTAGAATTTGCCGGTGAGGAAGAGATGAGCGTTGTCGCTTGGGTAAATGCCGACAGCGATAGTCCTGTGCAAGGCGTTGTCGCCGGCTGTTGCGGCACCATCGTCGCGCAGCGCGATGTCAACGGCTGGGCATTGCGATTTGATGGCAGAAATGCCGGACAAGAGATGGAGTTTATCGTGCAACCCGGCTGGCAAGGCGATGGCGGGTTCGGCGCAGCCGCTTTTAACAAAGGCGAATGGCACCACCTCGTCGGTGTCGTCAACAAAAAGGATATGCTGCTCTATGTCGATGGCGAATTAGAGAAGGAGCAGGTTTACAACGGCCCAATGACTACCGGCGGTTCGGAAACCGAGATTGGCCACGCCAGTGATGGCGGATTTGTCGGCATCATTGACGAGGTAATGATTTACAGCAAGGCACTCTCTGCCGATGAAGTCAAACAGATTTTCGAGGCGGAAGGCCTCGCCGTTGAACCGAACGGCAAACTTGCGACGCGATGGGCACACCTCAAAGCGGCGCGATAGGAGCATCTTAATGAACCCAGTAAAAGTCGGCATCATCGGATGCGGTGTCATCGGCAGCAGGCATCTGAGTATCGCCACGAAAGCACCGCACATAGAACTCGTCGCCGCGGCAGATTTGATTGAAAAAAACCGCCAGCGCGCCGCCGAACGCTTCACGCCACCGAAACTTTACACAACCGGTGAAGCACTGCTCAACGACGATGAGATTGAGGCAGTCGTCCTCGCCTTTCCGACGCAGCACCGAACTGAAATGGCACTGCGCGCGTTTGACAAAGGCAAGCACGTCCTCATAGAGAAACCGATTGCGATGAACGCCGCCGAAGTGCGGCAGCTCATCGCGGCGCGGGGGGAATTGACATCGGCGTGCTGTTCCTCGCGCAAACGGTTCACCGAATCGGCGCGCATCGCAACCGAGATTATCACTAGCGGCAAACTCGGAGAACTCCGCACCGTCTATTGCCGCGCCATCTTCAGCGCAAAAGAGATACCGGAAACACCGCGCCCAGCATGGCGGTTGATTAAGGCGCTCAACGGCGGCGGCATCCTCGTCAACTGGGGATGTTACGACATCGACTACCTGCTCGGCATTACGGGATGGCAACTCAAACCGAAGACAGTGTTCGCGCAAACGTGGACAGTGCCGCCGGTGTTTGAACCGCACATTGCCCCCGGCTCCGATGCAGAGACGCACTACGCCGCACTGATTCGGTGTGAAGACGGAACCCTCATCAGCATGGAGCGAGGCGAATACACGACAGCCGACTCCCACGATGACTGGCGCATCATCGGTTCGGAAGGCTCTCTCGCCCTCAACATGGATATCCGATACCCGGAAAAAGTCATCTATAACGAGACGACAACCGAACACGGTGTCGATACCGAGTATTTGTCTCCAGAGTTCATCGAGGCGTTTCGCAATCGCACAGGCGGCGAGACGCGGCATGAAACCCCGTTAGCCGACTTCGCCGCCGCCATCCGAGAACATCGGCAACCGATGACAAGCCTTGAGCAGGCACTTATCGTTCAGAAAATCACCGATGCGATTTACGCTTCGGCTGAATCAGGAACCTCGGTGGACATTGAATAGGACTGACGAAAAAGATATGTCGAACATCGAGAACGGGAGGGCTCTCCTACTAACTGACAAAAGGAGGAATAAATATGACACTTCGCAATCTGTTTATCAGTCTCGTCGCGCTTACCCTCATCGCTATCTCACACAGCCACGCCGAGATTCACTTGGACGACTTCGCCGGCGTATGGCTCTTCGATGAAGGAAAAGGCAATACCGTCAAGGACCTCACCGACAACGGCAACGACGGCGAATTTGACGGCCCCAAGTGGATTGACGGCAAGTTTGGCAAAGCGTTAGAGTTCGATGGCAGCCCCAAGTATGTCACCATTGAACACAACGAACTTTTCGATTTTGAGGACGACGATTTCACCGTCGGGTGTTGGATGGATTCGCAGAATCTGGATGCCTACGTCGTCATCAAACGCAACGGCGGTGCCGGGTTCTGGGCGATGAGCTCCAGCATCGATAGAGCCACGGGCGTTTTCATTTTTGAAGGCGGCGGACAGCACATCGACGATGGCAAAACCGAGATTGTCGAGAAAGGGTGGCATCACACCGTCGCCGTGCGGCGGAAAGGCGTTATCTCCCTGTATGTCGATGGCAAAAAGGACACGGAGCGGAACGTCGGCGCGAACATGGATAACCCGGCACCACTCAAGTTCGGCGGCTGGGGCAGTGAGAACCTTATCGGTGGCTTAGACGAGGTTTTCATTTCTAAGAAAGGCGTTGCGCTAGCGGAGGAGGACATCCAATTCCTTGCTGATGAGGGGTGGGAGACTGCGCTGGCTGTCTCGCCTTCCGGCAAATTAGCGACGACTTGGGGCGCGCTGAAGGGGTGGTAGGGTTTTTTTCTTTCGGCCCCCTGCTGTAGGGCAAGAGCCTGTTTGCGATCAGGCGAGCGCAACTTACAGCCCGAACGCCGTAGGCGCGGTTTGAAACCGCGCCTACCGGTGAGCCCCCTACTGTAGGGCAAGAGCCTGTTTGCGATCAGGCGATCGCAAACTACAGTAGGGGGGCCACTGGCCCCCTTCCGTAGGGCAAGAGCACCAGATCTTGCCTTAGTTTCCCAGCACTTCTTCTTTAAACTAAATTCTGGAAAGTCGCTTTCTATTATGGCAAAAAGTTGTGCCGGTGTGCAGCCTGTCGCACTCCCCGACAACAACTTTTTTCGGTGGTGGAAACCTTCTAGTTAGCCATCGGCTGTCCAAACAGCTGCCAAAGAAGCACTAACACAACCACGAGCAGAATCACGCCATAAAAAACTCCAAGCGTTGATGAAAAAACGGCTTTTCCCCAATCGCCGCGCTGCTTGAACAGAGTCGTAGACATCGCGAAGTCTACTTCTCCGTTGTCCATGACTCGCACCGCGTCGTATAACCTGCGGAAAAGCCGCTCTTGATTGAGATAATAGCCATCCAAACTCCAGAAAGAGAACGTCGGAATGAAAGCCACCCCAATATAGAGCGGTTGGGAATCTTTCGTCGCGAAACCCAACACCGCGGCGACGAAGATAACAGTCCATCCCTTCAAGTAAAAGGAACTGTTCGCCAGCCGGTTGATGACATGTTGAATGAGCTCTAAATGTTTCAACTTGTTGTCCATCTGTGGATGCCTCCTTCAAGGCGTTTTGATATTTTATTGTAGCACATTTTCCGTTAAAATGTCAAGAAAAAAATGAGTGGCACAGAAAGCTTATCCGCACCGAGTCCTTCAAACTATTCATCCGCGCGGGCGCAGCCCGAACGCCGTAGGCGCGGTTACAAACCGCGCCTACCGGTGGGCCCCTTACTGTAGGGCAAGAGCCTGTTTGCGATCAGGCGATCGCAAACTACAGTAGGGGGGCCACTGGCCCCCTTCCGTAGGGCAAGATCGCCAGATCTTGCCCTAGTTTCCCGGCACTTCTTCTTTAAACACCAAACCCCTCTTCTCGCTGCCAATTTGGATCCACATTGCAACAATAAGGGGGTGTCCTTGAGAGCGGTGCCGTTTCTCCCAACGGAATATTTTCTGAATTTTGCCAAACCCGCGAGATTTCGCATCATACAACTCTATCTCCAATTCTGTCACGATGTTACCGTCCAGATTTTCAGGTTTAACGCGAATACGGAGATTTCTAACGGGTATCTTCGCCCGTCCGTAGTAGTAAGACATAAAAAGCCTCCTTTCCTCTATTCTATGAGAGAACTTACTATTAGGATACCACAAAAATGAGCAAATGTCAAATTTATTTTCCAAAATTTTCTCTTGCATTCTTAACGCATATATGGTATCATTAATAATGAAACACCTCGCGTCGCGCCCGATAGGCGCGGTTACAAACCACGCCTACGGAGTTTCAGGCTACGTCCACGAAACGCAGCATAGGCGCGGTTACAAACCGCGCCTACGGAGCTCAGGCTGCGTCCACGAAACGCAACACCGGAGAAATTCTCATGAAATCACAAGATGCCATCGAACAACAATACCACGAAGCAGTCAAAACCCTCGTCGAAAAAGTCAAGGCAGCCCCTTATATCCTCGCCGTCATCGTCGCAGGCAGCTTCTCCTACGCGCAAGTCTGGGAAAAATCTGACCTGGATGTCGAAATCATCGGCAGAGACGGCATTCGTCCGACGCAAGCTCTTTTCGTGCTAGTAGAAAACGGTGTCAACATTCACGCCTCACTGACCCCGCGCAACAGCTTTAAACAGCGAATCGAAGGCGCGCAGCAAGGCTCTGTCATGCACTCCTACTTCTCGCACAGCACACTGCTCTTTTCCCGCGACGCATCTATCCGAGAGTGGTATGACAAAAACGCGAATCGTCACGGCATCGGTGAACGCGACAAGCAACTCCAACTACTGAACGTCGCCGCTAGCACACTGCCAAACCTCGTTTACGCCGAGAAGCAGTTCTATGTCAACCGCGATGTCATTACCTGTTTTCTCACGCTGCTGAACGTGGTGCAAGGGTTGGCGCGCATCGAGGTGCTGCTCAACGACGAAATCCCGACACGCGAGGTGATTCAGCCCGCGCTCGGTTACAACCCCGATTTCTTCAACCGCGTTTATACCGAACT
>PYJE01000202.1 GCA_003635305.1 Candidatus Poribacteria bacterium | reverse complement strand
GAATGCCTGTCTATCAATTGCTCGGTGGGAAGTGCCGGGAGGCAGTCACTCTCTACGCGCACGCCGGTGGCAGCGATTTCCACGAGGTTTCGGAGAATATTCGGCGTTATATGGAGCAGGGGTATCGCTATGTCCGCGCGCAGGTGGCAATTCCCGGCTATTCGACTTACGGTGCATCTGGCGGCGGCACGCCTGCCTTTGAACCGACCCCGTATGTCAACACCGTCGTCAAGTTGTTTGCGCATTTGCGTGAGCAGTTAGGCGATGAGGTGGAGCTCCTTCACGATGTGCATGAACGGATTCCACCGATTCAGGCGATTAATCTCGCAAAATTGTTGGAGCCGTATCACCTCTTTTTCCTCGAAGATCCGTTTGCACCGGAGGATGTCGACTATTTTCAGTTGATGCGTCAGCAGACAAGCACCCCGATTGCGATGGGCGAATTGTTCAACAATCCGAACGAATACGTTCCTCTTATCAAGGAACGGCTTATCGATTTCATCCGCGTGCATATTTCGCAGATAGGGGGTATCAGTCCGGCGCGGAAGTTAGCGGCGTTCTGTGAATTTTTCGGTGTTCGCACGGCGTGGCACGGTCCTGGTGATGTATCGCCTGTGGGGCATGCTGCGAACGTTGCCTTGGATTTGGCGTGCTATAATTTCGGTATTCAGGAGCAGCATGTCTTCGGGGAGAACACGAGAGAGGTTTTTCCCGGTTGTCCCGAGATTCGCGATGGGTGTTATTGGGCATCCGAGGCACCGGGGCTTGGTATGGATATTAACGAGTCGTTGGCTGCGCGCTTCCCGTTTCCGGAACATCCGCTCAACGGTGGTTGGCCTCCTGTGCGTCGGAGGGATGGGACGGTTATCCGTCCGTAGCGAGAGAAGGAAAATCCGTAGGCGCGCTTTGAAAGCGCGCCTACGGGGTTTATTCGAAGTGCCGGTGCCGTTCACCTGGAGAAGAAGGCGATAAGCGAGAGAGCCAGAGAGGCGGCAGCGATGCCGGCGGCGGCGACAAGCCCACCGATTTTCCCGCGTTCGTTGGTGTCGAGCGAACGCTCGCGCAGGTTAACGATAAAGGTATTGAGTCGTGTCTCCAATGCCTTTACTATGCCTGTCAGTTTGGTGTCGATTGCATGCAGCTCGCCCTTGATTTGCGCGTCGTTAATCTTCATGTCTCCGGTGTCTTTCAAGACAACCTGAAGGCTTTCCTGGTTTCGCTTCACTTCGCCGCGGGTTTCGTTCAACGCATCGCGGGTGGTTCCCAGGTCTTTTTGGACATCCTTCACCTCGTACTGCGTTTCCGTGACTACACCGCGGGTTTCCTTTACCTCGTCGCGGGTTTCCTGTCCCTCGCTGCGGGTTTCTTGGATTTCCACGCGGTTTTCCTTCACCTCGGCCTCTAAGTTTGTCATTCGGGCGGCCTGCGCGGCATCCCGAGCCTGTTGCTGCGCTGCCATATCCTGCTGCTGCGCCGCTATCTCCTCAAGTTTTTGGAGAATAAGGTCTTCTTTATTCATTCGTTTATACCTCGTGATAGTTAGTAACAGAACCATGAAGGCCTGTTAAGTCAACCATTCTTGCATCGCGGCCAAACAGGTCAAGATCAGGCGATCTTGCCCTACACTGTTAGGTTAACCGTTAATAACAACAAACATTATACACGCAATGCCGGGTTAATGTCAAGTTTTTTTATCTTTTAAACGGAAGACAAACGTTGTCCCCACAGGGATGCTAAACGAACGCCTTGCGCCAGGACTAAAATCCTAACCGTTTCACTTCGGTTTGGAGGGATACCCCGGTCTTCGCCTTTACCTGTTGTTGGATGTGCGCGACGAGGTTGAGGACATCCGCCGCTGTCGCGTTGTCAAGGTTGAGAATAAAATTTCCGTGAACGGACGATACCTCGGCACCGCCGATGCGGTGTCCTTTCAAGCCGCACACGTCGATGAGTCTTCCGGCTGAATCGCCGGGTGGGTTTTTGAACATACATCCTGCATTCTCTTCGGCGAAGGGTTGCGTTGCGACTTTCTGTTTGTAGAAGGCTTGCATCTGTTTGGTTATCGTCGCCGCGTCGCCCGGTTCGAGGGAGAGCGTTGCACCTGTCACACAGAAATAGTCGCCCAGCCCGCTGTGCCGGTATTCAAAGCGTGCTTCGGCGTGAGAGCGTTGGGAGAGTTCACCGGTGTCGTGCATGACGGTGACGTTGGTGACGACATCGCCGAAGCTGCTGCCCCATGCACCGGCGTTCATCATCAGCGCGCCGCCGACGGAGCCAGGGATGCCGAGGGCGAATTCTACACCGCTCAGCCCACGCCGTGACATGGCTTTGGATAGCCGCGGCAGTGATACACCCGCGCCGACTGTGACAGTGTTTCCATCAACTGTCAATTGCGCGAGCTCTCCGATGAGGCGGATGGCGATGCCGCTGAAGCCTGCATCACTCACAAGCAGGTTTGAGCCCCGCCCGATAATGGCGACAGGCACCTGCCACTGCTGATGAAAGCGGGCAATGGATGCCAATTCGGCGAGTGTGCTGACTTCAAAGTAAGCCGCCGCTTCGCCGCCGATGCCGAAGTGGGTATGCTTGGATAACGGTTCACCAAATCGGAGCCGTGAGTTTGGGCTTTGGACGATGTTTGCGAGTGCGGCTTGCCAATGTTGAGTGCTGTTTTCCATGAGGATGCCTATTTTCTCCTTTTTTTAGTTTATTAGGACAGACGCGGCCGGTTTCCGTAGGCGCGGTTTGTAACCGCGCTTCTCGGTGTGTGCTTCCGCGGCCGGTTTCCGTAGGCGCGGTTTGCAACCGCGCCTACCAGTGTGTGTCCGCTGCCGTTCCCGTAGGCGCGGTTTGTAAGCGCGCTTGCCGGTGTGTGCTTCGTTTGTGCTCGGGCGAGCACAAACTACAGATGGTGTGTGCTTCCGTGGCCGGAGTTCGTAGGCGCGGTTTGTAACCGCGCTTGCCAGACGGTTACCGTAGGGCGAGGGCCTGTCCCTCGCCATGCCACGTTCGCGGGGGACAGGCCCCCGCGCTACGGAAGAAACACCACGTAGGCGCGGTTAAAAACCGCGCCTACCAGGGGGTGCTTCTGGCGTTTGCGTCAGTCCTGACTATTATAGCATATCCGTTGTCACAGGACAAGGGAGAACATAACACAGGACAGATGGATATGACACGTGACATTCCAAAAAAACGGGGCGAAAAAACGAACCTTTTCTTAACAGAAATGTCTAAAAAGACGAAACCTAAATCGGAAGGCTTGCGTGAAAAGCGTGCGTGACGCTCGCGCAGGCGTTCATAACACTTGAGGAGATAAGAAAATGAAGCAGAAATGGTTGGCATTCGGCGCGATTGCTGTTATAGCAATCGTCAGCCTGGTTGTCTTTGACTTCGCCACTTCGGCCCAGCGGCCGGAGCGCGGCGAACGCGGCGGACGCGGCGAACGCGGGATGATGGGAGGGATGATGAACCCCACCTCCATCGTTGATAACTCTTGGACAGACTTGACGTTCATCCTGAAGGTGGACGACGAAACGCTCGTGAAGGCACGGCCCATCTACCAGAATACGCGGGATAAATTTCACGCGGAGTTCAAGAAGTTGCAGGCATCCGGCGACCGGCGGCAAATGCAACAAAGCATGATGGCCATCGCCGCAAAAGTCGGCGGCGAATTCCAAATGGCACTCAAGGAGGTTTTGTCAGAAGAACAACTGACGAAACTTAACGCTTTGACGAAGAAACGCCAAACGGAACAGATGGAACGGAGGAACCGCTGGGGCGGCGGTGGTAATCGCCGCGGCGGTACTGGCGGTGGACGCTAATCCGCCGAAAACGGGAGCAGGATGGCCAGGACAGACAGGATGGCCAGGATAAGAGGGTTCATTACGAGAAAAACGCTCGGGGAACCGAAACCCTCTTCATCCTGAACATCCTGAACATCCTGGATATCCTGCTCAGCTTTTTGGTTTGCGCGGTTTCAAACCGCGCCTACGGCGGTGAGAAAGGTCTCGATTGTGTTCTGTGGGTCGAGGGCTGGCGAGGGACAGGCCCTCGCCCTACGGGGAAGGGTAGGTTTTTTTCGTAGTGCGGGGGCCTGTCCCCCGCAAGCGTTGGCGTGGCGAGGGACGGGCCCTCGCCCTACGTTTTTTTGGGGGTTTGCGATGGGGCTATCGCAAACTACAGATGGGGCTCTGGCGCGGGACGGGCCCTCGCCCTACGGGGAAGGGGAGGTTTTTTTCGTAGCGCGGGGGCCTGTCCCCCGCAAGCGTTGGCGTGGCGAGGGACGGGCCCTCGCCCTACGTTTTTGGGGGGTTTGCGATGGGGCGATCGCCAACTACAGATGTGGCTCTGGCGAGGGACGGGCCCTCGCCCTAGGGGGAAGGGGAGGTTTTTTTCGTAGGGCGGGGGCCTGTCCCCCGCAAGCGTTGGCGTGGCGAGGGACAGGCCCTCGCCCTACGTTTTTTTTGGGGTTTGCGATGGGGCTATCGCAAACTACAGATGGGGCTATCCTAGGGAGATGCCATTTCTCGCGAGGGCAGCCTGCATCTCCGCTAATGCCCGCGCCTCCAATTCATCGTCGTAGGCGTAAGGCACGCCGTTGCGCAACGCCTTCTCCCGGTCCAACTTGTAAGAACACCGCCGCTTTTTCGTGCCCGCGATGCTCGGTTCAACAGACAGCAACTCACGCAGTTTCTGCATCGCCTTATGCGTTTCCGCATCGGTGATGCCAAGCACTTCTGATAGCAAACGCGCATCGAGGATGTGCCGCCAGGCATCGTCTGCGCACTCATTATATGGCTTCAGCCGATATGCCTTCAGTTCGGCTAGCACCTGCGCCGCTGCATCCAACTGCGCGTCGGATAACTGACGGACATCCAACGTCTGGACATTCTGCAGAGTTGTTTGCCCGAGTACCCCACGCCCAGGCTGTTGCTTACCGGCTGTCGTCCAGTGACATAGCATCCCGAAGGTTGAATTCGTCCACAGCGTCCACGCAGCGTCGTAACGAGCGTCTTCCAACTTCACATTAGTGACGCTTCTAACGCCTAACGATGGAGTCTCTGTCCAGTGCGCCAACACCGAATTGGCAGGGAATCCCAACTCCATGTGATAATGCGTTCGGCTGTTTTGCTGACGTAAAATCCCATGTGCCTTTTCGACGTTCTGCGGTTTAATCTGTGCCTTATAGTCGGGGACGACTTGCATGGAACGTTGCGGGGTTATGTTGTCCATCTCCCAGATTGCGTCATATCCTTCTTGCACGTTGGATTCACGCCTATGCATCTCGAAGGCACCACGTTCTCCCTTCTTCTTGATGTCATTATGACTTGCACCGACTTGTCCAATCTCGCCTAACGGACAGATTGGGATGTCAATCGCTTCTATCAGTTCCGGTAACCGCAATTGCCCTTGACGTAGTTGGTAAGCGATTTGCATTAGCGACATGGACTTGACACGGGATGCGCCCCATTCGCCTGCACCGATGGGACATTCTAACATCTGCGCCATGGTGACATCGCCGACTTTAACAGGTTCACCGCCAAGCGCGTCATCTTCCAACCGCCGTGCGATAGGCTGACGATGGATACTATCCGCTACTGCTCGTGCGGCTAGGGTGCTATCGGGACGTTGGGATAGACAGACGAATGTTGCTCTGCCCGTGTTTTTCCCGATGCCTTTGTCGGCAATTACCATGCATTCCGCCATGCTCGTGTCGGCTGAAAATGCGCTGTCGTGTCCCGCTTTTTGGGCGATTGTGACTACCGTTACGTTGTGGTATTCTGTCGCCCACATCTCGCGCACCTTTTTAAACGAATCAACGGTTAAAACCGTCGCCGGTAGAATGATGCCCATGCGCCCACCGTTACGCAATTTCTTATCAGCGAGTTCAACGAAGTAGGAATACGCAACCTTGCCGTGAGAGATTCGGCTCTCCTTTAATGCGAGTTCCTTCAGCATGGCTTTCTGTTCAGCCTCACTACGTCCTTCCGATTCAAAGACGCGCTTCGGTTCTTTGGAGTTAGTATCCGCGCTAGACGTTAAAAACGGCGGATTCTGGATGACGATGTCCATCTCGCCGTGTGGGAATTCGCGTTTCAGTTCTGCGGTAGCGTCGGCATCGCCCACCAATTGTTCGCCTTCCGACTCCATCGTCGGGAACAACAATTGGTTATCCAGTAATTCCAACGAACCCGTTTTGTAAACGCCTTCCTCTGTTTCGCCGTGGGGTGCGGTGATAACGCGTGTTGCGCCGAGTGTTACTTCTGGATGCGCGCTTGCCATTGCGGCGAAGGTGAGGTGAGTGCAGTGGGAGTAGATGTCCGAACCTGCGAGATTGTTTTCGAGCATTTCCCGATGGATAGCGATGCTGTTCTCGCCGGTGCGTTCTTCATAGAGTCGTTGGATGCGCTTATACACGCCGTTCAGCAGCGCGCCGGTTCCACAAGCGAAGTCTGCGACTTTCGGTAACCGTCCATCGTCTGGGAGGTTCGGACACACGAGTGCGGACAGCAGGGTTGCGCTTGTCGGGAGGGTGTAATTCGCCTTCACGTATTTCCTGTCTATCAACAGGCTTTGGAACACCTCCCCGGCGAGTTCGTGGATTTGGGGTAGGTGGGATTCAATTAGCGTGCAGGCAGCGTCGCACAGTTGCGTCAGCACCTTGTTCGCCATTGCTTCGTCGTATACGAACGCCTCGCCTAGCATCCGGCGTGCGTCCTTAAAAATCGGCTGATAGTTCACCTTGAGAATCGCCTGCCAATCTTGAACTACCTCTGTCAACTTGATGCCGTTCACCTTGTAGTAGGCAGGCGGCCGCACCGATTCCATGCGCGGTTTGCCAGCGACGGCATGCTGGAAGACGAAAGCGTTGGTGATAATAAGGCATGCCATGCGCGCTGTTTGTTCGCAGTAGTCCTGCGCCAAGATGTCATCTAATTTATCGCCGATGATAGCCTTGGCTTCCGTGGCATCGTGCAGCCACTTCGCCGCGACCTGAATCTCTTCCTCCATTTTCTCGGAGGCTTCGGCGATGTGTTGGCTGGGGACTGCGCCAACTTTCAGCGCGTTTGCTACGTCGGCGAGGGTGCCGCGGGCATAGCCGACACTGGGAAATTCGTAGTATACCCCACTGCTCTCGCCGATGAGCATGGATTCGATGTCATCTGCTGTTTGCAGTGCCGCCGTTATTTCTGCGCCCGGTTTTCTCTTAAGGCGTGTAGGATACCGGACTACCATCGCCGATTTCAGTTTCAGGCTTGCGCCGACGAATTCGGGAAGCAGTGTTCGGCCCAGGTACCGTTCGCGCACCTGCGTTATGCCGTTACGCGCGTTAACATCGCTCCACTTCGCTTCGATGGCAACCGTCTCATGTCCTCGCCGCATCGCTATGACATCGGGTTGACGGAGGCTACCTTTTAACGGCTTCTGCTGTTCCTCAAACTTCCATTCTGGGCACATCTCCCGTAATAACGGGACGATTTGGCTGGTTACTGGGTTTTCTGTCTGTTTTGCCATGTGAAAAGTTTCCTTAATAGAAAAATGTAGTACCAGAGAGAGATTAGCAATCGACAACGTCGATTGCGGGTTACGCAAAGACATGTGAATCCACCAACCCACTTATCCGAACGCTTTGCGCCAGGACAAAAAATCGACAACGTCGATTGCGGGTTACGCAAAGACATGTGAATCCACCAACCCACTTATCCGAACGCTTTGCGCCAGGACAAAAAGTCGTTTCAAGGCTTCAACGCTTCGATCCAACGCAAAATCTCTTCCCGATTGCGGACATCGTTTCGTGCCAACGCGGTTCCCGTTTCAATAAGGAGTGCGTGCAGATGCTCTTGTTTCCCTTTCAACGCCAACGCATATTTTTCCTTTGCTGCGTCTAGCTGCTTCCGGTGCATCAAACTGATTGCCACGGCGCACCGCACGCGGACGAGGGTATCGGTGTGCGATTTGTCGGAACGCCGCACTAACTGCGATTCCAGCGACAGGAGGTTCCAAAACGCGGGCATATTGAGCCTGTCCCGCTGAAAAACCTGTTCAAATCCAGTCAACGCTTTTATGAATTCTCCTTGCACCAGATAGAGATAGGCGATGGTGTTGTCAATGTGAATGTCCCTGTCGCCTTTGGGGATTGCCGCAAATTCGGCGAGGGCGGTGGCATAGTTCCGTTGCTGCATCAATTCGTTGCCGCGTCGGATGTGCAGGTTCATCAGTTCCGCTTTCGCCTGCGGATTGTGTGGTTCTTGCGCGAGCACGCGCGAGAGTTCTGCATCGGCGCGTTTGTCATCGCCTGCGCCTTGATACGCATGCACGAGACTGATACGGAGGTTCAGTTCCTTCGGAGCAATGCGGAGTGCTGCCGTTAGATGTTGGATGGCCGCGTCGTAACGTTCTTGTTGGATGAGACTTCGGGCATAGTGATGATAGGCGGCGATGAGGTTATGCCGCACCCATTCGGCGTTCGGCGTTGCATCGTAAACCTTCTGAAACGCCGCTAGGGCCGCCGCATAATCTCCCTTTTTGAGATAGAGTTCGCCGAGCAGGCTGTGTCCCTGCGTATCGTTCGGTTGGAGTTTCACCACCTCTTGATACGCCTCAATCGCCGCTTCCACCTCTCCTGCTTCCCGATAGGCACTTCCCTTTTGCCAGAACGCGTCGATGAGATTCGTGCGTGCCATGTCAAACGTCGGCATCACCTCCAAGGCATTTCGATAGGCATCGATGGCTGCGTCCCACTGCTTTCGGTTTCTCAGCGCGACACCGTAGTTGTTATAGCATTGCGCCAGAGCGCGTTGCATGAGGGTATCGACAGGGTTCATCTCGCGTGCCTTTAGGTAATAACCGATTGCCTTCTCAAACTCGCCGACTTGTGCATAGCCGTTGCCCATGAGGTGATACGTAGGGGCATCGAGCGGTTTAATCCGGAGAGCCTTCTCAAACGCCGCCGTGGCGGTGGCGAAGTCCCTGTCCGCCAACGCTTTGAACGCCTTTTCACGTAGGAGTTGATGCAGGTTTCGCCGAGCGGCTTTATGATGCGGTTCGATGTCCAGCGCGTTCTCAAACGCACGCATTGCGCGCTCGTTCTCTTTTTGCTCGTAATAGAAAATGCCAAGCGTGTTATAGTCGGCAGACGATGGTTTTTGCGAGATGCGTTTCTCAAGCAGTTCAATTGCTTCAAACACCTGTCCTGTCTTTTGGTAAGCTTGCACCAGTTTCTCTATTGCCGGTTGAAAGTGGGGATTAAGGCGGCGGCACGTCTGGAAACAATCAATCGCCGCTGCCATATCCTCTTCGGGTAGGCGGGCCTTCCCGTTCTCGGATTTATCAAAGTAGACTGTGCCGAGCAGATAGTGCGCCCGAAGAGCTCGCGGTTTCCGCGCGATTTCTTCTTTCAGCAGCTTGATAGCGATGTCGTGTTGCGGCGTATCCAGCGGCGTGTTGTAGAGTCTCAGCAACGTTGCGATGTCGCGCTCGGTAGGGTGCTGCGCTGTCGCCGTCGGGTAGTTGATGTCGGCGGGGTGTGGGCTGTGTCCCCAGAGCCCGAGGGCGTGTCCAAATTCGTGCAGACAGACTGTGCGCATTTCTTCCTGCGTGAGTTTCCCGATAGTGCCATCTCCCTCCAACATCAGGATAACCTCCACCTGAAACCCTTGTTCGGTGTTCAGGCGTGTCAGTTCCGCGCTTCCGAGGCGCGTATCCTGAATATCGATGAGGCCGCTATGTCCCCAGCTGACGCGGATGTCCGCTTGTTCTGGCGTATCTGTCTCTTCAAAACGGATGATTTCGGGAGCGGCGGTTTCCCATTCGTTCATTGCGTAGCGGAGTTCGGGGAGATAGGGGCTCTCCACCAAAATCGGCGAGATGTAGACATGGATGGGCATTTCGGTGAAGCGCGTAATTCTGCCTTCTGAAAAGAGGGTGATGTGATTGAAATAGTCGGTATCTGGTTCGGCGGCAGTTGGGATTGACGCTACCATCGCGATGAGGGTGATGGTGAGGATGCGGGTTAGGGTTTTTGGGGACATAAGGTTTACTCCTGCGTTACGGCTAACAAGCGCGCTGGCATC
>PYJE01000201.1 GCA_003635305.1 Candidatus Poribacteria bacterium | reverse complement strand
GGCTCCCCTGAAGGATTTGGCACTCGCCCGGTGGTTCATTGGAGTGGCTGTGTTAGCGGGTATCGCCGCCGCTTTTTTCCTCCTCCACGGGTTGTTTCCGTTTTGGCTTTTTTGTTGTTCGCAAGGCGTTTTTCTGTTGTTCGCAAGGCGTTCGGCGAATATGCTTGGTGCAATAACAGCTCCACTCGTAATCCGAAAACGACGTTGTCGTTTTCTACATTTCTATGAAAAAAGTAGAAATTGACAACGTCAATTTCGGGTTACGCCGAGGATGTTTCTATCACCAACCCACTTATCCGTTCGCTTTGCGCCAGGACAGAAAAGCGCCAGGACAGAAATGTCTATTCTGTAACCCAAATCCACTAAAAAACGTTTTCCTATATAGTCAAGACAGAGGCTTTTTGTCTTTACGCAATGCGTTGTTTCGCGGCGGCTAGGCTGATAGGGGGATACGCCTCCAACAAAACGTCAGTTCACCGATAGGAACAACAAAATTTGTTTATAGGAGAACCATAACATGGCCACAAATAGCATAACCGGTCGTTTCCGGGACATTGAGGTATCCTTCAGTGCCAATGGACAGCGAATTCTGATGAGTCTGGAAAATCTGGAAGCCCATGAGCGGCGCGTGCGCGTCATGTATCAACGGCTGCCTATCAGCGGACGCGCCAACTGGACAGATTTTCACCTCACCGATGAGAAGCAGTCCGCCGTTATGCCTACAGACGTAATGCAGGCTTACCGCCTGACATTCTTCGTTGATGACTACGAACCCATCTCGACGCACATCGAGAAGATCGTCGAAGAATTGGAACGCCTCAAAAGCGAAATGCCGGAACCTGAGCCGGAACCGATAGCACCGGTTGAGGCAAATCAGGCACCCGTGGAAGCGGAAGAGGCACACCTCGCAGATGTACCGCAGGACGACGATGCACTTCCTGAACACGATGAGGAGGAAGAGACGCAACCGAACCTCTCACAATTAGGGGCAGCCGAAGACGTGCAAGAGAGTGAACCGCCAGCGGGGCCTGTGAAGCCGGTTCTGCCGCCTGCGCCGCAAATCCAACCGCCTGCTGCCGCAAGCGAGGCACTGCCCGCGAAGCCCGCTATCATGAATCGGTTGGATGCGATACCGGAAACGAACTTTGGGTTTCAGCTTACCATTCCGTCTCTGCCCCCGAGTGCCATCGCTGCGCGGAAGAAGGCACAGACGGCTGTCGGCATTAGCACAACAGCATCGGCTACAGCGATGCAAAAGGGTGGTGTTTTCGGTAACCTTGCCAACGCCCTAAGGCTTTCCGCCGGGGGGCGGCGAAACAAGGCATACTATCGCGAAGAAGCGGAGCGCGTCCAAAACGAACTCCACGACAGGATTGCGAAACTTGAGAAGGATTATGAAGAGGGATGCGGGCTCGTGTTGGAAAAATGGGATGCGGAGACGCTCAGCCAAGAGGAAACCGCCGTGTTTCTCCTCAACCTGATGGTGAACGAAATCGCCGCGTGGCGGAAGGAAGCAAAGCCGGAAGCACTCGCTGAGACGCTCGCCGACATCGAAGCGAGACTCAAGCAGACGCTCAAGCAGACGCGCGGCGCATCTGTCCCATCACCCACAGTCTTCGCCGCCGGGCCCATCGCGGATAACGAACGCGACTTAGAGAAAATCCGCAACGACTGTAACGGCTACATCCAGAAGTTCACGCAGAAACTCGCGAACTTGGAGAAAAAGCACGCCGCCAAAGTCGAGATGCTCCCCTTCAAGAAGTTCCTCGTCGAGTTCGTGCGAGATGTACTGTTCGTGAGCGTCGCGAAAAGCACGCATCCAGAACCCATGCCGAAGCGACTTAACTGGTTTCTTGAACTCATGGATTACGAAGTGATGCCGATTGAGATGGGCGTAACGAAGGTGTCAAGCCCGCATCACAAACTGAAAGGTGCACGCGCTAGCGAGTTTGAGAACGGCACCATCCTTGAAGTCGTCACACCGGGGTTGCAATCCAAGGATGGACAGCGCGTCGTCCAAGCGGCCATCGTCATTCAGAGCCAATAATACCACATTAGGTTGATGCGTCTCGTCTCTGTCGGGCAAAATCGCCAGACGCGAGATGCATCAAATGAATTGGGTATGAGGAGTGTTTTCAATGAAGAACCGGGAACAACTCATTTCGGCAATCGCACGAATGCCGCAGGTGGACATCGGGCATTTCCCAACCCCGCTTGAGGAATGCCCGCGCCTCGCCGAAACACTCGGCGGCCCGCGCATTTTCATGAAGCGAGAAGACTGCTCCGGTTTGGCATTTGGCGGCAACAAAGTCCGTCAACTCACCTTCACCATCGGCGACGGTGTCCATCAAGGCGCGGATACGATTGTGCACGGTGCCGCCTCGCAATCGAACCATTGCCGTCAAACCGCGGCGGCTTGCGGAAAACTGGGACTCAACTGCTACCTGCGCCTCGCCCGCGACAGCAAGAGTATCCCACAAGGGAATTTATTGTTGGATTATCTGGCAGGCGCAGATGTGGAAATCGTCGATGTCCCGTTCGGCCCTGAACTAGATGCACTGAAATTTGCACTCGCCGATGAATTGCGCGCGCAAGGGTTGAAGCCTTATGTCGTCGCATCGCCGCGCTCCACGGCACTCGCCGCTGTTGCGTTCGCATGGTGCATCGCCGAGATTCACGAACAGCAGGAACACCTAGGCATTGACGCGGACCGGATTTACACCTCTTCTGTCGGTGGCACGCAGGCAGGATTGGTGCTTGGCACGAAGGCACTCGGCATGAAGCTCAAGCCGTTCGGTTGCGCGCCGATTCAGTGGGAAGGCAAACTAGAACGGATGAGCAGTGCCGCCAACACCGCGGCGGAACTGCTAGGGCTTAACACGCGAATCTCCCACGCCGAGATACAGAATACCGATGCTTACATCGGGAAAGCATACGGCTATCTCACACCGGAATGCATTGCCGCTCTAAAACTGGTTGCCAACACCGAGGGTATCTTCCTAGATCCGGTTTACACGGCGAAGGCGATGGCCTGCCTGATTGAGCATATCCGGGAAGGACGCATCGGTGCTGATGAAACGGTAATCTTTCTGCACACAGGCGGCACGCCTGCCATTTTTGCGTATCATGAAGAACTGCTCGCGGGATAAAACATCTCGCATTTCGTCCGGCGAGGGAAATCCCTCTCCCTCGCCTCCTCTCCTTTACATCCTTCCACAAACTAACCACAAGCTAACTATTGCGTTTTCTCCCTAGAGAAAAAGAGCGCGTGAAGTTTCAGAAGTGAATGCGGGCATTTTTGTTGTTCGCAAGGCGAAGCAGGATTTACAAGAGAAGACACGATTTGCAGGATTAAGAAACCTTCCATCGACGGTTGTTTCTTAATCTTGCGAATCTTGCTAATCGTGATAATCCTGCTTGGATTTACAAGATTCGCAGGATTTACAGGATGAAGAGTCAAAAGTAGATATCGGCTTTCTGTCCTGGCGCAAAGCGAGCGGATAAGCGAAAAGTGTCAGAGCACCAACCAACGTATCCGAACGCTTGCTAACAACAGAAAATCGGGTTACGCAGAGAGAATGTCAAAATGACATTCCGTTCGCTTTGCGCCAGGACAAAAAATTGGCAAAATTTTTGAAATTGTGTTATGATATGCAAAGTGCAACCACTTGTCGCGGAGCATACCATCGGGCCAGTTACTGGGACAAACGAGAATCCCAGATACTTTGCATAGCGGCTGTTTTCTGTTGTTCGCAAGGCGTTCGGCGTATGTGGTTGGTGCGATGACGTTTCACCTCGTAAAGCCGAAAACGACGTTGTCGTTTTCTTGGTTTTTGATAGAAAGTAGAGTAGAAATTGACAACGTCAATTTCGGGTTACGCAGAGAGATCAGATTGCTATCTGAAATGTATCCGTTCGCTTTGCGCCAGGACAGAAAAACGAACCCGAAGCGCGTTTTCGAGATGGGCTCCGGCTTCGGCTACTCCGCCTATTGGATGGCGAAGGCGTTGCGGGAACCCGGTGCGTCCATCATCTGCACCGACGGTTCACAGGAGAACGCCGAGCAGGCAGCCGCCTATCTCGCGCGCGGCTGCATCGCGGAACGCATCGATTACCGCGTCGGCAACGCACTTGAAATCATTGACGAAACCGATTTTTTGTTGTTCGCAAGGCGTTCGGATAGGTTGGTTGGTGCTGTGACGTGTCTCTGCGTAACCCGACATCGACGTTGTCGATGTCTACTTTCTATCAAAAATGTAGAAAAAGACAACGTCTTTTTCGGGTTACGCAGAGGGATGTTCATCGACTAACCCATGTATCCGTTCGCTTTGCGCCAGGACAAAAAGCCACGCTTGGTGTCAAAGAATTAACGCGCCTGCTTTACAGTTCGCCCGAGGTGTTCACGACGATTATCCCACTTCGCGATGGAATTTCTGTCGCCGTGAAACGCAAACAGGATTTACAAGATTTACAAGATTTACAGGATTAAGAGGAAACACCGCGTAGGCGTGCTTTGCAAGCGCGCCTTGCACCGATAAAAGCGCATTCCTATGCTATTCCGTTTTTCACTCTACGGCTTTCTGAAAAATCAACGCTACTATGATGCGTTTCTGATTTTAGCGTTTCGGGAGAAAGGGCTCACCTTCTTCCAGATCGGCCTCCTCATTGGGTTTCGGGAAGTCTGCACCAATCTCTTTGAGATTCCCTCTGGCGCAGTGGCGGATCTTTACGGCCGCCGCCGCGCGATGATATTTTCGTTTGTCGCCTATATCGCCTCCTTCGCGACGTTCGCGATGAGCGAGTCCTTATTCCTCCTTTTCGGTGGGATGTTCTTTTTCGGTTTAGGGGATGCGTTCCGAAGCGGCACACACAAGGCGATGATTTTCGACTGGCTGCGGTTGCAGGGGAGATCGGACGAGAAAACGAAGATTTACGGCTACACCCGCTCCTGGTCGCAGATGGGTTCGGCAGTTTCTGTCCTCATTGCCGGTGCCCTCGTCTTCTATCGCGGCAATTTCACGGACATCTTCTGGTTCTCAATAGTTCCTTACGCGTTCAACATCGTCAACTTCTTCGGTTACCCGGCGGCGTTAGACGGTGACAGGAAAAGCGAGTTTTCCCTCAAAGCAGTTGTTGCGTTACTCGGCAAGGCGTTGAAACTATCCGTTCAATTTCCACCCCTGCGCCGATTGGTTTTTGAAGGGATGGGATTTGAGGGGATGTTCAAAGCGAGCAAGGATTATCTCCAACCGATTCTCAAACAGACTGCCATCGCGCTGCCGTTGCTTTTAATGCTTGATGAATCGAAGCGGGCGGCGTTGTTAGTGGCAGGTGTCTATTTCGTGCTTTATTTCCTATCGTCCTTCGCCTCTCGGAATTCGCACAAAGTCACGGAATGGCAAGGTAGCGACGAAGGCGCAGCGCGAGTGATGTGGTGGGTAAACCTCGGGCTCTACGCGCTCTTAATTCCGGTGCTGTGGTTTAACACGTATCCCGCTATCATTGCCCTTTTCATCGGCCTGGCAATCTTGCAGAATTTCTGGCGGCCTGGACTGATAAGCCGTTTCAACGCGCAGTCCACACCGGAGATGAGCGCGACGGTGCTTTCTATCGAGGCACAGTCAAAATCGCTCGCGACGATTGTCCTCGCGCCCTCTCTAGGGTGGCTAGTTGATAGGGTAGGAAGCTTCTGGCCGGTGGGTGTTGTCGGCACGTTGATTGCTGTCGCGATTCTGCTCGTCTACCGAGGTAAGGACGTTTAAGCCGTTTGCGCTACCATGCTGGCAAGGATACCGAGTATCCTGTCGCACTGCGCGAGAGGATAGACAGTCATGTCAATAGAGAGCGTCTTTCCCGCCAATTTCAGGAACAGCCAATCTATGCCGGTGGTAGTCGCGCCATAGACAGAAGGGATGTCATTTCCGTGTTCGGCATTATAGCGTTGCGCCGCCACCATCTCTGCAACACACTGCCCCAGCCCACTTGTCAGCTCATCCCTTTTTGCCTCCACAAGGACGATGACAGGGGCCTCCAATTCAAACTGTTCCGGCGACAGACTCACTAAGAAATCGCACACGCCGGTGAGTTTGGATTCGGCATCCACGGTGAAATCAATTCCTGAAAACAGACTGATACGCTGTTCAAAGTGCTCCCGGAGTTCAAACAAGACTTCGGAGACAATCAACTCCGACTTCGCTTTCTCGGTGGCAATCGCGATAGCCAACGGTGCCTTTTTTGCCAGAGCCCTGGTGAGGTGTTCACTCGGTTCCACCGGATCTATTTGAGAAAAGATGCCGATCGATCGGACTGTTTCAAGTTCAAACGTCTTCCGAGCGGCGGATAACGCAAAGCTGCTATAGTCCATTTTTCTGTTATTCGCAAGGCGTTCGGATAGGTTGGTTGGTGCTATGATATCTCTCTGCGTAACCCGAAAACGACGTTGTCGTTTTCTACATTTCTGGGCCTAGCATATGCTATCACGCCTGTTGCGCGACCATGCTGGCGAGGATGCCGAGGAGTTTGTCGCATCGTTCAATGGTGTGGACATCCATATCCATGTGAAGTGTTTGCCCTTCCAATTTGAGGAACTGCCACATCACGCCAGTTGTCGTGACACCGTAGACGCGTGGGATGTCGTTCCCTTTCTCGGCGTTAAAGCGTTGCGCCGCCACCATCTCTGCAACACACTGCCCTAAACCGCTATGCAGGTTGTCGTTTTTTGCCTCAACCAGCGTGATGACAGGGGCCTCAACGAACTGTTGCCATGGCGATAAACTGATTAAAAAGTCGCACACGCCTGTCAAGTCGCTTTCGCTATCCACATTGAAGTCAACACCCGAAAACAGACTGATACGCTGCTCTAACTCCTCGCGAAGTTCAACGAGAACATCGGCGACAATCAGTTCGGACTTCGCTTTCTCGGTGTTAATTGCGACGGCTAACGGCACATTCCGCGCCAACGCTGCAGTCAGGTGGGCACTTGGTTCTATCGGTTCAATCTCAGAAAACAGCCCTTGGATATCTGCCTTTTCCAGGTGAAAGGTTTGCAGCACGGTTTCTAGGGTAAAACTGCTATACGTCATTTTTTTGTTGTTCGCAAGGCGTTCGTGGCATGTGGTTGGTGCGATGATGTTTCACCTCGTAAAGCCGAAAACGACGTTGTCGTTTTCTTGGTTTTTGATAGAAAGTAGATATCGGCAACGCCGATATCGGGTTACGCAGAGAGACTTTCAGTTACGAACATCCTATCCGTTCGCTTTGCGCCAGGACAGAAAACTTATTCGGTTGACGTTACCTCTTCCGTTTCCGCAGGAGGTGCTTCCGCCTCCTTAAGCGTCTCAGCCTTCTTGATAAGCCTATCCACGTTCGATTTGAAGAGCCTGAAGACGGTGTCCTTATCGTCGCGCTTGACGTAAAGTTTGCCATCTTCCTCTTTGCCGATGAGTAATGTCGCCGTGGTGCCATCGTTCAACGTCGCCGATATGGAAGAATGCGGCGACGCTAATTCATATTCGGCGAGCTCTTTCGGTTCGGCGAAGTCGTCCGTATCCAATTGGCTGAATGTCGTCAGCAGGCTATCAACTTCTGCCTGTTTGACAGCAGACGCTTCGGGTTGGAGCATCTGCCACGTGCCTTCTGCATCTAGCCGAAGTTCCACCGTTTCCTCCGGCGATGTGATGTTCAGCTGCGTGACGATGCCCTTGTTGAAATCGAAAATCGTCCGGTCCTTCCAGGTTCGCGTCCCTTTGTCAAATACCGATTTGAGATACCCTTGCGCGACGTAGACATCGTCCGCATCGGCGGCGCGCACGTAACTGCTCAGAAAACCGGGTGTCGTTTTCCCGACGAACAGGTGTGCCAACAACGCGTCGTTCACGTCCATCAGTTTCGCCTCAACGCCGGTGGTGCTCTCCACCTCGAATTCCACCTGTTTGTCGGGGTTCGTGGAGACGCGCTGCGTATTCTTAAATTCGCTCACCTTCGTCAGCAATTCTTCCACGCCTTCGGTGTCGGCGGGGTAGTTGTCCAGCGAGGTGACTACCCACTTCCCATCCTGCTTCGCAAGCGTTGTCGTCTCACCGCCAGCGATGATTTCTATTTTCGCCACCTGTGCCCTATCGAAATTCGGAAACAGCGGCATTGCTGTCTGAACCTTCTTTTCATACTCGCTCTGCCCAAAAGGATTCTCAAAGAGCAGGACAACGAGGACTAAGACAACAAAAACACCGCCTAAAATCAGAAGTTGTTTCGTCTTCATCGGTTTATCTGCCGGCAAGAAACCTACTATAGACATTAAGGTCCTAACGGACCTTTGTCGGAATGGTGACTTTTCAATAGGCACCGTAGGTTTCTACCATCCGTTTTGCCCTCCTTTTCAAAAAATACCGCAGCAACCCGAAGATAACCACCAACAGCGGGATGCCGACGATAGATAGGTATTTGAAGAAGTTTTTCTCAAGTTCAGTTGTCTCGCGTAACGGCCGGTCTGTGATAGCGTGCGACCGGATGCCAATGAGCGCGTCGCCGAGCGTCAGCCAATCGACAGCGTTTAAGAAAAAGTTGATGCCATCGGGACGCATCTGGGTCAGAAATTGCGCCGTGCCGACGACAACGATTTGTGTCTGTTCGCTAGCAGGATTTACAGGATTAACACGATTTTCAGGATTAGGTTCTTGTTCGACGGGTTCGGCTTCTTCGGCGGCGGCGACGGGCGGAATCTCTTTATTAGCGTAGAAACTAGTGAACGTCCCTTCTACGGCGACGGCAACGGTATAGGGCTGCATATCGCCCGGCGGAAGCTGCGCGCTAGGCATGAGGTTGTAATACCCCTGCATGCTCTGTCCGAATTCGCTCGTTTTTGCTAAGGCTGTCGCCGTGGTTCCCTCCTTCGCTGCTGCGTCCACGGAACTCGTCCACGGCAACGTCAACGCTTCCAACTGATTCGTGACAGTGTGTTCTGTGGAGAAATTCGGCTTCACAATTTTGACGAAATAGGGATACGGTTGAATAACCGTCATGAATCCCTGTTGGAATCGCGCGGTGTCGTGAAACCGCCGGTCAGCGAGCAGGTTATTACCGAGTGTGATGCCGTAATGCGCCAGCATGTCGTTTAACCCTGTGCTGAGCGGTGTCGCCTGCAACGTGTTCGGTTGGAGTTGAATGGCATCGACAAGGAAGATTATCCTGCCGCCGCGCATAATAAACTGGTCCAACTCATATTTTTCCCGTTCTGTCAACGCCCGCCGGGGTCCGGCGACAACCAGCGTTGCAACGGTTTCGTTGACAGGTTCTCCGTTATGCAGGTTGACGGTGGTGATGTTGTATTGTCCTTTGGCGTTTTTATCCAAAAGGGTGCGCAATCCCTGCGCATTTTGTGCATTGATGTCAAGTTCATCGTGGCCCGTCAAAAATCCTACCGTTTTCGCCTCTTTCGTCGTCACTTTGAGAATAGTGGACGTGAGTTCGTATTCCAGATTTGCTGTGGATTGCACCACCGGCAAGACTTCCTCCTTGCCGCCGTAGCCGATGCCGATGCCCATATAGACGTTCGCGATTTCCGCTTTGTCCTCTTTGACGACATTAATCTGGACTTCAGGAATCCCTTTAAACCGAAGTTCCTGTTTCTTCGCGTCGTCAAAATCGGCAGGATTCACGAAGTCAAGCTGGAGTTTTTTAGAGAAGGCGTTATATTCGTCCAACACATCTCTGACATTCCGACGAATCTGCGCTACCTCGGCAGGCTCCGTCGAAAAGTAAGCGGTGACGGTGACGATGTCGTCTAGGGTGTTCAGCTGATTTTTGGTAGCGTCCGAGATAGTGTAGCGTTTGTCTTCGGTGAGATCTGCGCGGATAAAACGGCGCGTTGATAGAAAATTAATCAGCGCGAGAATGCCGAAAAGAATCACCACAAACGCTACAGCGTTGCCACCGTGTGTCAATCGTTTGTTTGCCAAGAAAAATTACCTCCATTTCCTACTCTCAACGGATACCGAACTGAGCGTGAGAAAGAACCCGATAACCGAGAGATAGTAGATAATATCGCGGGAGTCAAGCACGCCGCGCAGAATGCTACTGTAATGCGCGCCGAGCCCGAGATAACTGAAAATCGGGAAAAGCCAATTCGGTGCATTGAAAAGCACGATGTCTTCGCCGATGATTAGCATGACGAAGCAGGCGGTAATCCCTAAAATAAAGGCGATAATCTGGTTCTCTGTCAGCGTCGAGGCGAAGAGGCCTATCGCAAGATAGGCACCGCCCATCAGCAGCAGCCCGATGTAACCGCTGACAATCGTGCCGCCATCCGGATGCCCCAGAAAACTCACCGACAACGGGAGAACGAGTGAGAGTAGCACGGTGACGGCAAGCAGCGCGTAACTCGCCAGATATTTGCCGATGACTACCTCGTAGTCCCGAATCGGCAGCGTCATCAGGATTTCAACCGTCCCCAGTTTCTTCTCTTCCGCCCAGAGTTTCATCGTGACAGCGGGGACGAAAAACAGGAAGAGCCACGGCATTAACCCGAAAAACCCGCGCATTTCGGCCTGGTTCATCAGAAAGAAGCCGCGGAAAAAGAGCCACGAGGAAATGCCTAAGAAAAAGGTGATAAAAATGTAGGCGATAGGCGAATTGAAGTAGCTTCTAAATTCCTTTTTAAGGATAGCTGTGATGTTCGTCATAATCTATAGTCAATACCCAGCAGGATTTACAGGATTTACAGGATTTACAGGATTAATCCGTAGGGCGAGGGCCTGTCCCTCGCAACCGCTCACGGCGCGTCAATCGAGCGCGCTTACAAAGCGCGCCTACGGTTTGGGGTCTGTCCCTATTCGCGCACCGTCAAATTCAGGAATACATCCTCCAAATCTACCGATTCTTGGCGGAGTTCCGTCAAACTCCACCGGTTATCCACGACAACGTGAAACAGTGCCTCCGCGGCATGGCTTCCCTGTGTCGCGGTGACGCGATAGCCGTCTATGCCGTCATCTGTTTCAACGTGTGCCCACTGCGAGACGAATTCCAGCGCGTCCAATTTTGTCTCAATTTCCGCTTGTGGGCCGCGGATGGCGATATGCACAATCTCCTCGCCTTTCGCTTG
Organism: Candidatus Poribacteria bacterium; assembly: GCA_003635305.1. Taxonomy (GTDB): domain Bacteria; phylum Poribacteria; class WGA-4E; order WGA-4E; family WGA-3G; genus AGPOR5. Next base: position 1,933 of record PYJE01000201.1, on the reverse strand, counting down.
CCCCGCGAGTTCTTCCGGTGTCCCGTTTGCCACGATTTTCCCATCGTTGATGATAAGGATGCGGCTGCAAGTTGCGGAAACCTCCGGCAAAATATGTGTGCTGAAAAGCACCAGTTTCTCTTGCCCGATATCCTTAATCAGATTGCGAATTTCGATGATTTGACTCGGGTCAAGGCCAGAAGTCGGCTCGTCCAAAATCATAATAGGCGGATCGTGGATAAGGCTCTGCGCTAATCCGACGCGTTGACGGTAGCCTTTCGAGAGTTCGCCGATGTCCTTTTGGATAACGTCCTCGAGTCCGCAAAGCTCAATCACAGCGCGCGTGCGCTCTTTGCGTTGGCTTTTGGGAATGCCTCGCACCTGCGTCATGAAATTTAGGTATTCGATGACTCCCATGTCCGTGTAAAGCGGCGCGCTCTCTGGCAAATATCCGATGGACTTGCGGACCTCTACCGATTCCTCAAACACGTCGTAACCGGCGACGGCGGCACTGCCTGCATCCGCAGCGAGGTAGCAGGTGAGAATGCGCATCGTCGTCGTCTTCCCAGCACCGTTGGGACCGAGGAACCCTAGCACCTCGCCAGCGTGTGCATCAAATGAGACGTTGTTGACAGCGATAGTCGGCCCATAAGATTTTGTGAGTTGTCTGACTTCAATCATAAGCAGGATTTCCAAGATTAACAGGATTTCCAGGATTTGCAGGATTAGCAAGCAGGATTTTCAAGATTTGCAGGATTTTCACATCCTGTCGTTCTGTTTCTTTTGTTGTTTCTGCAGGGATTGGGGCTATGGCTGAAATTGGTTATCAAACTCAGCTATGAGCCTTTCCTACGCCTCGCGTACTTCTTCTGCCATTGGGACAAGCATGAAGTTCCTCCACTATGTTCGTTGGGGTTTCAAGCTTGACAGGCACCTATCGGGCATTTTGACAAATCCTGTCCTGTCAATTTGCCGCCGCTGATGTGAATTCGCAAAGTGCGTGTAATGCCACGTCGCAGATATGGGATAGCGTTTACGCTTGCAAAAGCGATAGGCAAGCGCGTCGGGGGCCGCTTTGAGCGGGATGGCCCTGTCGCGGATTAACTGCGCTGCGAGGTGCTCTACCAATGGAGACATTTCATATTTAAAATGATACCACAAAAATGTGAAATTGTCAAGAAAAATTAAGGTGATAACGGAATTTTGTCGGGGGAGGGTGATTGGTTTTGCTGTCAACATTGAAAATCGAAAACGGTTATGCTTCTTCAAAACGGGCGTTGCTTCGCAAAAGCACGCTACCTTGCCCTCCCGATAGGGACACCAAATTACCCGAAACTCTGGCACACGACTTCCGTAGGCGCGCTTTGTAAGCGCGCACGCGTTGACACCAAATTACTCGAAACTCTCGCACACGTGCCAAGCATTCTTGACATGGTTGAGCTCGGGCGAGTATCTACAAAAAGGAAAGAACTGAATAGTTCTGAACCTCTTTGCCCACCGGCAGACCGGTGTCAACTGCACGAGAGACATCGGGTTCCGGCACGTTTGCAAGGCATTCCTCTAGCATCCAAGCCGGCAGCTGCACAAGATAACGCTCTTTTTGGGAACAAGGACGCTCGGATTTTTGCGTTTTGAGGGAGGCTGTGCTGGGAATCATCTCTCAAATCTCTGGAAACACGGTTTTCAACAACGCTTATTAAGAAATGGGCGGTACAGGACTTGAACCTGTGACCTCTTGCATGTCAAGCAAACGCTCTAGCCACCTGAGCTAACCGCCCGTGGATGATAAAGGTGGCGGTCGGAATCGAACCGACGCATAAGAGTTTTGCAGACTCTGGCCTTACCACTTGGCTACGCCACCATATTTTTCTTGAAAACACGGGCCCCCAGTAGGAGAGACCTCCCAGTCCCGATACACCCCGCTGTAGATTAGGTTCGCCTGGGCTCAATACAC
>PYJE01000200.1:89789-109000 GCA_003635305.1 Candidatus Poribacteria bacterium | reverse complement strand
GCGCGCGTTCTGCTCTTTTGCATGCCCGGTTAGCGCGTCCAAGTCGATGCCGAATTTCTCCGCTTCAATATAACCGATAGGGAGCAGGTCATCCATCGCAATGAAATCCGGTCTGCCGACTTCAAGTTGACGCGGTTCGTGTGTCAACGTGAGGGTGTGTCCAAAGCAGGCCGCGCTCTGTTCCAAAAACGTCTTCAGGCATCCGTGGAGGGAGAGTTCATCGGTTGCGAGCGTATTGTTGCGCGTCTCTTGGAGTTCTCGCAGATAGGTGTTGCATAAGTGTTGAAAGTGCATATTTGTTCCAGTGCGGCGTGCGGCGGGCGGAAATTACAGAAATCCGCTTTATCGCTGTCGCTTATCCAACCATTTCACAGAGAAATGGAGCAAGTTTTCCATCAGTTTTGCGTTGGCGGCTACGTCCTCTTCGGTTTCGTTTTTGAGGCTGGTGACGATGTAGAGGCCCTGCTGAAAGGGTAGCAGGAGTAGTGCGGAGGCATCGTTAACGTCGCTTTTCGCGAGGGATGTCCATTTGCTGAGCGGGTCCAACCACATATCATCGAGGCGAATGGGCGCGAATTCGCCATCGGCATGCGTGCCATTGACTGCGTTCGGTGAGTGGAAGATGCCGGTGCGTTTGCCGCGCGCTGTCGGTATCAATTCATAAGTCTCCTCGCATTCAACACCGGTGAGTGGTTCAGGAATCCAGCCGGTGCCACGTCGCTGTTTGTAGTTTGCTTTCACATCCTGTCCGGAGACGATGACTACGCCGCCTTGGCTGACAAAATTCTTGATGCGATGTTCTGCGTCAATGGTGAGCCGATAGCCGGCTTTGTAGATTTCACCGTTGCCTATCCACAAAATATCGGTTTTCGCGAGTCTGTCGGTGCGCAAATCTTGCACCGCGTTGTAAAGGAGGTGATGTTCGCGAACGTATTCAAAGCGTTCAAGCATAGGGAATTCGGCTGAGGCACCGTTGCCGGTGAGTGCCATAACTTTCATCGGCAGCGGCGTATGCACCTGCGAAGGCGTTCTTCGGAGCATTACGTTCGGTTGTTGCAAAAAAAGGCGTGCTTTTGCGAGGTAACGCGCGCGCTTTTCTGGTAGGCTTAACCCCTTCGGGTAAATAAGGGGTGAAAGAATCTTGTGCTGCGCGGGTTGCCGATGCGTTTGTTTTACCAGCGATGCGAACGTCACCACCTTCGATGCCCGAAATAACCGATGCAGGAGCGGGAACCCGCGGCGTAGTGCGGCATCAAACCGCCCGAAAGCACTCTCAACATCCCACCGTCTGCCGTAACTGACATCAATCGTCTTGATATCGATGCGTTCCTCGTTGACGTTAGTGACATATCCGTGAACGACGTTCATTCCGTGGACAGGTTTGCCCTCTTTATCGGTAATGGCGATGTCTTCCGCATCGCGCCGAGCCAAGATGGCATCGGTAAGCCCGGTCAGACTGAACAGTTCAGGTTGATATTTCTCCGCACTTTCGACAATGGTGCAGGAGCTGCGCGGAAAGACGATATCGGCGTTGCGGAAGGAGCGGAACTGGAATCCGATTTTTTTGTAGTGATTCGGATTCAGTGGGATGCGCACTGCGACTTTCTCAAACGGTTCTAACCGGCGAGTCGCCTCTCGCGGCAGGCGTAGTCTTTGCACACTGAAGGCTTGGATATGATATTTAAACTCGTAATTCTTTTCCCATTTCGGTGCATCATCTTGGAGGATAACGCGTCCGAGTTGGATGGGATAAGGCGCGTTGTTCTCAAATATCACCTCATACCCTGCTTCATCATTTCCTTCCATGCGACAGCGAAGTCCTCTGTCGTCGCGGAAGTTCACGCCTTCCACCTTGTGTCCATGCTCCCGCGTGTAGCCCCATTCGTCCTTATAACCGTTGTTATCCTTATCTTTAACATCTATCAAGGCGATGTGCTTCTCATTGTAATCCTTGAGGATGGCGGTGTATTCGCCGGCGTGGGTTCGGACTTTGACGCGGGTGCCGATGAGGCGTTCGATGAGACGTTCATAACTTTCCTGCGCCAAATACGCCGTTGATTCGTCGCCGAGGGCATCGAGTCGCTTATCAAGGCCTTCCACGTCTTGTTGTTTTAGCACTTGGTTATAGCGTCCCATGCGCGGCGTAACGCTCTGCCGGATGCTCGTCCACGCCATGCTGATTGCGTCTTCAACGGCCCCTCTCAGCGCGAGGAGCGTGTTTCGGATTTTCCTGCCTATCCGATAGATAAGGGGTGGGTGATAGACGCGTTCCAATTCCCAGCCCCGCTCGCGCAGCTCGCGTTCATTCATCGCGTCATGGTAACGGATGTAGGCGACGATACCCTGGTCGCGCTCAGCATTGGAGAAGATATAACTGGGCGCATGCCCGCGCTGACGAGATTCTTCGGAGATAATCTCAAGCCCAGTGAATTCAAGCCGCATCGTGCCGCGGTACCGCTGTCCGTCTTTCATCTCAAAAACGACGTATTTGTCCAGCAGCTTCTTGAGCAGCGTATCCTTCTTAAAGAGCTTGATGAGATACCCGATGCTGGCGACAAGAAACACGATGAGAATGGAGACAAGGTAGAGTTGCGCGTTTGCCCAGAGACTTTTCCCTTGTTTCACCGCTTCCTCAACGACGTTCGGCTCCTGTCCCATCGCGGTGGGCAGGAGGATAAAGAGGCATGTCCATAGGAGGATGAGATATTTTCGTCGCATAAGAGTCCTTTCCTGGCGAGCCTACTGAATTTGCACGCCGTTTTCGGCGGCGATTTGCCGCACATTCGCCGCGGCGAGGGGGATTTTCTCCACGGGCAGATGTTCTATCAACCCGTAGCCGGCCGGATACATCGCGTCGAACCGTTTTAAGGCGACACCGAGTTCAAGTTCGCCTTCGCCGGGGACTTCTTCGTCTAGATGGAGGACCAGGCCGTTTTGCACGCGGATGTCCTTGATGTGCGCCATCGGTGCGACGGGGCCCATCACATCAAAAATGTGGTTGAGCCGAGTTGCGCTGTCATAAACCTGCCGCAACGTCTGGAAATGGTTGACGAAATCCATGACGATACGGAGTCTATCAGAACCGACGCGTTCAACGACATCTCGGCATGTCTCCGGTGAGTCCATGATAGAGACAGCGTGCGTTTCCATGACAAGCGTGAGTTCGTGGTGTTCTGCCTGTTCGGCTATCGGCTTGAGCGTCTCAACGAGCCGTGTCATTGATGCGGGCAGATAGTTGTCGCGATGCGATGTCCACGCGCCAGCAGGGTTAAGACTGCCGGGCCGGAACAGATAGTGCTGCGCGCCGAGGGCCGCCGCTGTCGGCATCCCGCGCACGACACTGGCAACAGCGGCTTCGCGAACCGCCGCGTCCGGATGAAAGAGGCACTCATCGTAAGTGATGCCGAATTGGACGAGGGTGAGGTGAGCGGCTGCAAACAATTCAACACATCTCGGCACAGCATCCGGCGGCACGTTCGGAATGTCCGCGCTGCGGAAATGGAAACTCGCGCCTGTAAAATCCAGCGCGTTGATTTGTGAAAGTTGTTCAGCGGTAACGGTGCGAAAGTCGCCGCACATACCGACAACGCCAAGTTTCATATTTTTGTTGTTCCTAGCGGTAGTTCAGCTGCATTAGTGCAGTGAAGGTTGACGGACCAGGCCGTCTTGACGTTGTCAAGACTTGCAGCATCTGGACGAAATCGCTTACAATTCGGCCAACAGCCGCGTGGCCATTTTGAAATCCGATGTATCCACGCCTTCGGTGAACCAGTCAACTATCGGTTTCAGTAGCGCGCGGATTTCCGTGGCCGGTTTTCCCTGTGCCTGATACAATCGGCTAAAATCAATAGCTGCTCGTAATTCCCATGCTTTCGCGTCTTGCGCGCGGGCAATAGTTAAGGCTTCCGCAAAATCCGCTTCCGCCGATGCAAAGTCACCTTTTGTGCGATGCACCACTCCCTTGCGTCTGTAAAGTTCAGCGAGATAGGTGCGCTCGCCGGTTTTTGTGACAACGTCTATCGCCGCATCAAGCGTTTGCAGTGCTGCGTCGGGCTGTTCGGCGCGGCGATACGCATCGGACAGTAAGGCGAGGAAGAAGGGCAATTGCACTTTCGCGCGCATCTGCTTCCACGCGGTGATGCCTTCCCGTATCATCGCTACTCCCTCTTCGGGCCGGCGTGTGGCATCTATCGCGAGGGCCCAGCCTTTCATTACGGTGCCGCCAGCTTCCCAGACAGCGAAGCCGTGTTCCTGACATACCTCCAACAGGCGCGTGGCGTATGCATCGACTTTCTCTACTTCGCCGCGGTACTGGTAGACTACCGTTGCGAAATAGAGTCGCACCGCTTCACTGAAGGGATGCTTTCGTGCACCGGAGATTCTTTCTGCCTGCCGAATGCGTTGCACGGCTTGTTCGGGATAGCCGATGCCCCACAGCAACGGTGCGGAATAAGAGAGCAGCGTCATCCCCGGGTCTGCCACATAGTGCAGGAAAGCGTGTTGCGGTTGATAGCGCGCGAGGCCGGCTTCCAGGTGCGCGAGCGCGGTTCTGAATTCGCTCATATAGTAAAGCGTCGCGCCGAGGGCCCGGTGTGCTTCTACCTCTAACGCCGTGTTCTGCTGTTGTTTTGCGATGACGAGGCACTGTTCGCCTAATTCTTGTGCGGAGAGCAACCGTCCGCGCACCAGTGTGGAGAGCCACAACCCAAATAAAACAGGGAATCGGAGTTCTTCATATTGGCGCGCTTTGGCATCGGGCTTTTGCGAAGCAGCATCTAGTCTATCCAAGAGTTCGCGCGCGCGGGTATAGGCAGTCTCCACTTCAACGGAGGCATATCCTTTTGTTGCGATGAGCGCGGGACCGAGCGTCGTTTGAAGGACGAGCTCCCGTTGCGCGCGTTCCGATGTTGCAGGTTGCGTCTCAAGTGCGGCGAGCCCCTGCGTCATAAAACGGACACCTTCGACATTGGCGGAACGTTCTAGCGCGCGCTGCCCTGCCTGCTGCCAATAATCGACAGTTTTTTCAGGGAGCCCTGCTTCTGTCCAATGGTGTGCGACGAGTTCAGGTTGCGCTTGCGCAATCGTAGGGAACGCGCGCGTCAACACCGTCGCAATCTGTTCGTGATAGTGCTGCCGCGTGCTTTTAAGCAACGATTGATACGCTGTCTCCCGAATGAGCGGATGTCTGAAAGTATAGAGTGTCGCACCATCACGATTATCCCGCCGGTCTAGGATATGTCCGCCTACTAGCGCGTCCAATTGGCTCTCTAGCGTCTCTGGTGTATCAGTGTATCCCATTTGCCGATGCAGTTGTTGCAACAATTCGCCTGTCCACTCCCGTCCAAGCGTTGCGCCGAGTTGAACGATGTATTTGGCAGGTCCCAGGCTATCCAACCGCGCTGAGAGCAGTGCTTGGAGGGTAGCCGGAATCTCTGTGGAGACAACGGCAATTGGGGATAACTCCTCGGACACCACCATCCGAGTGAATTCTTCGACGAACAGCGGCACGCCTTCTGTCATCCGAACAACCTGTCTTAATTCGGCCGCGGGCACCGGCGTATCGACGGTGAGGCTGTCAATCATCTCCTTCACTTGGCTAGGTGTCAAAGGCTTCAGCAGGAGTGTCGTCGTCCATTCGGGACGGAGGAGCGTATCCAGTGCCTCCCTATCTAGCGCGTAGGGTTGTGCTGCGTCTCGCGCCGCATGGTGGAGAGTGCGGCACGTGAGCACCGTCAAAATCCGCGCGTTTTCAAGCTGCGCGATGAATAGCGTGAGCCACTCCGTACTGGAAGGATCGAACCAGTGCAAATCTTCAACAACAAAAAGAATAGGCGTGTGTTCGGCCACACTGCGAAACACTTGCGCGAGGACTTCCAACGTCTGCTGTCGCCGCTGTTCGGGATTGCCGCCGAATGCGGGTGAAACCCCGGCACCTAGGGGCACGTCAAGGAGTTCAGCGAGGAGGTTCCGGTGCAGAGTCAGTTCCTCATAGTCACTCAAGAAACTCTCCAATTTGCCCCGTAGAATTTCGGGAGTATCAGTGCTGGCGAAGTGCAAAAGATTCTGCTGTAACAATTCCTTAATCGGATAGAGCGGACTGTTTTGGTAATAGGGTGAACCTCTGCACTCTAGGATAAGTGCGTCGGCATCAACGTATTCCTTCAGCAGCTGCACGCATCGGGATTTCCCGATGCCAGCCTCGCCTTCAATAAGGACGGCCTGGCCTTTCCCGTTAACGCTCTGCTGCCAGCGTTGCTTAAGGAGTTCCACCTCCTGTTCGCGGCCGATGAAAGGCGTTAACCCACTCTCTCGTGCGACATCCAATCGGCTTTGGAGCGGAATTTCGCCGGAGACTTCGTAGAGTTCAACAGGCTGTGAGATGCCCCGGAGCGTGGAAGTGCCGAGTGATTCGCAGGTAAAAAACCCTTGGACGAGTTGATGCGTGGTAGCCCCAATGACGATGCTGTTCGGTGCTGCCAAGTTTTGCACCTTCGCGGCGAGGTTCGGTACGTGCCCGACAATATCTATCGGTTCCGGTGCATCTTCTGCCGCCATGTGCCACACTACGACGAGTCCCGTTTCAATGCTGAGACGCGCTCGGATTTCAACACCGAAGGTTGAGTGAAGATAAGGGTTGAGCGTCTCTATGGCAGCCACAATGCCCAACGCGGCTCTGACAGCACGGTGTGCTGCATCTTCGTGTGCAATCGGGTAACCGAAGTAGACGAGGATGCCGTCGCCGAAATAGCGGGCGATGTGTCCTTCTTGTGCCAACACTACCTCCATGACACACGCGCGATACGCCGTTAACAGATTGCGGAGTTCCTCGGGATCCAACTGTTCGTCAAACGCGGTGGAATTGACAATATCACAGAAGAGAACGGTGAGTTGCCGGCGTTCCGCCTCTCCTGTCTGAGAAGGCGCAATCGCTTTCGCCGTTTGTTTGGCAGTTGAAAGCGGACTCCCGCATTCGCCACAAAATTTGAACGGTGGATTGACAAAGCCGCAATTGGCGCATTTTGTGCTCATGGCTTTATTTTCCAACTTCTCCGCCGATAGGGGCCGTTTGAAACCGCGCCTCCTGGGGCTGTGCTGCAACTATCCTATTTTTTGAACTGATGCAGATATTCCTCAAGTTCCGTGTCACGCGGGTCGAGTTTATATGCCTCTTGGTAGAAATCAACCGCCTTGTCTGTCCTGCCGACTTTCATGTAAAAAGAGCCGAGGTTGCGATAGGCGAGACTATGCGTCGGTTTCAAATCCAAGGCGCGCAAATAGTGGTCCCGCGCCTTTAGTAGATAGTCTTTCGTCTGGCCGATGAGGATATTGAGGGAGATTTCGTTCTCCCATCGTTCGCGATAGACTTCGCCGCCGTGCGTTTTTGCCTCTTCCATTAGCGCGTTGGCGATTGCCTCTTTCCGCGTTTTGAGGTGAATGATACCGGAGGCAATCTGTTCAAAAGCGGCGTGCAGTTCGACGAGCGCGTCCTCAGCTGAATTACCGAGGATGTCTTTTTGCCACGAGGGCCACTCGGGTCCGGCGTATTGGAGCCCCTGCTTGTAGTATACGGCCCCGAGGTCATTGTAAACTTCGGCGTTTTCGGGGCGCATCCGGAGTGCCTCGGTGTAAAGCTCGATGGCTTGCGTATACTTTCCGGCGTTGAAAGCGTCCTGTGCATCGGAGCGGAGCTGCTTGAACTCCTCGCTTTCTAAGTTGACGGCGATGCCGAGGTCTGGTTTATCTCTGCCGAAGAAATAGATGCCGCCGATGAGCACGATGGCGATGCAAACAGCGATGAGTGTCGGTAATTGCAATTTCATTGTTCCTAATTCCTTTTCTGTCAGGAGTTACGCAGATTTCCTGATTCCATTGGTAGGCGCGTTTTGCGTCCGTTCTAAGTTTGATAACGGAACACCTATCTTCGCCGGTAGTTGCGATTAAAAGCGACGACGAGGGTTTGCGGTTCTCCATCGCGTTCAAAATAGAGCCGAATTCTGCGCTGCGAGCGGATTTGTGCGTCTAGCCTCTTAAACATCTCAAGCGAGTGAATTTTCGTGTCTCCAATCTGATAGAGAAAATCGCCGCGCTGCAGCGCGTCCGCCAATCCACTGTTCCTATCAACGTTGGTAATGATAATCCCCGGCTGTCGATACTGCCGCGCCAGGGCTAAGTCGGGCTGCTCCAGTGTGAATCCCCAGCCGCTCGGTTTCCAGTGAAATTGTCGATTTTTCAGGCGTAACGTGGTTTGCCGCGTTTTTCCCTTTCGGATGAGTTCACACGGGATATCGTGGTTGAGTGGGAGCAGTCGCGCTATCGCCTGAAAACTAGCTTCATCGCGGATGCGATGTCCAGAAATCGTGAGGAGAACGTCGCCGCGCCGAATGCCCGCTCTCGCTGCAGGACTCCGCTTTTCTACCACCGATACCAGAACGCCGACGGCTCCTGACACTGCCGCGTTTTCCAGAAGTTTTTCCGCCAATTCCTCTGTTACGGGTTGGACTTCTACCCCAACGTGCGGTGGGATTACAGTGCCATAGTCAATAATTTGCTGGATAACCTTTTTCGCCTTGTTGGCAGGAATGGCGAACCCGATGCCTTGCGAACCGCCGCTCGTTGAGCGGATAGCGGTGTTGATACCGATGAGTTGTCCGTGCATATTGACGAGCGCGCCGCCGCTGTTGCCGGGATTAATGGACGCGTCTGTCTGAATCAGGTTTTCATGGAACCGCTCGTCAATAGTCAGCGTCCGTTGCGTCGCGCTGATAATCCCAATCGTCACGGTAGGTTGCGCGTCGCCCCTCGCCAATCTAAACGGGTTTCCGATGGCGACTGCCCACTCGCCGATGAGAAGATTAGCGGAATCGCCCCACTCAATCGGTTGGAGGGGTGTGCTTCGCGCGCTTTTACCGATGGGTTCAGCGTTAATCTCTAATAGCGCAAGATCGGACAGGTAGTCATAGCCGAGCACGGAGGCTTCAAACTCACGTCCATCGGAGACAGCGACTCGGATGCTATCGGCATCTTCGATGACGTGATGGTTCGTCAAGATGGTTCTTTCATCAATCACGACACCGGAGCCGACCTCGCGCAAAGTGCGCTGCCGCGGATAGCGCATCATCTCTTCCCAGAAAAACCACTCGTTTAAGGAGGTTTGTTGTTCGACAACGCGAATAGCACTGATGTTAACAACGGCGGGGCTCGCGCGCTCAACCGCGTTGACGATGGCGGTTCGCCTCGATGCGGTGACAGATGCGGTGACATCGGACTGCGCCACTCTTGAAGAGATGCTGAGAAACAACAGGAGGAGAAGTGCTATAATTTTTCTCATGATGCGTTGCTCTGGTGGTTATCCAGCCGGGTTTTGCGTTAATTTCAGTGAGATGCGATAGCCTTCTAACCCCGAGTCGGTGTCAACAATGTTTTGGACTTCTTTGAGGTTTCGCCGTTTTGCGGGGAAGTCATCGGCGTTCGCGCACCGAAGTGCGATGCGTGCGCCGACAGCACTTGCGGCGCGTAAGTTCTCCAATTTGACTTTCTCCAACGTATCGTAGGCAGTATGTCCGAACCCCCTGCCGGAGGGGAGTGCACCCGGGTCGCCTATATGAGCAGAGGGCACGCCTTTCAGGAAAAACGGAAAATGATCCGAGTAAGAATGCACCTTTTGTCCGACTGGCACTTCTGCATTCAATTGCCCGGCCGCTTCCTCAAAAAAGGGTTGGAGTTTCTGCCATTGATGCAGGACAATGCCTTTGCGGCTCGCGCCGCCGGCGGCATCCATATTCAGCATAAACCGCACGTTATCCAATTCGTCGGCGTGCGTATTAACATACCGAAACGCGCCTGTTAGCCCAATCTCTTCCGTCCCGAAGGCGATAAACCGGACGGTGCGTTTGAGTGAATCGGCGGTATAGGCAGACAACACACGCGCCGCCTCTATCACTGATACCATGCCGGAGGCAGGATCGTGCGCGCCTTGCGAGATGTCGTGTCCATCGTAATGGCATCCAAGAATTACCTGCTCATTGCGATGACGGCCGCGCCCTGGCAACTCGGCGACGACGTTCCACGAAGTGCGCGGTTCGTTGATGTCAGTGGTGCGGAGTTTTAAAGTCACCTTCCCGTGCCGTGCAAGTGAACGCAGTAAAAATTCGCCATCTTCTTTGCAAACGGAGATGCCGGGAATGGGTGCGGCTCTGTCATTCTGCAGGCTTCCTGTCTCAGGTCCAACGCCGGGATGTTCGCTGACGAAAATAAAGGCACTCGCGCCGCCGAGCACGGCGCGTTCAAACTTCTCCTTTCGATGCACCCATCTACCTAAATCTGGCGGCGAAGAACTTTGCGCCATCACCAATTTTCCGGCGATGGTGTCGCCGAGCGCGCTGTATTCCGCGGGGCTCCCACAGCCAGCGGAGACAAGTTCACCGGTAATGTCGCCTGCAGGACAATAGGGAAGCGAAATGCAGTGCAAGGCGCGTTGCATCGGTTCAACGATTTCCAATGTCGCTGCGCCTCGCGTCCAACCTGCATAAGGATACTCTTCTAATGTGACGTTTTGGAGCCCATAGCGTTTAAAGCATTCGGCGATGAAGTTTGCAGCAGCGTATTCCTCCGGCGTTCCGGCAAACCGGGAGCCGTAGTCGTCGCATAACACCGTCAGGTTCTCCATCACTTCTTGGGACGTATAAATGTCGCCGACTATCCGCCGGTCCAACTGTAAGTAGGGATTCGTTTTGCTCATGTTTTTTGTTATTCGCGAGGCGTTCGATAACGTGCGTTGAAGACTACGTTTTCGATGTCATGGTGTCATGCGGAAGTGTCCTTTGGTGTTCGCGGAAGGGTGCACATCCGTGAATTCGTAATCTTTTTGATCTGCCACGTATCCAATATTTGGATGCGTCGGAATCGTTTTTTTATCAGATGATGCTGTTGGAACTGCTCCAAGAGCTCTTCTATTTTCTCCTCTGAACTCCCGATGAGGCGTGCGAACGTTTTTATTGAAAACTTGCATGTCCACACCGTGCCATCCGGTAGAGGTGGCATCGCGTAGGTTTGAAGGAGTAACGCGAGCCGTGATGCGGGTGAACGAAAGGTAATGTTGCTCAGCTTGTTGGTAATCGCCGGGCGGCGAGGGACAGGCCCTCGCGCTACAAGCCGCAGACGAGTTTCATCCCGGCAAAGGCCAAGTCCTCGCGCTACAAGCCGCAGACCAGTTTCGGTACCGCGTTCTCCCACCCCAGTTCTTTGCCTTACAAAATGCTGCGCGGCCTGTATTAACTTCTGGGTGAACCTATTGAATTGGTTTTGCATCGGCATCGCCAAATGCGGTTTCCGTTTTAAGAAAAATAGGAAATTCCGCGCGCTGACAATTCCGATGACTGCCTCCGTAATGGTTTCGGCGGTGACGCTGGGAAGTCCATCGTCTTCTTCCCATGTGCCTGCGCCGAACATTTCTCCCGGTTCCAGTACCTCCAAAGTGATGGGCTCGGCATCATCTACCGGGGTCTCAGAGATTTTGACGCGCCCTTCCTTGAGGAGATAAACGCCTTCGGCACAGAGCGGCTCACCGATTTTGAAACGTTTGAACGCCGTTATTTGTGCCAGCGCGTCCGCGTCTACCTCGGCGAAATCGCGGAAGATATCCATCTGTTTGATGCACCAGAATCGTTCTGCGACGAGATGTTTCATTGGTTTTCAGGGTTATCCGGAAATTCGACGAGGCGATAGATATGCTGCAAAGGCAGCTCGCATTCAGCCGAGACGATGGGCAGCACGGCCTCGATATGCCGAAATTCGGTTAACAGCCACTGCGGGCCTTGGCGGAGGTAATGCTCCACGTGAACTGTTTCCTGTGAGACGAGGATGTATTCTTGGAGTGATGCGAGCTGCCGATACTGTGCGAATTTCTCGCCTCTATCCCGTGCCTCGGTAGAAGGCGAAAGCACTTCTACCACGACTGCGGGATTGAGAAGCGTATCAAAGACATCATCCTCGAAGCGAGGTTTACCATACACAACGACGACATCCGGATAGAGATAAGAGCCTGCTGCATCTATTCCGACGCGCATAGCACCAGCGTAGACTCTGCATTCCCGCTCGATTAACTGGTTGTAAAGTCCAGTTGATATATTCATTGTGATGAGGTTATGTGCTTCGCTGGCACCGGACATTGCGAGTATTGCTCCGTTGAGGTATTCATTTTTGAAAGTCGTCTTGCGCTCCCAGGCGAGGTATTCCGCTGGGGACAAGTGCGTCGGGGCTGCTGCAATAGGTAAGGACATGATTGCCTCCTAGAACCTTGGTGCTCAGAGTGATTCAGTTCTCCGCTTCTGTAGGTTCTCGCCCGAGCTCAAACGGCTAAGATTCGGAAATCTGGTTTCCCTACAGAGACGAGACAAATCCACATTATTTGGTATTGATAGTATGACTAAAGTTTAGACAATTTGCCGCCGGTGAGGTTCTCACCGATCGAACGGCGGTACAGAAACATTCTCGGCACCTTTTTCACCTTGGGGTGCCTCAAGGTAACGCGGATGCGGATTCACCGGTGTCCTACCCTCTTCAATTGCCTCTATATAAAAGTCAAGGAAATTGGGACCGCCGACAGTGATATGTGGAAGCACGACTTCCTCAAGATATGGGTACTTTTCTCGATACGTTTTTAAAATCTCTAATGCAGTCTTAGCTTCCCCCATCCGTTCATGGGCTTTCGCTTTCAACACCATCATCCAGTCGTCTGGGCCGATGAGTTCCTCTGCTTTTTCCAGGTGTCCTAGCGTTTCTTCAGGCTCAGTGTACCACAATGCCTCGCTTAATTCAAGCAGTGCTTCTGGAGAATTCGGACGCAACTCTAGCAGTTTCCTGCGCGCTGCAACCCCATCCGGATTACTACCTTTCAAGGGATGCGAACCGTTGAGATTCGCCCAGAATTGAACGACTTCAACATCATCTGGGTTTTCCGCGGATGCCTGCGCTGCTAAAGCTCTCATGCGCCCCTCTGTACCTGCCTGATTTAAGTTGTAGAGATACTTTGCGGCGGTGAAGGCATCCATTTCAGCGAGACGGTTTTCAAGCTGAGCGTTTTCTGGGATTCTTGGAGTAGTAAAGGTGCTAGTAGGCGGAAACTTCTTTGGGATTTGAGCTGCTGTGGCAAGGCCCGGAACAATTCCCACAAGGGATTTCCCTTCGTTACGCGCCGCCAGAGGCGGTGCCTCTCCCTCGGAAAACGTGTCTTGCGAGGCAGAAGGCGCGGATACCTTTTCAGGAAAGGGTTCCCTTTGTGACTCTCGGTGTTTCCGGATGCCGAGGATAAAGATACCCCCCAAGATAACGAGAACCAACACTATTTGGAAAATGCGATTGCGAAGATGTTTGTGCATGAGAGACTCCTTGTGAGGAGAACGCGCTTCCAAAGCACTGCCGCGAATTCATACGTCTCAGGAGAGCCAAGTGCCGCGTGTCGATTGCGGCAGAGCACAGCCTTGTGCAACTGACCTCTCCCAAATAGAGAATACCACAAAAAACAAACCTTTGCAAACAAAACGTTCGCCTAGATTTCGTCAATCTGTCATCAACGATGTTATTTTCCAAAACTCGCAATGTCTATACTTTAGTAATAGTATAACCGTAGAGCGCAAAAAAAGCAAATTTATTTTTACGGGTGGTTGCGGTGTCGCGCTTTCTGCCATTCGGCATAGAAGTAGATGCCGATGGAGGGAGCGATGATGAGATGTTTCATTGGTTTTCAGCGTTATCCGGAAATTCGACGAGGCGGTAGATATGCTGCAATGGCAGTTCGCATCCGGCCGAAACGATGGGCAGCATAGCCTCAATGTGCCGAAATTCGGTTAAGAGCCACTGCGGGCCTTGGCGGAGGTAATGCTCCACGTGAACTGTTTCCTGTGCGATAAGGATGTATTCTTGGAGCGATGCGAGCTGCCGATACTGCGCAAATTTCTCGCCTCTGTCGCGTGCCTCGGTGGAAGGTGAAAGCACTTCTACTACAACCGCGGGATTGAGAAGCGTGTCGAAGACATCATCCTCGAAGCGAGGCTTACCGCGGACGATGACAACATCCGGGTAGAGATAGGAATCCCCCGCCCCAGCGCGGACACGCAAATCTCCGACATAGATGCTATACTCCAAGTCGTCCAACAGGCTGCCAAGCCTCAAGATTATATTCACCGTAATGCGATTGTGGGCTTCACTGGCACCGGACATTGCGAGTATTGCTCCGTTAAGGTATTCATTTTTGAAAGTCGCCTTGCGCTCCCAGGCGAGGTATTCCGCCGGGGACAAGTGCGTCGGGGCTGCAATAGGTAAGGACATAACTGCCTCCTTTTGCCTTAATGCTTGTCTTAACAGTATAAACGCAAATCGCAAAAAAAGCAAATTTATCTTTTATCAGCGGACGGAGCGTTATCAGTGGCGCGAGTGGAGTTGGAGCCCGATTTGTCAAAAAAACGATAGTAAAAAAGCGTTCCGAGAATCTTATAGCCTGCCTTCAACGTCCCCAAAACTGTGCCGCTGATCTTGGAGGTGCCGATGCGTTTTCGGTAGCAGACCGGCACCTCACAAGTTCGCATTCCCATTTTCGCTGACTTGATTTGCATCTCGACTGTCCAGCCGAACGTTTTGTCCTGCATATCCAATGCCAACAGTTGCGGATAACGGATGGCGCGAAACGGCCCGAGGTCTGTCCAATGCACACCGAAGAACCAACGCATGAGGAGGCACGCCAGCCAATTTCCGAACCGCGCTTGCGGTAACAGCGCGCCTTTTGCGGCATTCGCCCGCGTGCCCACGACAAAATCCGCTTTACCTTCAAGAATCGGTTGGACAAGTTGCGGCATCTCTGTCGGGTAATCGCTATAATCGCCATCAAGAAAGACGACGATGTTGGGCTCTGTCACCGCCGCGATGCCGGCAAGACAGGCGTAGCCGTAGCCTCTTCGCGGTTCTGTCACCACTTTCGCGCCATTCTGTTTGGCTATCGCCGCCGTGTTGTCGGTGCAACCGTTGTCAACGACGATAATCTCCTGCACGAGGGTTTTCGGAATATCGCCGATGACGTTGGCAATGGAGCCCTCTTCATTCAGCACAGGAACGATGACAGAAATTTTTTGTATTGGCGCAAGACGTTCAATTCGCATTTCTGGTGCAATAGCGGTTAGTGTCGTAATCCGCATGCGCCGTTGTTGCATGCTAGGGTTCTGGTTTGGCTTCTCAAAGATTTCCGGAACGCAGGCTCTGTTCCCTGCAATCCCTCAACATCAGAACTTTGTCGCCGGTTCCTCTACCGTTTCCATCAGACGTTGGATGACCGCGTCCGAATCGACTCCCTCTGCTTCGGCGTGGAAATTGGTTAAGATGCGATGCCGTAACACTGCTGGTGCGACTGATTTGACATCGGTAATAGAGGCGTTGTATCGTCCTTTCAAAATGGCTCTCGCTTTCGCGCCGAGAATGAGATACTGTCCCGCGCGCGGTCCCGCGCCCCAGCGCACCCACTGCTGGATGAAATCAGGGGCCTTCTCCGCTTTCGGACGGGTTGCGCGGGCGAGCCGCACGGCATATTGCACGACGTTATCTGCCGCGGGGACGCGCCGGACGATTTTATGCAGTGCCAAAATCGCCTCACCGGAAAGCGCGGTTTCAAGTTCCGGTTCGTCAGCCCCGGTTGTCGAAGAGACAATCTGCGTCTCGTCCGCCTCGCTCGGGTAGCCGATGACGACTTTGAACATGAACCGGTCCAACTGCGCTTCTGGCAGGGGGTACGTTCCTTCCTGTTCGATGGGGTTCTGCGTGGCGAGCACGAAGAAGGGCTGTTCAAGTTGGAATTCGGTGCCGCCGGCAGTGACGTGATGCTCCTGCATCGCTTCCAAGAGCGCGGCTTGCGTTTTCGGCGGCGTGCGGTTAATCTCATCGGCGAGGAGGATATTCGCGAAGATGGGGCCTTGAATGAACCGAATAGTCCGATGCCCCGTCGTCCGGTCTTCCTCTAGCACATCGGTGCCGGTGATGTCGGCGGGCATCAGATCTGGGGTGAACTGAATGCGTTTGAATTTCAGGTTCAAGATCTGCGCTAACGTCTTAATCATCAGCGTTTTGGCGAGCCCCGGCACGCCTTCTAGCAGGCAGTGTCCACCGGCGAAGAGTGCCATCAACATCTCGTTGATAACATCCTCTTGCCCGACAATCACTTTTTTGAGTTGCGCCAAGATAAGTTCTTGGCTTTCCATGAGTTCTTCAATTGCTTGAACTTCTTCTGTTGCTGGCATTTTTTTCTCCTATTTTGGTTTTAATTTGGCAGGACTTCGCAAATGCCGCAATTCTCCCTCGGTAGGCGCGGTTTTCAACTGCGCGCCTACCGGGTTCGTTCTGCGTTCGTCCTTTTAGTATTATGTCAATCAAGCCGCTTAAGAATAAACCGTTTTGGGCCGCGGTTAGAAGCAATCCGCACCACATCTTTGAGATGCATGATGTGACTCGGTTCAACTCGCGGGGTATAGAAACTGACGGTTTGTCGCATCTGCGCCTTCCGTTTGGCATGCGTGTAGGCGAGCTCAATTGCAGCGACATCGGTTTCCAACGTCTGTGCCTCCGGGACGGTATCAATGACGAAGGGTGCATCCGCATGCACGCTGACTTTGTCTTCAAATATCAACGCCTTTCCGATGACAGCGGGATGTGTGCGCTGCTCCTCGCTGAGCAGTTCGGCGTAAGGGTGCTTGACAAGTGGGAGCTCAAGCACAAATTGGCTGCCGATTGCATACAGATATTCCTCGCATGTCCACGTAAGCGCAACCTTCAGTTCGCGTTTTAATTCGCGCAATCCCGAGATTTTGAATTCCTCGATTTTGGCGCGTTCGTCTAATTCCAATGCTTCGTGAAGGAACTCGGCTTGTTCCTCCTCAGTGTTTAAGTGCGAGAGTCTGCTCCGAAGTTTCGTGTTGAAACTTCCGGTGAGCGTGAGTTCTTGGCGGACTGTGACGCTCAAGTCTTTTTTCACCTGCACCCGCGTTTCTACACGTTTGACGTTAGACGCTGCATCCAAGGATGGGCTCTTCTGAAAGAGATAGAGCCGATTGGCGAGTGTGTTCGCGGCTTGGAGATTGTGCTTGCCTGCTTCAGATGTCCTCTCCAGAAAATCTGGGTTGATAATGAGTGTCCATCTACCCTGGTCGCTCGCCGGAAAATCGCCGAAGGCGCAGGTTTCAGCGGTTGCATCTAGCCAGAGGAGTTCGTCGTCACCTTTTTCCCCCTCAACGGCGAGAATCATGTGGTTGAAATACGCCAACGATGGGACTTCTTTGACAATCTCACGCGAATCGCCAGCGGATATGAGGACAGGATAGGAGGCGATGCCGGCGTGCTTCAGCATCGTAGAGAGGAGCGTGGTTTTATCCTTGCAATCGCCGCGTCCTTCCTTCAAAACGGCAGATGCCGGGTACGGTTTAATTGCCCAGATACCGAGTTCAAAGCCGAGATAGCGGATTTGGGTGGCGACGTATTCATAAAGCCGTCGGATTTTCTCTTCACGACTCCACACGCCCCGGAGGAGTTCCTCTGTCTTCGCCTCAATCTCCGGTGTAATCGTGTCCTGTTCGCGAATGAGGGTTGCATACCATGTCACCAGTTTATCCCAAGAATCCAGAGAAGAGATGCTGATGTTGGAAGCCAGATCTTGCGGTGCCGGCATCAGGTATTCCTCTCTCAAAGGTGGCACGTCGCGCGCTTCAAACGTGTATGTGCGCGTGTAATTGTTCTCGGTGATAGTCGGCTCCATCACGGATGCCGCTGTCTTACCCGTAGCGCGGAGACCTGTCCCCTGCAATCGCTCTGCCCCCTTCACAACATAGTGGAGCTCCTTTTTCTTTGGGATGTGCGCGCGGAACCGATAGAACTGCACTGGCACCGAAGTCTGGAAATAAACCTGCCGCCAAAATTCGCCCTGCATGACGTGCCCGAGGTTGTTAGTTGAGTAGGCATAATCGATGATGCATCCGGGGGAGATTTCAGGCATTGTGAAATACATTAGGCGTGCATCGACATAGAGTCCAGCTTCAACGGCACTCGGCGGCGGGATGTCGCGGATAATCTCGGCGGGGTTCAGTTCAATGATTCTCCCATCAGGCGTAAGCGTTCGGGCGTGATGGATGGTGACATCGTCCCTGCCGCGCATATACGGAATGCTGATTTCGCCGAGCCCGTATCCGTTCTCATTGAAAATTTTGACAATGCGGCGAGTGGAATAGACATGCTTACTCGCCTCATCAATGTCAACTTCAACAGCCTCCCACAGGACAAGCGCGCCGGTATCGGGATAGTCATGAGGCATTTTGGCTTTTTCATTTGGCACGTTTTCAAGCGCGGTTTGGATTGCCTGTTCGTCTGCCTCGCTGATGAAGTCGTAAGGAATAGTGGGGGCAGTTTCGTTTATCCTGCCGCTATTCCTATGCTCGTGGGCGTGCGGTTCACCGGGCGTGTGGGTGTGCCCATCTAATGCAGAGCCGCGTCCCCTTTCCGATGCGTCGGCAAGTTCCGGCGGTTCGGCTTGCACGGGCAAGGCAGAACGCCGTTCGCCTAAGAACGTCTGCTCGGCGAGTTTCCCTTCACCGGTGTCTTCCAAATTTTTTCGGGAAGGATTTCCGTCGCCGTTATCGTCCAGATGCGGGTGTTCGGATTGCACGGAGCCATCATTTTCATACCACGCCTTCGTTTGTCCCTGCAGCCATAAAAACGCCTCTAACAACGAGATGGCACCGTCGCCGTTCGTGTCGGCAGTGGCGGTAGAAAATGCATCGACGAAAATATCGCCAAATCCCGCTTGTAGCGAGTATCCCTCCTTCCGTGAACTGGAGGTGAGGACAATCGTTCCCGGCGCGCTGACGCGCTGCACGAACCTCGCGCTGTAAGGGAACCCGAAGATGAGAATTTTCTGCGCCGCGGCGATGCCGTTGATGCTGTCGGCGTATTCGGTTTCGCTAATATCGCGCCCCGGCAGGTTGAATTTTAACCCCTGACTAGAACGAGCCGCGTGGCCTATCATAAAGAGCAGAAACCGGTCTGCCGGTTGAACTTTCTCTGTGAGTTGCGCGAACGCCGTTAAAATCGGTTCCCGCTTTGCCGTTCCATCGACGATGCCCGGGATGTTCCCCTCGTCTTCAAAAAGGAAGGTGATTTGTTCAGGCGAGTAGCCGTATTCGTCGGTG
>PYJE01000200.1:27170-89769 GCA_003635305.1 Candidatus Poribacteria bacterium | reverse complement strand
GGCATTTTGGCTTTTTCATTTGGCACGTTTTCAAGCGCGGTTTGGATTGCCTGTTCGTCTGCCTCGCTGATGAAGTCGTAAGGAATAGTGGGGGCAGTTTCGTTTATCCTGCCGCTATTCCTATGCTCGTAGGCGTGCGGTTCACCGGGCGTGTGGGTGTGCCCATCTAATGCAGAGCCGCGTCCTCTTTCCGATGCGTCGGCGAGTTCCGGCGGTTCGGCTTGCACAGGCAAGGCAGAACGCCGTTCGCCTAAGAACGTCTGCTCGGCGAGTTTCCCTTCACCGGTGTCTTCCAAATTTTTTCGGGAAGGATTTCTGTCGCCGTTATCGTCCAGATGCGGGTGTTCCGATTGCACGGAGCCATCATTCTCATACCACGCCTTCGTTTGTCCCCGCAGCCATAAAAACGCTTCTAACAACGAGATGGCACCGTCGCTGTTTGTGTCGGCAGTGGCGGTAGAAAATGCATCGACGAAAATATCGCCAAATCCCGCTTGTAGCGAGTATCCTTCGTTCCGTGAACTGGAGGTGAGGACAATAGTTCCCGGCGCGCTGACGCGCTGCACGAACCTCGCGCTGTAAGGGAACCCGAAGATGAGAATTTTCTGCGCCGCGGCGATGCCGTTGATGCTGTCGGCGTATTCGGTTTCGCTAATATCGCGCCCCGGTAGGTTGAATTTTAACCCCTGGCTAGAACGAGCCGCGTGTCCTATCATAAAGAGCAGAAACCGGTCTGCCGGTTGAATCTTCTCCGCGAGTTGCGCGAATGCCGTTAAAATCGGTTCCCGCTTTGCCGTTCCATCGACGATGCCCGGGATGTTCCCCTCGTCTTCAAAAAGGAAGGTGATTTGTTCAGGCGAGTAGCCGTATTCGTCGGTGAGCAGTTGATGGAATCGGGAGGTTGCACTCCAGAATGCATCGTAGAAGGATTTTTCGCCGCCCACGCCGCCGATGATGAGGACGTGTTCGGTGCCGCCAAACCCCACCGCGGGGATAAGGAAAACGGCGAGCACCGCGAGTATGGATAGGTTGCGATAACATTTTATCATCGTTTGTCTCCGAGTTCTTATGCAAATGCACCCGATAGAGCATCCAGAGCGGGGGGCTCTCCTACAGGTTTCTGTTCTTTTATTGCTCAGCGATTTTTACTAGGTTGACTGCGCAAAGGATGCTAATCGCAAGCCTCGCGAACGACAGAAGTTTTTCCGCCTGTCTTTTTGACTAACCGTATCTCGGAGAGGCGCATCCCCCGCTCTACCGATTTGCACATATCGTAGACGGTTAAGCCTGCTACTGACACGGCAGTGAGTGCCTCCATCTCCACGCCGGTCCTTCCGACTGTTTGGACTTCCGCCTCAATCTCGATGTGTTCATCCACGATTGCTAATGCGACGCGGACAGAAGTGAGCGCGAGGGGATGGCACAACGGGATGAGTTCACCGGTGCGTTTTGCCGCCATGATGCCCGCGAGCCGGGCTATCTCCAAGACATCGCCTTTTTTGATGCGCTGTTCCGCGATGAGTTGGAGCGTCTCGGGTTTGGCAATTACTTGTCCTCGCGCGATGGCGACGCGCAACGTCTCGGGTTTCTCACCTACGTTTACCATCCGCGCGTTGCCTTTTTCGTCAAAATGTGTCAGTTTATTCATCTGTTAATTCGCTCATATTCCTCGCGAAACTGTTGGAGGTATCTTCCTTCGCCGTGGTATGCAGCGACATCTGAAGGGTTTGGTAGAATCGGTTCGCCGCGTTTCAGCACCGCCGAACTGAACGCCTCAATGTCAAAAGCCTCACCGTTATCGTCGCAATAGGCTTTCACACCGGCGACAGCGGCACCGAGTGCTGCGCCGCCTTTTTCGACAGGGACGACGGTTCTGTTCCAAATCCCTGCGATGCGCCGCATGATTTCAGGACTTTCTGTTGCACCACCGGTGACAAACAAGGGTGCCTTAGTTTTCTTCGCAAATCCTTGTGAATAGACATAAACGGCGGCGAGGCTTGTCTCCACAACACCGGCGTAGTCACCGGCGAGTGTATTCGGGACAGGGAGGGCGCGCCCACATCGAATCAGTTCACAGGCAGGTGAGACAGGAAACGACTCGGTTTTGGGCTGCCAGAACGTCATGAAGCGTCCGGGTGAAGTCTCACGCAGTGCTGCTTCTGCTGGCGTGTAGTCCTCTTTCGCTAATCCATAGCGGTTTCTGACTGCGTCCCACACCATCGCGCCATTCGTGCGGCACCCGAACATAAATGGTCTTCCGATACCATCATACATCGCGTTGGCGAATCCTGCAGCGTCAAGCGTATCGCCATCTGTGGACACCATGTTCACGAAACTAGTGCCGAGGCTGAGGAGTTCTCCCGCGACTGGCACTTTCGCCTGCGGATTGTCGCCTGAACCGGCGACTACTTTGCAGTTTGGATTGAAGCCGTATTTGTTCACAAAATAGGCTGCAATCTCTCCGACAACCGTGTCGGGCGGCGCGAGCTGTGGCAATTTCTTGCGGAATTCTGCCACACTGCCGGGCAATCCATCTGCCGTTGCCGCGAGCAATGCTGCGGCCCAGTCTTTGCGGCGGTAGTTCATGAGAGACATCCCGCATGCGTTACCGTAGTCTATCGGCACGTGGCTCTCGCCAGTCAGCACCGCTGGGATGAAACTGCTAATCAGTTGAATATTCGCCGTTTCCTCGTAGCATTGTGGGAACTGCTGCGCGACGCGCCGCATAACGGCTCCCGTAAACCGAAGGGGAGCATCGGAACCGGAGAGCTCAATCATCCGCGTTTTGCCGCCGACTGCGTTCCGAACGTGGGTGGTTTGCTCCACCGTGTTGGCAGTCATCCAGATAGGCGCGGTGGGATAGGCGAAGCACTTCGCCAGCACCGTTGCCAAATCGCGTTGACTGCTTTCAAATCGGGACAGGGATGTCCCTCCTACTGGTTGCGTCAACTCGGAGAAAATCTCGGCGGCGCGATGGTTCAGATAGACATGCCCATGCTGCTGCCCTGAGGTGTTGACAACGACGATATTCCCCAACGGGATGTCCGCTGTCTGTAACGCTGCAAACATCGCATCAAGGGAGGCGAGATACATGAGTGGCGGTTGCTCCGCTTCGCCTTCTTCGCGCGGCGGCAGGATGTAGTCCTCACCGATGCCGAATCGGTTGAGCCGTTCATCGGCGCGATAGTCTAGTGCATGCTCAAAGCACTTCTCTGCCGTGTCTATATCAATGACAATGGCAGAGAGGCTCTGCGTGCTAGAATCCAAACCGAGGGCCAGTCTTGTT
Organism: Candidatus Poribacteria bacterium; assembly: GCA_003635305.1. GTDB lineage: Bacteria > Poribacteria > WGA-4E > WGA-4E > WGA-3G > AGPOR5. Next base: position 86,483 of record PYJE01000200.1, on the reverse strand, counting down.
CCTGTCGAGTCACTCATGAGTTAGTTCCCCGGATACGCGCGGTTATCCAATTCTGCGACGAACTTTTCCGCGGCGATAGCCGCCGCCGCGCCTGCCCCCGCAGCGGTGATGGCTTGACGGAATATCCGGTCATGCACATCTCCCGCCGCGAAAACGCCATCGATATTGGTGCGTTGCAGGCTGTCAACGATGATATAACCCTGTTCGTCCATCTTAATGATGTCGGTGAAGAGTTCTGTGTTAGGGATGTGCCCGATGAAGATAAACACACCGTCGATGGGAAAAAGTTCCGTTTCGTTCGTTTTGACGTTTTTGAGTTTGGCACCGGTGACTTTTTCGGCATCGCCGCAAATCTCTTCAACGACGGTATCCCAGATAAACTTGATTTTGTCGTTTTTGAAGGCGCGTTCCTGCATAATCTGGCTCGCGCGGAGTTGGTCCCGGCGATGAACAACATAGACCTCGGAGGCGTATTTGGTTAAGAAGATGCCCTCTTCAATTGCCGCGTCTCCGCCGCCGACGACAATAAGCCGCTGATTTTGGAAAAAGAACCCATCGCAAGTAGCGCAGTAGGATACGCCGCGGCCCCCATATTCCTCTTCACCGGGAACGTTGAGTGTGCGCGGTGAAGCACCGGTGCAGATAATCACGGATTTAGCGTGATAGGTATTCTCATAAGTTTCAACGACAAGCGGTTGTCGGGTGAAGTCGACAGCGGTGACGGTATCAAACCGGACTTCGGTGCCGAACTTTTCCGCTTGCGCCTGCATGCCTTGGATGAAGACAGCGGCTTCGTTACCGAAGAAGCCGGGGTAGTTCTCGAGGTCCAACGTGAGCGAGAGTTGTCCACCGAGCGCGTCACCGGTAATCAAGAACGGCTCCAACATCGCGCGGGAGGTATAGACACCCGCGGCAAACCCAGCGGTGCCGCCGCCGATGATGACGATGTTTCGTTCTTCTACGTTTTTGTTGTTCACAAGGGGCTCAATAAGGTTGTTTTGTTGCATAACGTCAGTCTACGTAATCCATCATTGACGTTGTCAATGACTCGGTTCTTGATTGTTTTCACACAGTCAGGCGAGGGATTCCGTTGATAATCGGATAATTCCGCTCACAAGTTGCGCATTGGAGGTTGTCCTCTTCCCAGCTAATTTCGCCTTTGCACTGCGGACATACCAGAATTTCTTGTAGGAGAGCCCTCCCGTTCTCGATGCCTTCGGCACCGCGTCGCGAGCGGTAGATAGCTCCTACTGCAGTTTTCAGACGCGAAATGATGCCGTTTGGAATTGCGTTTTTGATAATCGGCAGCCACTGATTTTTCGGATAGGCGTTGCGCAACGCCGCGAGTGTTTTCGGTGATTCCAAATCCAGCGGCGATTTTCCCGGTGGCAGGAGTTCATAGTCAATCTCGCCTTCCCATTCATATTGGACGAGGAAGAGGTGATGATGCGTCAGATGAAACCGCTTCCACTGCTTGTCCTCGGCTGCTAATGTGTGGAACAGTTGTCCAAAACCACCGTAGTGCGGGGGGCTGTCCGCCGCGTTCTTCGCCTCACACACTTTTTCTTGTAAAACGAGCCGGCCGTCAATTTTGTTGACAACCCAGTGGTGATAGGGCCATCCATAAATGCGTTCGGCGATTTCCGATGGCGTTTCAATGTAGCCGCGTTTAGCAACTCGCATTAACTCGGCGAGGAGCAAAGCAGGCTTTTCCACGTGCTCCAGCACGTGCGAACAGATGACGTAGTCAAACGCGCTGTCAGCGAAGGGGAGATACTGCCCATCTGCCTCGACGAGGGGCCGGTCTGCGATGATGCCGCCGCCGCGCTGTTCATCATCTTCGATGAATTTATCGCACAAGACATTTGCGCGGGGCTTCGGATTGTGGCCGCTCCCTATCTCTAGGACAAAATCACCAGGACAAATGTTCATTTTTCGTATTTCGCGAGGTGTTCAATAAGCGTTCTGATGCGAGAACGTCCCTCTGCGTAATGCTGTCATCGGCGTTGTCGATGACTCGGTTTTTGATGCTATTCCCTAAATAGGTGCAGCCGAACCGTTGTCAAGACTTGCATGTAGGGTTATTTCTGAACAACCATGCTGATGTAGGGGCTCAGATAGGGAAACGCCGCTGCGACGATGCTGCCTTTGCGTCCAAAACCGACGCACTTTTTAAGGATTTGGAGCCCGTTCGCTCGGAAAAATCGCGCCAGATCGATGGGAGATGCATAATAGGCACTGTCAGAGTCGCCGCCGATGGCATCCGCCTGCAAGTCCGGCGCGCGGTATAAGAATTGCGCTGAGCGGCGTGCAAATCGCTTCGTCACACAGAGTCGGCAGTTCTTGACGAACTGTTCCCACGCCTGCCGCTTCGTCTCACCCCAAACCGGTCTGCCCGGTTTGCCCATGATAAGCCCGAGCCAATCCAGAAACGGAGTCATCGGTGAGCAGAGATTCGGTCCGGAAAGAATGATGTGGCCGCCCTTTCGCGCCACCCGAATCATCTCGGCGAGCGCGGTTTCAACGTCGGGCAGATGCTCAATGAGTTCGTTTGAGCAGATAACGTCAAAGGACTGCGTTTCAAACGGCAGTTCCAGCACATCGCAGACTTGGTATTGCAGCTGCGGATTTTCCCATGCCCGTGCTTCTTGTAAGAAGAGGTGAGAAATGTCTGTGCCAACAACGTCGTATCCTGCCTGATTGATGAGCCGCGCGGAGATGCCGTTCCCACATCCCAGTTCGAGGATTTTGGAACCGGGTGGCGCGTAGCGGGTTACCAATTCAACGTAGTGTCGGAGGTATACCTCATCGTGCGCGGCGAGGAGTCCCTTATATGCCTCCGACGTTTGGTAGAATTCGCGCATCTGCTGCCGGAGTGGTTTCCTCTCAGGCACAGTTGAAAACTCCCGTTTCATCGTCGGGCGCGGGCTTGTCCCTCGCCGTGCCGCGATAGTTCCCATTGTTAAACCCTCGCGCCTTATCATAACCCATCGTGCGATGCCCTGTCAAATCATGCGCGGAGCGTATTCCACGGTGCCTCGTCAAAGACATCTATCAACTGATACCCCTCTTCGCCTTTGCAGGGACTGAGGGTAACGAATAACTTCGCCGGCTGAGAGGAGACGTTAAAGGAGGCGTGGACGATATCTGCCGGGATGAAGACAGCGTCGCCTGCGTTGAGCGTCTGCTTCTTGTCCTCCAGCCATTGTTCAACACTGCCTTCAATAACGTAGATAACCTCTTCCTGCTCTGGGTGCTTATGGAAATCGTGGCCATTGCCGGGCAGGAGGCTTACTTCCATTGCGACGATATCTTTCGCGCCGGTAGTTTGTGGGCGGCTGAGCCAGCCTGTTGTGCCCCATCCGAGTTGAACGCGTTCCACTTCCGCTGCGGTGATAAATTTTCCGTTCATTGCGTGTCAATTCTCCTTAAGAGGGTTCGCGGGTTTACGCTGTGACTACTTTCGAGACTTTAAGGTGCCCCAAGTTGTCGCCAATTTTTCACGAGCATCGACAGGGGTAAGCCCGACATGTCCTGTCTCCATTTCCTGGATAATTTCGTCTTCGCTGAGGGCGCGATTCCAGATGCGGACTTCGTCAATGAGCCCGAGGAATTCGCGTTGTCCTTCATGTGTTTTCCCGACGAGGACGCTAGCAGTATCCTCAAGCCCCGGTAACGGGTTATTTCCGGGAAAATCGCCGACGTTTTCCCCGTTCAGCCAATACCGATGGACACCGTCCTCAACATGCGCGGCGACATGCTGCCACTCATTCAGCGCGATTTTTCCGGTGCAAACACTGCCGCTGCCGCCTGCGCTGAGATGCAAACATTCACTAGGCGATTCCGTGTAGAAACTGTAAGAACGCGGCGCGTTGCCCTTTGAGAGGATGCCTTGCCACCGCTGGCTATTAGGGCCCATGTGTCGTTCGGCATTAATCCATGCCATGACGGTTACGGTTTCCTCAACAGAGAGAATGTCCGCGTGCGGGACTTCAACCCAATCGGTTTCGCCGTTCAGTTTCAACGCGTTGCCGAACTTACCGGTGACAGATTCCGGTGCCCCCGCAATCGTTCCATCGTTCGCGTATTGCGAGTGATCTGGGACGATGTCCCTATCAATCTCATCAAAAGAGAAGTAGAGGATGAGCGATGCATCAGTTTGGTCTGCCGCGTTAGCGAAGGAGGCTGTGAACATGAACAGTGGTAAGAAAATAAATAGGAATTTCATTTTTCCTCCAGATGCAATATTCAAGCGGCGGGCGGTTATGCCGCGCGCTTTGTTGGCCAGAGCGCGGTTTGAAACCGCGCTCCGCGGTACAGTTTTATCGCTGGGGTGCTTTAAGGTTCCCCCAAGTCGTGGCTAATTTTGCTCTCGGGTCGACGGCGAACATCTCGAAATACCCTATTTCCATCTGTTCGATTACTTCGTCTTCGTCAAGGGCGCGGTTCCAGATGCGGACTTCGTCAATGAGCCCGAGGAATTCGCGTTGTCCTTCATGCGTTTTCCCGACGAGGACACTGTCGGTATCGGCTTTTCCAGGGGGAGGTGGTTTCCCCGGGAATTCACCGACGTTTTCACCATTTATCCAATAGCGATGTGTGCCATCATCAACTTGCGCGACGACATGTTGCCACTCGTCGAGTTTAACTTTCCCGTTGCAAACGCTACCGGCTCCGCCGACGCTGAGATGCAAGCATTCGCTCGGAAATTCGGTATAGAAACTGTAGGAACGGGGGCCGTTACTCTTGGCAACGATGCCCTGCCACCGCTGGCCGCCGGGGCCTTGGTGGCGTTCGGTATTAATCCACGCCATCACGGTGACGCTTTCATCGACGGTGAGGATGTCTTCGTGGGGGACTTCCACCCAGTCGCTTTCACCGTTGAGTTGCAATGCCTTGCCGAATTTACCGTCAACGTGTTTCGGTGCACCGGCTATCTCTCCGTGATTCTCATATCGCGAATGATCGATGGTGTTGTCGCCATCAAGTTCATCAAAAGAGAAGTAGAGGATGAGCGACTCATCCGGTTCGTTTTGCGCATAGGCGAACGATGCCGCACACACGAACAGGATTAACATGATAAATACGGATTTCATCTTTGCCTCCTTTTCGGATTGAAGAAAAAACTATTTTTCCTTGCATATTAATAGTATACCCTAAATGCGGGAAAAAAAGCAAATTTATTTTTTATTCGTCAAATGCATTCAGCTATTGACAACTTTAAGCATCTATGCTACACTTTACGAAAATCAACGAGAGACAGATGCTGCACGCCAAAACAATATGAAATCTCAAAGCACATCGCAAATCCCCGCGCACGGGGTTACCTTCAAATCTGTCAGTATCGCCATGCTGCTGATTCCCATCAACTGCTACTGGGTAATCGAGATGGAGGTAATCCGCTACTCAGGACATCCCGTAACGATTTCCCTCTTTTTTAACGTTATTTTTAGTCTCTTCGTCGTTATCGGCGTGAACGAACTATTTAAGCGTTTCGTCCCAACGCTGGCACTTGCGCAAAGCGAACTCGTCATCGTTTATTTGATGCTGTCAATTGCATCCGGAATTACGGGGCACGACATGCTTGAAATTCTGGTGCCGATGCTCGGACACGCCTTCCGCTTTGCAACCGCTGAAAACGAGTGGCAGCAGCTGTTCACCCCATTTCTTCCAAATTGGCTCACCGTGAGCGACAGCCAGTTGCTGCAAGGCTACTATGAGGGAGAATTGCCGCTCTACACCGCCGAGACGCTTCTCGGATGGGCAAAACCGGTGCTCTGGTGGACAGTGTTCATTACCGTCTTGATTTTCGGGATGCTATGCATTAATATCATCGTCCGAAAGCAGTGGATTGAACATGAAAAGTTGAGTTACCCCATCATCCAATTGCCGCTGCAGATGGCGCAATCAGGACACGCAGCCGGTTCGCTCCTAGAACCGCAGCAGAACCGCTTCTTCCGGAACAAGTTGATGTGGCTCGGTTTCGGCATCGCAGGCGCGCTCGCGCTGTGGAACGGTGTGAATTTCCTGTACCCGATTTTACCGGAGTTGCGGACGCGGGTGCGAAGTTTTCAGGTGTTCACAGAAAGCCCGTGGAATGCGATGGGAAGAATTCCGTTTTCGCTTTATCCGTTCGCGATAGGGCTCGGCTTCTTTATTCCGCTGGATTTGTCGTTTTCGTGCTGGTTTTTCTTCTGGTATTGGCGGGTGATGCGCGTCGTCGGTGCCGCCATCGGGATGCGGAGTCTGCCGCGTTTTCCGTATATGAACGAACAAGCGTCCGGCGGCTACCTCGCTTTGTGCGTTTTGGCTATCTGGGCAAGCCGCCGGCATCTTTTGCATGTCGGCAAAACAGTTATCGGCTTGCATACCGATACCGCGCGCGATGATTCAGACAGCCCGATGTCCTATCGCGCAGCAGTGCTTTGTCTCATCGGGGTAATGGCGTTTCTCGTCCTTTTCTGCTACTATGGCGGCGCGGAAATCTGGGTGATGTTCGTCTTTTTCGTCATCTACTATATGATTTCCATCGCCATTACGCGCATGCGCGCCGAGTTAGGCACCCCAGTGCATGATCTTCACTATTCCGGACCTGATGAAATTTTGACACGAACAGTAGGCACGCGCCGGTTGGGTAGAGACAACCTCGTCATGTTCTCCATGTTCTGGTTTATCAATCGCGCTTATCGAAGCCATCCGATGCCGCATCAATTGGAAGGTTTCAAGATTATGGAACGCACTCACATGACGATGCCGCGGATTATCTTCGCTTTGACGCTCGCCGCGGTGCTCGGTTCGCTGGCAGGATTTTGGGCTCTCATTGACAGAGGGTATCGGTTAGGCATGGAGGTACGAGCGTATTGGCCCTCGCTCAGTGCCTTCGGGATAGAACCGTATCGCCGGCTCACGGGATGGCTGCAAGCACCGGAGGAGACGCTGATTGCCGAAAGTGGGTTTATGGGGCTCGGTTTCCTACTCACGACAGTCTTGATGCTATTTCGGATGCGGTTTGTGTGGTGGCCCTTTCATCCCGCCGGGTTCGCTATTTCAACGAGTTGGGGTATGAACGTGACGTGGAGCTGCCTTTTCATGAGCTGGTTGATTAAGCTGCTCATCCTCCAATACGGCGGCGTAGTGCGGCATCGGAAAATCGCGCCCTTCTTTCTAGGCCTAATTTTGGGTGAGTTCACCGTTGGTAGCCTATGGACGATTATCGGCATCATCGCGGGCATTCCCACCTACGGTTTTTGGGTTTAATAGGAGAAGCACGCGGCGTTTGGAGCGCGCTTGCAAAGCGCGCCTACCCACGGCAACGCGCATCGTCGAAAGCGATGATTTGGTTTGGAGCGTGCTTGCAAAACACGCGTACCCCGGTTACAGCATCGGCTGCAAGCGAAAACCTGGCTTTGGAGCACGATTGCAACGCGTGCCTACCGATGGATAGCATGACTATTCCCGATGCGGACGTGGATTAATCGCCAAATTAAGCGGCAATAAAAACAAGGTGAAACTAAACAGCAACGTCCATTGCCACTCCCATTTCAGAGGTGTCAACCCTAGAAGTTCATTGACAGGTGCGACATAGAGCGCGGCGACGTGGAGCCCGATAACCCCGAAGAAGATAATGAGCAGCCGCGTGTTGGCAAACATCCGTTGAAAAAGCGATTCCCAGGGATACCGCAGTGCCTGCCAGCATGTCGCCAATTGGGTGAAAATCAGCGTGGTGGCCACCATCGTTTGTGCAACGGCTATCACTGCCGAGTCGTTCATGTCTGAACGCCACAGCATAAAGAAAAACGGAATGAGCGACATTAAACTGATAGTCACGCCGCGGCAGACGATGTCTAACCAGGCGGTTTTCGGCAGAAATCGCGAGACAGAGAACATAGCAGGACGGTGGTGCTTCTCGTCGGCGAATATCTGTTCGCACCCGGCACCGAGGGTGGGAAGCAGGCTTCCGAGAAATTGCACCCATGCGATGTGGGTTAATGTTAGCGGCATCGGGAGTTGATACACGTAGTGCAGAATTGTGCCAAAAACGAGGGTGAGCAGGAGTGCCAGCGTGCACGAGAGTCCCCATCTGATGTAACCCGCCAGGTTCTGATAAGCCTCGCGGGCGTGCAGCAGTGCATCCCGCACGGCCCGGAAGCCGCTTTTCAGAATGAGCCCGTCGCTCTGTGTTTGTGCTATGTCTGAGGCATCGCGCTTGTTCGCAAATGCGATATCCGCGGCTGTCATTGCACGCGAATCGATGCCGGTTTGCCCCAGAAACCCGACGGTATGGCCGTGGCGTTTCAAACTGAAAACAATCTCACGGCGTTGCTCTCGGCTCGGTTGGGAATATGCCAAAGCCTTTCGCACCTGCTCGTCCAATTCCTCACGCGAAAGTGCGTTCAGTGCCTTTCGGGAGGCGATGGCTTTCGCCGTGTGAATGAGGCCGAGTGCCTTCCCGAGCACGCCTGTCTGTTGCGCATCCCGTTGAGTGATGAGGATAATTTTCAGTCCGGTGTCAAGGCTAGATTTCACAACGGCTCTTGTCTCTTCGTCATCGCTGACAGAGAAAGCGATGAAACCTAAAAAGGTTGAACCCTCCTCCATATCCTGCGGTGTGCGCATGACATCCGAAGACTGCGACGCGACACCGTAGACATTGCCCAGCGTGCCTTGCGAAGACATGCCCCTGAGGTAATCAAGTGCTTCCCCGTACTGATGATACCGTTCGTCCTGCAGGTATATCATCTCACCTTGCGTGAGTGTGAAATCACACGCATCCAGCACCTTCCGGGCGTTCCCAAAGATGATATTGAGATAGTTTTCATCACCTGCCTCAAAAACGCCCATTTGATACCCAAAGTTGGGAGTCCACGGATATTCCTTAACGAGTGGGAGATTTGCTTTGAGTTCGTCTAGTTCATACCCGAGTTGTCGGAGCTGCTTTTGGAGCACCCCCCGGGGTGACGTGTCTTCGTTGTTCCTTTTACCGAGTTGATGCCGTTCGCCGGAAGTGCCGAGTGCCGCCGTCAGTACCAACCCCGGCGCATTCGGCGGAATCTGATTTTTCTTCAGCGGCGTAGATGGCATTGCGTCAACCGCTTGTCGCTTCTCTTCAGCCGATAGATTTTGGACGGAGCGCAGCCACGCTTGCCACTTTGTTCCCTCAACGAGTTGTTCATCAACGAACATATAGGAGAGCGCGAGGGCGCGTGTTGTCGAAAGCCCTTCCTCACTCGCGCAAAAAGTGGTGATGCGGCTCAGTTTTTCAAGGAGACGCGAATGCCGCAGTGCCACCCCTTTCTTCAGCAATTTTCTGGCGTGTTGCGAGAAATTCATGCGCAACAGCGAAACGGCATCTTGCGGTGCGGCGGCGAGGAGGAAAAGGACACCGAGCGAGCTAAGTGAGAACCAGTCTGTGCCCGGTTCTTGAGAATCAGCCCACCACGCGATTGCGACAACTATCGCCGCGACACATACCCCGGCTATCTTGATGAGGTTGTGCAGGAATTTCAGTTCGCCTTCCGCGTATGTTGTGACATCGGGAGTCTGCTGCGCGTTCGGACGTTGCTTCCAGAATTCAGTCTGCTGTCCCGTTTGCACGACAACCGCCTGCCCGCGGCCCGCCTCTACGTAGGTGCTAGCGAACACCATGTTTTTCTGTTCTTGGGGAGGGATGGGAGTTGCAGCATCCCCTTCGCCCTCTGCCGGTTTATCCGCAAGCGTATCGCTCGTTTTTTGCACGGTGCCTTTCGTCCCGAATAGCGCAGATTCGTCTACTACGAGCCCATACGCCTCAACGATTCTGGCATCCGCGGGGATGTAGTCGCCTTTGCTCACAGAGATTAAGTCGCCCGGCACGATGTCCTCCGGCGCGCATTTTTCGAGCTTGCCGCCCCGGATAACCTGAATGCTAAGCCCGAGATACTCCTGAACCTGTGCTTCGCGGCGACGGATGCGGTATTCGGTGAAGCATGCCCATCCGATATGCAAGACGAGCATCGCACCGATGACACCCCCCGCGGTGGTTGTGTGCGGCACGTCGGAAACCGCGAAAATATCTGGTATGATGAAGGGAGCAATAAGGACAGCAGTCGCTACAGCCAACACGCACACTCGCCAGTTCAGCAATGACTTCAAAAAGGCGGCGAACTGTCCTGTTTTTTGCGTCGCGCCAATTTCGTTTTTGCCGTATTGCGCGCGCGCCTTCTGCAAGGCATCGGCACTCAATCCGTTTTCCAAATCGCTGTTAAATTGATTCAATATCGATGAAATACCGTTCGTATGGAACATTTTTCGTGGTTCGCAGGGTGTTGCATGCTACAATAGGCCGGACGCAGAATGATGAAACGCGCGTAAGTCCTGTGCAATTATCATTCGGAAGATACGATTTGGGCTCCTCGGATATCGGGCTCTAGCATCCTGGTCTCACTCTGAATTTGATGGACGTGGAAAGCGGCTTGCATCGCTTCCGCAATCTGCTTCGCGAGGTGTCGGTAACAATAGGCCGCCAAGGTCGGTCCCGCGCCACTCAGTGCGACGCTGAAGGCACCGGCGTTCACCGCCGCTTCCCCGACATCATCAAACCCCGGAATGAGCGCAGCACGGTAGGGTTGATGCAGCCGGTCCTTCATCGCAACCGCTATTAGGCTCAATTTCCCGGTGGCGATGGCGGCGACTAACAGCGAACTGCGGCTGGTATTGTAAATTGCGTCCGCGAGTTCTACCTGCTGAGGCAGCACGCTGCGCGCCTGTTGCGTTGAAAGCGTGAAATTGGGAATTGCTAGCACCACGGAAAGTTCATCTGGACACCGCAACTGAACAGTATGGACATGTCCCTTTTCCTGCGCGCAGACAACCAGCCCGCCAAGGTAAGAAGCGGCGACGTTATCGGGATGCCCTTCTAGTTTCGCGGCAAGGTTCAGCAGTTCCTCCTTGGAAAGCGGCGAGTCGCAGAGTTCATTCGCAGTCATCAGGCCACCGAGGATGGCTGTGCCGCTGCCGCCTAACCCACGAATCGCAGGGATACCGTTGTCTATGGATAACTTCAGGCCCGGTGGGACTTTCCCTCCATCCCGCTTGAGAACCAGTTCAGCCGCTTGAAACGCGACGTGCTCGGTGGTGCTCGGAATCTTATCCGCGTCTACCCCAGTGACGACGACTTCATTGCCGGATGTCTCTGTCACTTCCAGCGTCACCGTGCTGTAGAGTCTCAAAGCGAGCCCCAGCACATCGAATCCGGGGCCGAGGTTTGTCGTGCTGGCCGGAATGCGTGCTATCACTCTCTTTGCCGTTTTTTTCGTTGTTCGCATATGGTTACACGGCGAGGGACAGGCCCTCGCCCTACGTTCAAAATTGCGCGCCGCTACAGTTTGGCAATCGCCTTTTCGATTCGGCCGAGTGCCTCTTGGATGTTCTCCAACGAATTCGCATAGGAGAGCCGGAGATATCCATCGCCATATTTGCCGAAGGCGGTGCCGGGCAGCAGCGCGACACCCGCTTCGTCCATCAGATAATCGGCGAGGGGTTCGCACGCCATGGGCAGCTGCGTTACGTTCGGGAACACATAGAACGCACCGAGCGGCTTGATACAACTGACTCCCTCCAGCGCGTTCAATCCGTCCACGATGCCGTCCCGCCGTCTCTGAAACTCGGTTACCATCTCTGTAACCGAGTCTTGCTGTCCTATCAGTGCCTCAATGCCAGCGATTTGTGTAAAGGTAGCGGTGCAGGAATTCGAGTTAATCGTCAACTGCGTAATCTTGTCTGCAATTGCTTGCGGCGCGATGCCGTAACCTAAACGCCAGCCTGTCATCGCGTAGGTTTTCGAGTGTCCTTCGATGAGGATAGTCCGCTCCTTCATACCGGGGAGGCTAAGAATGCTCTGATGCGTGCCTTCGTAGAGGATGCGTGAGTAGACCTCGTCGGTAAGCACATAAAAATTATGTTTCTGCGCGAGTTCGGCGATGGCCCCGAGGTCTGCCGCCGTGAGCGTGCCCCCGGTGGGATTCTGTGGCGAGTTGAGAATTAGCAGCTTTGTGCGCGCGGTGATGGCGGCCTCGAGTTCTTCGATACGGAAGCGGAAATCGACTTCTTCGCGCAGCAGCAGCGGCACCGGCTTTCCGCCGATGAAGTCAATGACAGATTCGTAAACAGGGAAGCCGGGTTCGGGGTAGATAACCTCATCGTCTTCGTCAATGAGGGCCAAAATGGTGAAGAAGATAATAGGCTTCGCGCCGGGTGTGACGGTGACTTCATCGGGGTGGATGGACACGCCGCGTGTTTCAGTGATGTGCTGCGCGACTACCTCGCGAAATTCAGGCAGGCCTGCGGAGGGCCCGTAGCCGGTCTGCCCATCCTTCATGGCTTTGAACGCCGCTTCACAGATATTCATCGGTGTTGGGAAATCCGGTTGTCCGATTTCGAGATGGATGATGTCTCTGCCTTGTGCTTCTAACCCCTTGGCTTTCGCGAGCACCTCAAAAGCAGATTCTGTTCCCAAGCGGCTCATCCGCTCGGCGAATACGTTTGTATGTCGCAATGCGTTCGGATTGGTTTTGTGGTGCAATTGCATCTCCTCTGTTGCACGATGCGTTTGTGCTGATATGATAATAATTGGCGGCGAGTTTCGGCGTGATGGCGCGCGTTGAACGCGCGCCTACCGCGGATGAAATCGCGTTAATCTGTCTGTAAGATGGCACCGGTGGAGCTTGCAACCCACACGTTTTGTCCATCTAGCACAAAAACTTTGACCAGCTTTTCCTTGGACTCTTCCGCTTCCCACGTTTTGCCGCCATCCGTGGTGTGCAAAATGGCTCCGACACCGAAGTCGCCGCCGACGGCCCAGCCGTTCATCTCATCTGCGAATCCAACGCTTCTGAGCGTCTCTTCGGTGCCGCTGGTTTGCACTTCCCACTTCTCCCCACCGTTGCTGGTGTGGAGGATGGTGCCGTTTTCGCCGACGGCCCAGCCGAGTGAGGCGTTCAGGAAGAAAATATCCTCAAGGATATCCTCTCTCTCTGTCTCTTGCATCACCCAGGTTTCCGCCCCATCGGTAGTTTTTTGGATGAGGGCACTCTGGCTCTGCGTGCTTGGACTAACGCGCACCCCGGCTGCCCAGCCGGTGTTTTCGTCAAGGAACTGCAGCGCGTTATACATATTCGCGTCGTCATCGCCGACAGCACCCACCTGTCCGCCTTGCAGCACTTTCCATGAGCGGCCGCCGTTTTTAGAGGATAGGATGGTGTCGCTTTCCCCGACAGCATACCCGACATCTTTGTTGACGAAGTAGATGCCTTTCAGCCCGTTAGCAACCTTGCTAGTCTGGAGTTCCCAGTCTGCGCCGTTTTTGGTGGCTGCTATTGAGCCTTTCGCGCCGACGGCCCAGCCGTGTTTCTCATCTAAGAAGTAGACTTCGGCGAGGTCCGCGCTGATTTTAATGTCGGATTTCTGCCACGTTTTGCCGCCATCCACGGTATACCCGACGAAGCCGGGGTTTTCAAAATCTTCAAACGAGGCGGCACCGACTACCCAGCCGGTCTGCGGGCTGGTAAAGGTGATAGACATATAGTCCCGAACTTCCGGATCGCGTTCTTGTAAGACGTTCCAGCCGGCTGCGGCAGACAAGCAGGCGATTGCCAAGAACATAAGGGTTACCGCAAGTAGACATGTCCTGAATTTGTTCATCGTTATGGTGTCTCCTATGTTGTGGTTTAAAGTGGTTTCCCACGTCCTGAGCCCGATGAAGGGCGAGAGGTTTTTAGCCGTGTTGACAAGTATCGCATAAATGGAAAATTAAGTCAACATTTTTCAGGATAATTGTATCAAGAATGCAGAGAGACTTGACATGAGAGGCGATGCACATCGAACGCATTGCGAACGACAAAGAATTTATTTCGCAACAATTATGGTGCCAGTCTTGAAACTTTCGCCTATCTGAAGTTGATAGACATACACGCCGCTTTCGACGATTTCGCCCGTTTCGTCGGTGCCATCCCAGATAAGTTCCGTCTCGCCGAGAGGCGCGGTTAGAGTTTTCACGAGCATGCCTTCAATGTTAAAAATAAGCACCCTGAATTCACCTTGTAGTGCGCCGCTTGCTACCGCCCCTTCAAGCGCGCGCGCCGGAAATATCACGCGGTTGAAATCTGCATTCGGCGAGAGCGGCGTAAACGGGTTCGGATACGGTTCATCTAATATCCGCAGGATTTCCTGTCTCGGTTCAGAGGCGTTCTTAGCTTCGTCAATTGCGACAATCGCGTAAACGAAACTGCCTACCTCTAACGGACGCGCATCTAAAAATTTATAGGTGCTTTCAGATGCCTCTACATTTCTATCTTCCAGCGGACTCAGCGAAGTAGGGGATGAACCGAAGGAGAGTTGGTACCGCTCAACGTCCCGGCTGACGCTCGGTGTCCACGTGAGCTCAATTCCCTCGCTCAGCGCAACGATGTCAAATGTCGCCGGGGGTACCGGGGCCGCGGTATCCTCCGAGACGTTCACCGTCTGCATAGCCGAACGTTCCGAACGGAGTTGCAACGTCTTGTAAGAGGCTATCTCGTAGGTGTGACTCCCCGGCAAAACGTTCACATCGCGATAGGTGGTTGAAGAAGCGTTTTCGACGTTGATAGGCGGTTCCCGATTTCCATCCCGATAGATAAGATAGCCGTTAACATCCGGGTCTGCCGATTTTTGCCAGCGGAGTGTGACATCGTTTTCGCCTGTCGCGTCTGCCTCAGCAGTAAATCCAGTGACAGGCGCGGGTGGCACATTCGGAATCACTTGCAAGGTGAAGTCGTCGTTGTTGAGTCTCCCATCTGCTTGTCCAGCGCGGATAAATTCGCCGATGGGGCCGTCTTGCAGATTGCGGAGGCGCGCGCGGAACGTTGCCGCCAGCATCACGATATTCGGGGTGCGGCAGTCAAAACGAATGTCGTAGACAGAATTCTGAAGATCGATGATGACATCGGCGAGTTCAATGCGCAACTGAGTAGCGGAGACGACAGCTCGCGCCGCAAGCCTGCTGCCATCGCGCGTGATGCCTCTAAAATCGGCTGAGCGGGTTAAGAAGCCGGGCGGCAACTCAATTTCAATTGTCTTAATCTCCTCGCCTGGCTCCGCTAACGAACGATCTACGCTGAGCGTAACGATGAGCGGCACGGTGGAGCTCGCGGGGACAACGCCTTGCGCCTCCCCTTCAACGTTAATCTCGCCGACAGACGTAACCGCGCCATAACTGTTCATGGCGATGAGCAGACTGATAATCACTATTTTTGTATGTCGCAATGCGTTGTTCATGTTCCTTTTAGATAGGCGGGTTGTCTTCTCAGTCCGTTTTTTGTTCCTCATATTTGTCCAACCTTTAGAAAACCCAATTCACCGACACCCGCTGCGTTGTATTATCGCGGAAAACGCCGGTAAGCAGTTGGAATCCGTAGTCCAATTGTAAATCGGTAGCACTAACCGGGATTTTCAGACTTGCGCCGAGGGCGATGGTGGAGGCGGAATCCACGCCGCTCTTTATTCCATATCCTCCCCGCGCGGCGATATGTTTATTGAACCAGACCTCGGCACCGGCGCGGACGTGCGTTTCTCCCTCGCGCAGTGCCACCTCCAGCGTCGCCAAACTGAATTTCAGGATATTACTCACCGTTGCGCCTTGCGCGCTCATTTCTGCGATAGATGCAAGCCGATACGCCACCCCCGCCCGAATATTGCGAGGCACCGAATCGGTGAACGCGTCGGAGATACTCATGTCCGCTGGCGCGAGATTTTCCGCGGCAACGCCGATGCTCAGCCCGGCGACAGGCTTGGCAATTATCCCCATGTCCACCGAAATCGCCGAGGCGGAAGTTTGCGTGAAATAGTCGTTCCCCGCGACAAATTCGTTGGTTTCATCAAAAGCAGTGCTGAACCGTTTCAGGTTAACGCCGATGGCGAATTGCTTGAGGAACGCCTTGCCGTAAGAGAATACCAACGTCTGCTCCTGATAGATATCCGAATCCTCAGCTAATATGCCGATATGCGCGCCGATGGAACCGAGAATGCCAACTGGAACAATGCTGCTCAACGCGTTATAGGTGATGAG
Organism: Candidatus Poribacteria bacterium; assembly: GCA_003635305.1. GTDB lineage: Bacteria > Poribacteria > WGA-4E > WGA-4E > WGA-3G > AGPOR5. The sequence continues at coordinate 70,405 of PYJE01000200.1, read as the reverse complement.
CCCGTTGAACCGCTGCTCGCGCGTTACGCCGGCGTGGATTGCATCAATGTAGCCCAATCCGGCGGCGTTGTAGTTTGCGGCGTTGCTATCGTCAGCGAGTGCGACGAAGGCACCGCCGAGTCCCAACGGACGCGCCCCCACGCCAATGTCGTTAAACGCAGCAAAGGTGGGAATTGCAAAGAGAATAAGTGCGATAAACAGCACAAGCATGCCGAGTTTCGTTAGGTTAGAGAATGTGTGTATCTGCATCATAGGTGTTATTGTGGAGGCGTGAGCCTCCGTCGGTGCTCCTTTTCTTCTCGCCGGTAGGCGTTGAGTGCGCGCTTACAAAGCGCGCCTACCGGAAACCCAGTCATGAGTAGGCGCGGTTTGCAATCGCAGAGGCGTTGGATGCACACTCACAAAGCGCGCCTACCGGAAACCCCTGTCATTGGCACAAAATTGACACCGGTAACCGTCTGTGTCTCTGTTTCTCCCGCTGTCTTCTGAATCAAAAGCAGGTGTTGCACTATATCGCCGACAGGAATAGCCAGCCTGCCGCCTTCGCCCAATTGGTGAACCAGCCGTTGCGGAATCTCTTTCGGTGCGGCTGCAACGAGGATAGCGTCATAAGGCGCGTGCTCTTGCCAGCCGTAATGCCCATCACCGAGTTTGAATCGGATATTCTGATAGTTGAGGGTTTCTGTTAACCTCACCTTCGCGCTGTCGGCCAGTTCAGGCAGAATCTCAACCGAATAGACTTCTGCCGCCAATTCCGCTAAAACGGCGGTTTGGTAACCGCACCCCGTGCCAATCTCAAGCACCTTTGATGTCGGCGTTAACGCGAGCAGTTCTGTCATCAATGCCACGATGTAGGGCTGCGAGATTGTCTGTCCATACGCAATCCGGAGGGGACTATCCTGATACGCAGCGTTGACATTTTCCGGTGTGACGAAGAGGTGGCGTTTCACCTTGCGCATCACGGCAAGCACCTGTGGGTTGCGGATACCGCGATTCTCAAGTTGGTGTTGCACCATTTCCTGTCGTTGTGTTGCATAGTCCATCGCGCTGACTCCCTAATCGCTCAGTGGCATCTGATACGGCATCAATAGAAAAAGCCTATGCCTCACGATTTTTAGCACACCGCTGTCCACAAAAGTGTGAGGCGTTGAAAGCAAACGATAGTTGTTGACGAGCTGCGACACCCATGTCTGTTTTGGGAGCCGGACGATTTCCACAACCTGTTTCTCCAATCCTGCCTTTTCTTGTGCGATTTCAAGGGCGCGGCTTAACCCGCCGAGTTCATCAACAAGTCCGTTCTCCTTCGCCTGTTCGCCTGTCCAGATGCGCCCGCGTCCGAGGCTATCTACCTCTTCCTTCGTCAACCCGGGCCGTCCGATAGCGACTTTTGTGATAAAATCGTCGTAAATCTCTGCAATTTGTCTGCGGACGATTTCTTGTTCTGCTGGGGGATAGTCGCCGTAATCGGTGTAAAAATCGGCGTGCTTGCCGCGTTTCAGAATCTCCTTCCGGATGCCGAATGTTTCGTAAAATCCCTTGAGACTATACTTGCCGCCGATAACGCCGATAGAACCGGTGATGGTACCGGGTTCGGCGACGATGACATCGGCTGGCGCGGCAATGTAGTAGCCGCCCGATGCCGCTACATCTGCCATTGAGACGACAAGCGGTTTGGCTTCTGCGAGCAGCACAAGTTCACGCCACAAAATATCTGCGGCGACGACGAGCCCACCGCCGCTATCTATCCGCAATACGACTGCCTTTATCGCTTCGTCTTCTCGCACGGTGCGAATGGCGCGGGCGATTGTATCCGAACCCATCACCTGTGTGCCCATCAGCACATCGGTGAAACTATCTCCCGTCATCATCAACCCTTCTGCCTCAATAATCGCAATCTTCGGCCGCTGCACCCGCCACTCGTGAACGTAAAGCCCGCTATTCGCATACTCGCCGAGTGTGACTAATTCCGTAGCGGAGTCCGTGAGGGTAGCCACAACATTCGGCAATTCGTCTTCATAGACGAGTCTGTCAACCAATTTGGCATTGCGTGCCCCTCGCGCGGTATAGGGCCCGCCATCTATAAGGTTTTTGACGGTTTCCGGGGTCCAGCCACGGTTTTTAACTATCGCCGTTACTAACTGCTCATAGAGTTCATCGAGAATCACGTTTTGGACTTCGCGATGTGCTTCGGACATATCGCGCCGCGTGAACGTTTCCGCCGCTGATTTATACTTCCCAATCTGTTCAATATCTGCCCTGATGCCGAGCATATCCAACGCGCCTTTGTAAAACGAACGTTCGGCGCGCAGCCCGATGAGCCGCACCTCCGCCGAAGGGTGCATCAAAATCGCATCGCACGCGGAGGCGACGATGTAATCTCCGGTGGAACAACTAGAGAGATAACTGATAACGACGCGGCCAGATTCCTTGAATTCAATGACAGCATCGCGCATCTCTTGCAGCTGTCCCATGCCGTAGCCGCTGCCGTTGATGCGAATCAGCACGCCCGCGACATCTTTGTCCCGCTTCGCGATGCGCAGCGTTCGTTCCAGCGAGCCCATGGACAAATCGAGAACCTTGCGTCGACGCGGAATGGCTCTTGTTTTCGGCGCGCTAGAGAATTGGAAATACCCGACACCGGTTTGCGCGCTGTCCGCATCAAAACGGTTGTCTGTCCCCACGCCCCAATTCCCGATGTTGATGCCGAAACGGATATCAAAACTCCTGTCACTGTTTAGCATGCCGCGGAGCATCACTTCTCGGATAGGCCGCAACTCCAACGCGTATTGAAAGTCAACGCCTCCGATGCCCTGCATTTTTTGCATATCAAGGGAGAACGTCGCCCGCCAAGTGCCAGGACGCAGCGCGACACCTATGTCATAAGCGCGCCCCAACTTTTCGCCTAACAACTTCGGACGGTTCAGATTCCGAGTTATCGCGCCAATTGAAAAATAGCGGCGACGATACATTAATCCCAACGAAAGCGAACGGAATGTGTCGTAGCCTTTGTCGTCGGAATTTATCCAACTGTAACTCGTGCCCCAGTAAAGCGCGCTCCCTAAATGTCGTCCGGTGGAGAGACTATACCGTGTGAAGTCAATGTCGTCCGCAGTCGTTGCGAACTCCATGCTGAACCCCGCGCCCGGTGCGGCGATGAAAAAAGCGTCATCGCCGGGTTGCGACTCACTTTGGTACGTCCGCAGGTAATAGAGATTCAACGCGCGGCCTGCGCCTAATCCTGCAGGATTGAAAAACGTCGCCAAGGCATCGTCACTTACGGCGACAGAACTCGCTGGTAGGTGGGTGCGTGCCTTCGGCGATGCGGCTACCGCGGTGCAGGCAAATAGCGTCCCACATACACATGCAACCCAAAGATAGCGTTTGCGAGCAAAATGTAAAACCATAAACAGCACCAGGACAAGGTGTCAAAAGAGATATGTATGTATTATACCACAAAACTGCGGAAATTGCAACAAAAATGCGAGATTTTGCTTTTTTGTTGTTCGCGAGGCGTTCGGCGGACGTTGTTTGGTTCGAGAATGTATCTCCTCGTAAAGCCGAAAACGACGTTGTCGTTTTCTACATTTCAGCATCTTTTTTGTTGTTCGCGAGGCGTTCGGCGTAGGTTTAACGTCAGTTTGACATCTCTCTGCGTAACCCGAAATCGACGTTGTCGATTTCTACTTTATAGACATTCAGCTCCTTAAGGAGTTGTAAGAGCAGTGTAGGAGGGCCCTCCTCGTCTGGATGTGTGCCAGAGGCAAACGGCCCCTGTAGTTCGCGATCGCCTGATCGCGAACAGCCCTCGTCTGGATGTGTGCCAGAGGCAAACGAATGGGCCTACAAGGCGCGGCGAAGAACTTAAAATTCCACCGTCAGCCCGAGATACGGTATGATGGGAAATTGCTCTATCTCTTCCACGCTGCCATCCTCAGGATTCGTAAATTGCATGACATTTCGCCGATTATAGGCGTTCAAAATTTCCAGAAACCCGCCTATCTTCCAACCGTCAAAATCCCATTTTTTGCTTATCCGCACATCCAACCGGTGATAGGCTGGCAGCGCAATTAAGTCGTCGTCTTCAGTTTCAAAGGGTAGTTTGCGCATCCCGCGCGTAACCGGGTCTTGAACTAAGAAAATCTCGGCGACCGGGACGCTGGACGTGCCGCTGGAATACTGCCACTTCGCCCCTATCTCAAATGTCGGCGAGAAATTGTAATTCGCGACGACACTGACAACGCTCGTGTTATCAAAGAGGTAGGGGGCATACTCAGCATCAGGATGGGTGCGGCGTTCCGCGTGCGTCCAAGCATACGAAATCCAACCGAAAAATTTATCAGTGATACGGTGCCGCAGGAACATCTCCGCGCCACCGACATAGCCCACACCCTGATTGAGATACCCTTCTGCTTCATCCGGCGTTACCAAATTTGCCTGCGTTTTGTAATAGCCCGCCAACTTAAGTTCGGTTTGAGACGTGAGCTCCTGCTCCAATTCCACGATGTAGTGGCTGGTGACGCTTGAGGTTAACGCCGGATTTCCGTCTTCGGCAAGCATTTCATTCGGTTTCGGGCTCTGTTCATACCGTCCGTAAGCGAGGCGCAGGGCTGCACCGCTCGGCATCTTGAAGGCAAGACTGGCCCGCGGCTGCACCGAGATTTCGTCTGTCACGTTGAGGTAATCTAACCGAACGCCTAGTGCCGCCGATAGAAACGGAAACGGTTCATATCGCGTTTGGAGGTAACCTTCGGCACGGCGGAACTGTTTGTTGAATTCTTCGCGAGTTTCCTCAGTCCACGTCTCCTGTAAAAAAATCTCCTCGCTGCCATCGGAGTCGTTCCTGAAGATAATTGCCTCGTCTCCATCCGCCCGAGCCTCTTCAAGCAATTCACCCAGGTCTTCCCCTTCTGTCACTTCCGTTTCCTCGGTGACTGGCAGATTGGTGTAAGAAAAGCTGGTTGCGGGGCTGACAGCAAAAAGAAACCCTGGTTCAAACTGAAGCGTCGGTGTGATTTTGTAGGACACGTCTTCGCGCAGCGTGTAAACCGGAACGTTCACCTGAATGTCATAGTGCGAATACTCAGTGGATGCCACTTCCCACTCACCATCTGGGCCCTGTGCAAAACTTTCGTTTGTCACCAAATCGAAGTCGACGTTGAGAAAATTGTGGGAACGCGTGAGAGAGAGGTGTGAGGTGAGTTTTTCCGTGAAATGTGAACGGAGATGTATCCCTTGTGCCTCAAACCCGTTTTTGAAATAGGCAGAAGAAGGCGAGCCTTCAACGCCTTCAGGGTTTGAAAGCGTGGCTTCAGAGTCTGCGTCCGCGGCGACGATGTCAAATTCAAAATGATCGGTTGCACCAAAGGCGTTGAACGTCAGTTGATGCTTCTCCGCCAAGTCGTGGGCATACTTGAATTGGTAATCTGAAAAGTAGGGCAACACGTTATTTCCCTCTATGAACGGACCGACTACAAGATCGAGGTAACTCCGCCGGCCAGAGAGATAAGCATATCCCTTCTTGCCGATTTGCCCCTCCAGTAGCCCCTCCGAATAGAGAATATTCAGGTTGAAAGTGCCGCTCAACGTCTCATCTTCCAATTTATCCCGCGAGCGGATGTCAATCACCGTTTGCGCGTCCAACCCGAATTCTGCGCCGTATCCACCTGCATAGATGTGGATGTCGTCAATAATTTCCGAACTGATGGTTGAAACAATGCCGCCGTAATGGAACGGATAACCCATCGGTGTCCGATCGAAATAGATGAGATTGTCCCCCGGCGTGCTCCCACGGATATAGAGCGAGCCAACGAAATCGTTTGGAATACCGATGCTCGGTAGTGTCATGAGGCCTTTGAGTGCATCGCCGCCGGTACCGGGAAGACGGAGCAATTCACTGCCCCGAATTTCCTGCCGACTCACGGTAGGTGGCACGCGCTCGCCTTCGATGATAACCTTCTCAAGCTCAAAGACATCACCGAGGGAAATCTTCACCAGCGTTGTATCACCTGCACGCACCTCAATTTTGCTTTCCTGCGCGGTGCCATAAGTAGCATGCGAGACAGATAGCGTGTAGGTGCCGGGTGCGACATCGGTGAACCAAAACGTTCCATCTTCGGCGGAGGTTTGGTATTCGTTAGTTTCAAGCAGCTGCACATCGGCATCGGCTAACGGCGCGCCGGTCATTTGTTCAGCGACGGTGCCTTGGATTGTCCCAGTCTCGGCGGATTCGGATTGGGCAAAGGCGGCCACTGGCAATGTGAACACCAGCAGTAGCGAGAAAAAGTGTCTCATAAGGACTTCTCCTGGGGTATCTTCAGTCCTTAACGGCCGTAAAGCACGGGGGTCTTCAGGGTAGGATACGTCACCTAACCGCGCGAGCGCGCGAAACTCTTGCAGGGAACCCTGCAACAGCCCGGTGACGGACGTTTTCAAGCGGGATGCAATGCCCGCTATTGTGAAGAAAAATAGATAAGTCATTGAGTTATCTCCTTTTTTTCGGTAAATATCGTGGAAAACTTAAACCACTATTTTAATTATACATTATTTTTTTATTTTTGTCAAATTAAAAGCAAGATTTTCAAGATTTGCAAGATTAGCAGGATTAGGGAAATTCGTCTTCAGGTCCGTAAGGACCTTAATGTCTATAGACGTTCGGCAGTAGCATGGCGAAAAGGTCCGTAGGACCTTAATGTCTATAGACACCGCGCGACGGTAGGTCGGGCGATGCTCCTTCCTTACCGTAGGGCGAGGGCCTGTCCCTCGCCACCGTCGGTATCACAGAAAGCATCGAGACCAGGAGGTCTCTCCTACTGCCGCCACACCGCCCCATTCTGTAGGTAAGGATCGCCCGATCCTGACCCGTTCGCGATCAGGCGATCGCGAACTACAGGGGCCTGTCTCGCGCGGCCGCGGCGAGCGCGGGGGACAGGCCCCCGCGCTACGGGGCCGCAGCATCTCCCTTGCTAACGTAGGGCGAGGGCCTGTCCCACGCCACCGTCGGACTCACCGAAAGCGCATCGAGACGCGGGAGGTCTCTCCTACTGCCATGCACCGCCACTCTTTATAGAGCAGGATCGCCTGATCCTGCACGCTCGGCGACAAAAAAATCCTGTGAATCTTGCAAATCTTGAAAATCCTGCTGCAGCACGCAACACCGGCAACGCCCTCCACCGGTAGGCGCGGTTTGAAACCGCGCCATCGCGCCTATTGATACAAGATGCCTAGTAGACGCGGTTTGAAACCGCGCCATCACGCCTACATAGCAAAAGCACCCTAAAAATAGGCATGTATCCCCGCGCCGACGTAAACGCCGGCCATCGGATTCGATTCAGTGCTTGTGTTTTCCCTGCCGAACCCCTGCCCGATTTCCAAGTTCAAACCGAGTGGGATGCCACCGAGTGAAAACACTAGTTCGCCGCCAAACGCCAGCCCGGCACCGAGTGTCGTTGTCTGGAGAGTGCCTTCGGTCTTATATCGCCAACCGCCTTGCAAGGCGAAGTAAAGTCTAGCGATGTTCAACCGTGTTTGCTTCTCAAAGATGGCGTATGAGACACCCGCGCCCAACATATGGTCACTCTCCTGGTCCAAGAGGATAAAACGCCCGACAGTCTGTAGATAGACGGGTGCGAGTCCACAATAGCGAAAACTAATTCCGCCAAACGCGGGCGTAGCTCCGTGAAAGCCGATTGCGTAATCTTTGACGAGTTCTGTCTCTTGTGCCTGCACCGAGAAACTGAGGATTAACCCCAAAAAGATGCATATAAGGCAAAAAATTAAGCGTGTCATGGTTTTTTCTCCTTTAAGGCTTACGCAGAACACAAGTCTTGTAGGCGCGGTTTGAAACCGCGTCTACTTGAAACCGCGTCTACCGGTGGCGAGTTCCATCATTTGCGTAAGGCCTGTCCTTTTTTAGAACCCCTCTCCATTTGACAGAGGTTCCGTTTTGTTCATCGGGCGATGAGTAAGGTTACCCGATGCGGCTCGGTAGCGGATGGATGATGCATGAGAACGTCCTGCTTGCCATCCTTGTTGAGAGCTACCAGCCATGTGTATTCTTCATGCGGCATCTCAACCTTTACCTTCTGAGGCCGCTTTGCAAACAACGCCGGCCCCGGCATCCCCAGAAAGACGCGCAACTCTTTTTCGCCGTGTTGCACCAACAAATCAGCGCGTTTATCGCCGTTGACATCCCCGATGAGCACAGATGGATAGCGCGATCTCTCTCCTGACTTGCCGGTGGTTTCGACTCGGATAGAACGCGAGGTAGTGGGTTTGTCCGAGTAACTGCTGTTTTCCATGCGGTAAAACGTGAGTTCCATTGATACCTCACCGGTTACCAGTGAGTCAATAATCATGCCGATTGCCTTGAAGACGCGCGGTTTGAGGATTGTGAACATCATGTCGCTCTGTCCATCAAAGTCAAAATCGTGCTGCTCCATGCCAAACTGAATGCCGTCCGATAGGAGTTCAGTGCTTGCCTCAGGCGAGAACACGGTGCCGCCATCGGGTGTCGGGTTCCCGAAATGCACCGCGTAGGTGGCATGCATGTTCCATAAGTCGCCGTGCAATGAGAATACCCCGAGGTCGGCGATGTTGTCACCGTTCATGTCGGTGAATGCGTGCAGCACGCTTCCCGTCATTTTTCCGGTCAAGCCGTGGTCCTTCTGTCGTTGGCGAGTCTCATGCGGCGCGGCAAGCGAGGATAGCAAATCGGAGTCAAACGCCACCTCGGTAGTGAACGTCTCGGCTTCCGGGTTAAACAATCCCTGCGCGTTCTGGAGGTGCACCTCAAAATGGGTTTCGTTCCAGAATCCCAGGTCAATGCGTCCATCTCGATTGTAGTCCATCTCGTGAATGCGGCTCTGCGTCCACGGTTGATGCCGATACCCATCAACTGCATAGAGGCTATCCTCTTCGGTGGAGGTGCCGAGTTTCATAGGTTCAGCGAACGCGCTGTCCTTCATCTGAACGAATATCCAGAATCCATCAAGGGCTGGCACTACTAGATCATCCAGTCCGTCCCCGTTCACGTCATGAGTGATGTCGACATGCGGGAGTGGGCCTCCGGGCGGCGGTTCGATAGACGTGACTTCCGCCAGCGCGTATTCTGTCGCCGATTCGGGTTCAAACCAATTCAGCCGCCCGGGTTCGTAGGTAATCAGCCGGTCGCGCCCGTCGATGTTCGCCACGTCAACGAACAACACATCGGGCCGCAGCGTTGCCTCAAGTTTCTGCCCCCAGGTGCCTTCGTCAAAGGCATAGATGCGCACACCCCGGTCGCCGTTCACCACGACAATTTCCGCGACGTGGCCACCGAGCAGGAACCCGGTTAAAACAGTCTGCTGTTTCGCGGTGCCGGTGATAATCTCCTCCCGTTGAAAAGTGAATTCCGCCGCGGCAACGGACAGATGAATCCGGTCTCCCGCTGTCCCCATGCATCCCGATAGAAAAATACCAAGCCCCAGGATGGCGCACCAGATTCGTGCGCAGTTAGTTTTTGCGGAACGTCTGCGTTTGTGGAGTGAAGTCTGTTTTTCCATTTGTTTTCCTTAATTCATTCACGCGCTATGGACGCGTTTCGCGTCTGTTTTGTTATATAGAGTCACCTCAGGCTAGAAAGGATAGTAGAAAAATAATTGAGCCTGATTTGATTAAGTTCTGCACATTTCAAATGTGTTAACAGGTTGAGAGTTATCAAAATTTGCATTTTAAACCGAACCTAGGGTATTATGAAAAAAACGGAACGTAAAAGGAGCATCAATGCCCCAAAATTCCAACTACGCCAACTTGCAAACCCATATTCGTCAACTGAAAACGCCGCCGCTCGAGACTTGGGAAAACCAATATCCGCATCGCGATTACACGATTGAGATAACGCACCTAGAGTTTACCGCAGTCTGTCCGAAGACAGGTTTGCCCGATTTCGCGACGCTGCGCGTTACCTACGTGCCAGACAAGGAGTGCGTTGAGCTCAAATCGTTGAAGGAGTATCTGCTTTTCTATCGGGATGTCGGTATCTTTCATGAGCATGTCGTTAATAAGGTGCTTGAAGATGTCGTCGCTGCATGCCAACCGAGGGAGGTGGAAGTCATCGGCGATTTTAATGTGCGGGGTGGGATTAAAACGGTTGTGCGCGCGAGTTATCAGAAAAACACCGATTAAAAAGAAGGTAGGGCGAGGGACAGGCCCTCGCCGTGCTATTCAGTTTAGGGAACGCGAGGGAACGGGCCCTCGCGCTACGGGCCGCGCGGGATATCTTACGGCATCGGCCCCACCGTAGGCGCGCGTTGTAAGCGCGCACGGATTAACGGCCGCGCGGGATATCTTACGGCATCGGCATCACCGTAGGCGCGCGTTGTAAGCGCGCACGGATTAACGGCCGCGCGGGATATCTTACGGCATCGGCATCACCGTAGGCGCGCGTTGTAAGCGCGCACGGATTAACGGCCGCGCGGGATATCTTACGTAATCGGCATCACCGTAGGCGCGTTTTGTAAGCGCGCACGGATTAACGGCCGCGCGGGATATCTTACGGCATCGGCATCACCGTAGGCGCGCGTTGTAAGCGCGCACGAATTAACAGCCGCGCGGGATATCTTACGGCATCGGCATCACCGTAGGCGCGCGTTGTAAGCGCGCACGGATTAACGGCCGCGCGGAATATCTTACGGCATCGGCCCCACCGTAGGCGCGCGTTGTAAGCGCGCACGGATTAACGGCCGCGCGGAATATCTTACGGAATCGGCACGGAGCGGCCGATTCTCGCCGATTCATAGAGCGCGTCGAAGATTTTCGCGACATTCAGCACCTCTTCGGCTGGCACCGGTGACGACAATCCTTCGCGGATTGCAGTGTGGAACGATTCAAATTCACCCGGCAATCCTTTGAGGAGTTCAGGGGTGTAGTTCACCATCTCGTCCTTCTTGTCAAGGTAGATTTGGAGGGGTTCGTAAGTCGCGCCCGCCAGCTCTCCCATGAAGAAGGTGCCGCCGATGTTCGCGATATGCGATGCCCACGCTGTCTCTAACGTGACGGTGAGCCCGCCTTCAAAGCGGATAGTTCCCATCGCGAAGTCTTCCACTTCAAATTGCTCCGGGTCCCATTTGCCCCACGGGTTGATAACATCGGCGCGATGCCCGAATTTCTTCGCTGTCATCCCGAACGCCTCAACCGGTTTTGGGCAGCCTATCATCCAAAGTAGCACATCAAGGATATGCACGCCGATGTCAATAAGCGGTCCGCCGCCGGCAATCGCTTTGCTTAAGAACGATGGAGATGCCGGGACACCGCGTCGCCGCATCGCCATGGCGCGAGCGTAGTAGATGTCGCCGAAGAAGCCTTCATCGTAGAGTTTGCGTAGCGTGCGGGATGCGGCGCGGAAGCGGGATTGCAACCCGATCTGGAGGACTTTACCGCTTGCTTTTTGCGCATCTACCATCGCTTGTCCATCAACTGCATTCCCCGCGATAGGCTTTTCGCAAAGCACGTGTTTTTCCGCGTTAAGCGCGGCGATAGTCGGACCGGCGTGGAAATTGTTCGGCGTGCAGACGCTCACCGCATCGAGTTCTTCCATCTCCACCAGTTTTTCGTAATCGCTGAAGACGTGCGGAATTTCATGCTTTTTGGCGAACGCCTTCGCGCGCGCTTCGTCAATGTCACAGGCGGCGATGATCGAAACGCCTTTGACGCTTTGATGGCCGGGGAGGTGTTTGCCGCCCGCAATGCCACCACAACCGATAATACCGACTCTGCTCTCTTTCATAATTTCTCCTTTGTGAACGCATCGGATGCTGGTAGGCGAGCTCTCCAAGCGCGACAGGTGTTATGATGTGCGCGGTTGGAAACCGCGCCTACCGGCATTGCGCTGCTCCATAAGAGTGCGCGGTTGCAAACCGTGCCTACCAGAATTGTGCTGTTCGTAAGAGTGCGCGGTTTGCAACCGCGCCTACCGGCATTGTGCTGTTCCTATTGGAAGACAACTTGCGGAGCCTGTTCTAACTGCAACTGATGCGCTGCCGCCCATTCCGTGCCAGCCCAGTGAACACCGTTCAGGTCCCGGCGGCCCTGCGTATCTTCAGCTGCGCCGAGAAACTGCCTACCCAGGTCATCCAGATGAGAGACTATGGACGCGTCAGGTTGCAGCGTGTCGTTGTAATACCGCAGGTAATAGTCGGGTTTCACCCAGCGATAGTGGTAGCCGTAGATGACAACTTTGGACACGTTCGTGGTGAAGTTCAACCCGGCGGCGTGATAGATACGGCTTTCAAAGAGGAATGCGTCTCCTGCATGGAGGAGCGGCTCGTCATACACAGGCGGATCTGTCTCGCCTGCCGGGATGCGCAATGGTTCACTGAAAGTATGGCTTTCCCGCACAAACCATGTCGCGCCGGAATTCGGCACGCTGAAATCGGTGAGGCAATAGCCTACCTTCAATCCGACGCGCGGACATCCTTCGTGCCCGACATCTAAATGCACGCCGACATCCCGGTGCCAGTTGCGGTTTTCAGGCTTCTCCGGGGGTTGCGGATGTTTATAGATGAGCGCGGTGTTCGTAATATGGAGATTTGTGCCGAGCAGTTGCAGAATGAGCGGCACCGCTTTTGACTGCGTGGCGAGAGCCGCGAAGGCAGGTTCTTGCACCAATCCGTCCCGTCGATGCGCGTAGTAGCCGTGGTATTCAAACGATTCCATGAGCCGGTCGCCGGTTTCGGTGAGGCAGCGAATCATTTCGTCATCAATCGCCTCGCGCACGATGAGGTAGCCGTTTTCGTTGAATTCTTGGCGTTGCGCGGCTGTCAACTGAACAAATTCCATAGGGACTCTCCTTCGTCTGTCTGAATCATGATTTACAAGATTATAGCGTGTTCGCGCGAGCCGAAGTTTCCTTTGCTCGCGCGATTTAGCAGAGCGAATTTAACGCCTCCGAAACTAGACAACGCGCTCAGTCGTAATCGGTACGACGGTTTTCGCCTATTGGTGGCGTTTCGGCGATAAAGGCAGCCTCAACCTTGTGAAACTAGCCGCCTTAAACGTTCACTGCTTTTATGAAAGTTCCCACACGCCACGAGGGGACTTATCGCGCAAGGAGCCTTCCCCCACCAATTTAGCGCGCATATTGTCGCAGTACTCTTTCCAAATGTTCTGCCGATAATCTTCCCTCATTTTTGCTGCGGCAGCCTGAACCAACGGAGCGTTTAAAACGTCATGTCTCCGAGCTCTGCCACCACGCTCCTTCAGAGTCTCCAGGATAGGTGTGCGGAAATACTCCTTCCTAGGCTTGAGGTTGTATACAGGAGTTTTCTTCATTAGGTCTAAATCCTCTTTGTTTTATACGGTTAGGTTGAACTGGAACGAATTGATTCGAGATCCGATTATATACGATACGGTACCGCAATAATACCACAAAAAACAATACGGTGTCAAACTTTCTTGAAAATACAAGTGCAGAGCGATTCAATTTTCACATTTCCGCGCCCCTTCGCCGGTCAAAATCCCCAGACCTTGACCTGTTGAAAGTGACAGTTCCGCTCAGCACCGCGCAGGAGATGCCAGTGCCAAATGGAAAACTGAATAGTCTTAATACAAGTAACCCAAGGGTTGACACGCGCACAGAAATATGTTATCATAAATGCAGAATAATGTCTAATGCAAATTGCACACCAAAATGAAAACTACTTTTATCCGCTTTATCTTCATAGTCTTCTTATCCATATCAGGACTGGAAGGTTCCGTCTACTGCGCCGACGTGAGCGAGGCGCAGCGCGCCTATCAGGCCGGGATGCAAGCACTCTCCTCAGCGCAGGCTTTTGCCGAATTTCAGCGCGCGATAGCACTTGAGCCATCGTTCGCGGCAGCACACTACCAACTCGGGCTGTGCTACGGACAACAATCGCAGTGGAGAAAGGCTGTTCAAGCGTTCCAAACGGCTATTCGGTTCGATGCAGATTTCGCCGATGCACACTGCCGCCTCGGTGAAGCATACCTGAGCGGACTAGGACAAGCGAAAGCGGCAATATCACCGCTGGAACGCGCCTTGCAGGTGCAGCCAGATTTGCCACGGGCGCGAAGACTGCTCGGCACCGCCTACCTCCGTCAAAACCGCATTGAGGACGCTATCCAGCAATTGAAGCAAGCATCGGACACAGAGGCGCGGTATCTGCTCGGGCTCGCCTATTTCCAGAAAGGTGACTTTGCGCAAGCGATGCCACACTTTGAAGCAGTGATTCAACGCGAAAAACGGCACGCGAAGGCACACTTTAACCTCGGAAACTGTTATCTCCGCACCGGTGAGATTGCAAAAGGGAGGAAGGCCCTGCGCACTTTTGAGATACTGACGCAAGAGGAGGAGCAACTCGCCAGCCTTCGGCGGGCAATTCAGGATAGTCCCCAGGGGTTAGAACGCCGCTATCAACTCGCCGAGCTCCTTATCAAAAGAGAAGCGTGGGATGCCGCTATCGCGGAACTCAAGGCGTGTGTCGCTATCGCGCCGCGCGACGAGAAAGGGTATGAACTGCTCGGCTATAGTTATCTGCAAACGGAGACTTACACTGAAGCGCGTGAGGTATTCGGGCATCTCGTTGAAACGCGCCCCGAAAGCGCGGTGTATCGGAATAGCCTCGGCGTTGTCTATATGATGTTGGAGAAACCTCGGCCGGCGATTGTGCAGTTTGAAACTGCGGCGCGTTTGGCTCCGAATAATCCACAAGTTTACCGAAATCTGGCGAACGCTTATCGCCAAATCGGCGAGCAGGAGAAGGCGGCGAAGGCTTACCAACGCTATCGCTCACGAAACGAGACACATCGTGAACAAAAGTAGGCACGCGCGAGAAACCACCGACGTATGCGTTATCGGTTCCGGAGCGGGCGGCGCGGTTGTCGCCAAAGAGCTCGCCGAAGCTGGGATTTCTGTCATCATTTTAGAGGCAGGCGAGCATCACGAACCGAGCACCTTCACCGAATATGAACCCGACATGTTGCGCCGCCTTTTTTGGGATAGCGGCTTGCGTCGGACGCGCGACGGTGCCATTCTTATCTCGCAAGGCAGAGGTGTCGGCGGTTCAACGGTGCATAATTTCTGTTACGCGGTGCGGCCGCCGCAACCGTTATTGGACAGATGGGGTATCCCAGAACTTTCTTCTGCTCTAGCGCGCGTGGAAGAAACGCTTAACGTTAAACAAATTGAGGAGTCTGAAGTGAACCGCCTTAATGCCGTGATCCGCCGCGGTTGCGAGGCGATGGGGTGGCGCGGGACTGTCCAACGGCATAATCGCGGCGCGTGCGCTGCGTGCGGCGCGAGGTGTCTCTTTGGATGCCCAAACTCTACGCCCACGGAACCGGTAGGCGCGGTTTCCAAGCGCGCTGCAGGCAAACAAAGCATGGCTGTCACCTATATCCCGTTGGCACTTGCGGCCGGCGCGCGACTTTACAGCAACTGCCTCGCCGAGGCAGTGCTGGTTGAAAATGGGAAAGCAGTCGGCGTTTCGGCGCGTTTGCCCTCAGGCGAACTAACTATCCGCAGCAAGGCAGTCGTCTTAGCCGCCGGGGCGATTAATTCGCCGCAACTCTGGTTAAAAAGCCGTCTGCCAGAACTAAACCGACATGTCGGACGTAATCTGCATCTGCATCCCGCGGTGTTTGTCGGCGGCATTTTTGATGAAATTATTGATGGACACCTCGGCATTCCGCAAAGTTATTATATTGATGAGTTTTTGGATGTGGAAGATGCGCGCTTACAAAGCGCGCATATCTCCACCGCAGACAGGGTTTGTAACCCACCTCACACCGACAGCGGATACCTTCTCATGCCGGCATTTGGCTCACAGATGATAGTCGCGGCGAGTCTACCGGGATTTGGGAAAAGCCATCGCGAATTGATGGAACGCTACCGGCACATCGCCGCGCTCCTCGTCCTCTTGCATGACAAGACATCAGGCCGCGTGTCTCTCAATCGCGATGGCACGCCGCGCATTGCGTATCGCTTAAACCGCGAGGATAAAGCGGTTTTGATTGAAGGGGCAATCAACGCCGCGCGCCTGCTATTCGCCGCGGGTGCAAGAGAAATTTTGATGCCTTACACACAACACGTTCGCATCAAAACGGAGGCAGACTTGGAAATTATCTGTCAGCGCGGGGTTGTGCCGAACGATGTGATGCTGGCATCGAGTCATCCGCAAGGCACCCTCCGCATGGGCGAAGATGCGGCGACTTCTGTCGTCACTTTTTCCGGGGAAGCGCGCGCTGTCCGGAACCTCTTCGTCGCCGATGCGAGTCTGTTTCCTGCTTCGATTGGCGTGCCGCCGACGTTAACTATCGCCGCTTTGGCAGACTACGTCGCGCATCAAATTGTAAGGACAATTGCAACATGAGTGAACGTAGTCATTGACAACGTCAATGACGGATTACGTCAAAAACATCATCGAACCCAAAACCCTATCCGAACGCCATGCGAACAACAAAAAAGCGGCATGAGTGAACGGAGTCATTGACAACGTCAATGACGGATGACGTAGAAAACATCATCGAATCCAAAACCCTATCCGAACGCCATGCGAACAACAAAAAACGCCATGCGAACAACAAAAAAACGCCTCTCTCTCGGCAACTTTCCAACGCCGGTGCATCGTCTCCCGCGCTTAGGGCGCGCCATCGGCATTGACTCACTCTGGATAAAACGCGATGATTTAAGCGGGCCGCTAGGCGGCGGCAACAAAGTGCGAAAATTGGAATATCTTTTTGCGGATGCGCGGGAGAAAAATTACCAAACGCTCTTCACCATCGGGCCCACCGGTTCCAACCACGTTCGCGCGACGGTGGTTCACGGAAAAGCGGCAGGCTTCCGCGTGGCGTGTCTCCTTTTCCGACAGCCGCGCACCGAGTATTCCGAGTTGAACTACCAAACGATTTGTGAAAATGCGGCGGAGATTCACGAGGTGCGGCGTATGCACACTCTGTTTGCGCGTTATGCGTATGAGAAAGCGAGGCACGCGTTGGGCACCGGACCGGAACGCTATTTCATCGCCGCAGGAGGTTCGTCGCCCCTCGGCTCCGTGGGATACGTGACAGCGGTTATGGAACTCAAATCGCAGATTGAGGAGGACATTTTGCCAGAACCGCGATTTATCTTCGTTCCTGTCGGCACTTGCGGCACGATGGCAGGCTTGATAGCAGGCGTGCGGCTTGCGGGGTTGCGGAGTCAAGTCGTTGGGATTCGCGTCTCCGATTGGATAATCGCTAATGCGTGGACGGTTGCCCGCATGGAGCGGCAGACCTTGCGTCTCGTCGGCGCAACAGATGGCGGCTTGATGAACCCGCGTCCGGTTGAGCTCTGGCATCACGATTTCGGCAAAGGTTACGCTATTCCGACAGAAGCAAGCATGCGCGCAGTAGAAATGATGATGGAACAAGAAGGCATCGCTCTTGAGAATACCTATACTGGCAAGACGTTGGCGGGGTTGATACACTATGTCAAGGCGCAGGATTGTGAAGAGGAGCCGGTGCTGTTTTGGCATACATACGGCGGCGGTGCTACTTAGCCGGTAGGCGCGCTTTGTAAGCGCGCAACCACGTTTTGGCATACATACGGCGGCGGTGCTACTCTCCCGCAGCATACCCCTCCGCACTAGTAAACCTAGACACATCTAATCAAATGTGCTATAATCTGCGTACCGTCAGGTTACGCAGTAGCGAAATCAATTAGCGTTTGGTTCGGTTTGACTTTCCGCCTTCCACGCGTCCAGCCTACCGCGGTAGGTGTTATAGACGCTCCAACGGCGTTTAGACGCTCATCCGTGCTGGAAGCGAGTTGCTTAAGGTTTATCGCGGCATTCACGTCTCTGTCGGCTTGAAAACCACAGACACCGCAATGGTAGTCACGTTCGGATAATGACACTTTCTTTTTCACATATCCACAGGAGCTACACCGCTTGGTAGAGGGCCAGAATCTGTCTGCCTCCACAATGCGAATGCCACGCCGAACCGCCTTATATTTCAGTTTCACGAGGAAACCGCCGAGACTGGCATCGGCTAATGCCTTGCTCAATTTGCGATTCTTCATCAGTCCTTTGACGGATAGGCTTTCTATGCCTAGCGCGGAAATGCCTTGCAATATCCTGTGCGTCGCCTGATGATGTGCATCCATCCGAATATGCCGAATTCGCAAATGCAACCGTGCTAGCAGTTCCTTCGCTTTCCACCAACCGCCACTGCGGTATGTTTTGCGGGAGAGACTGCGGTTCAGGCGTTTCAGTTTACGTTCTTGCACACGGAGTGCGCGTGGATTTTCAAAAGTCGTGCCATCGCTGAGGGTTGCCAATTGGCTGATACCGACATCACATCCTTCAGCGGGAAGACGTGATGTATCGGGGGGTTCGGGTTCGTCCACCTCAAATAGCATGCTAATCTGCCACCTGTGAGCTGTCCGTGAAATGACAGCACGCCTGACTTTACCTGTCCAGCGTGGTTTCTCAGCGAGGCGAACCTTACCGATTTTCGGGAGGATGACGTGCTGGTTTCCATCCTCCGATACCTTGACACTGCCAACGCCGTTATCAATTTGGAATGATGAACGGCTGTTATGCTTCTTCCGCTTCGGGAAGTTGTTCTGTCCTGACTGCCAGCGTTTGACAGCATCGTGGAAATTGTGGATAGCATTCTTGCCTGCGTTCATGGACAGGTTTCCATCGATTTCGGGAAACGCCTCACGCTTGCGTGCGTTGAAGAGCTTCTTCAAATCGTAAACCGAACGGAATTCGCCGTTATCCAAACCTGCTTTAAAATCGGACAGGGCGGCATTATAGGCGTTGCGCGCGAAGTCGCAGTGCTGGTTCAGCACCTTCTTCTGCGCCTTATTCGGTTGCAATGCTGTCTTGTGGGCTAGCAGTGCCATCGTCCAACTCCAACTCTATCTGCTTCGGTTGAGAGGCTTTGTGTGCCTCTGTGAGGGCTTCATTTCAGGCCCATCAAGTCGCCTGTGGCATAGTAGCGCGTCCCGCCTTTCGTCTGCCGCGCGGGTAGCCATTCGCCAGTCTCTTCCCAGCGACGCAGCGTTTCACGGGTGGTGCCGAGTAATTCTGCGGCCTCACCCATCTTAACTCATCTGTTTTGCATGTACCTATATTATACCCCTTTTATAGAAACGTCACATTAAAAAAGCAGTTGATATAGGTGATAGCAGATTTATCGGCATTTGTCTAGGTTATTGCTACCTGCAGCGAGCCCCAATCACCTCATTAACCTCCACCCGCCAACTATTTTCAAACAGCATCCGAAACGACATCGCCGAATCATTCGGGCCGGCAGCGTTCATCATACCATACGAACTTGAATTCCGATACGCCTCCTCTAAAGTCGCAATCAACCGCTGCTTGTAAGTCGTATCGCTGTTGCCCTCAAGCTGCTGTCCCTTCGTCTCAAAGATGAGCAATCGTCGCGGATGATGGTTTCGCCGCTGGAGACAGGCGATGAAATCGGGATAAACCCGCTCGCGCCGCCACCCCTGCAAGAAATATCCCTGCTTCGCCGCGATACGATGCCACCACTGAATCGCCGATTTTTCGTCCAGATAGAGCGCGAAATCTTTCTCTAAATTGTTGAATTCCGCCTCGAAAACCGGCTCAAATAGGTTCAGTTGCAACGCATCTCCATGCGGCCGCGTCAATGGTCTGGCACCCTGCGACAGGTTAACCTCAAGCGTTTTTTCTAACTCGTAGTTTAACGCCACATCTGTCTCCAGGCGAAACTGAATTTTGTGAGTCGCCAACTTCTCACGGAAGATGTTTTCAGACAACTGCTCAATGCGTTCGCGCAGGCGGTGTTTCAACACCTCCGAGAGATAGAGCCTATTCTGAACCAAGGTCTCTTCAGAAATCCCTTGTTCGCGGTAGAGTTTAAACGTTGCTTTGACAATGCGCGCAGATTGCCACGGATTCGGCACGACATCCGCTAAACGCCGCACGAAAAAGGCGAGCTCCAAACCAGCATCGGCACCGTCTTGCCGCGCCTTTTCAATCACCGCCTCGTCCTGCAGATGGATAGTGGCACGAATCTCCTGAAAGAGCCCCTGCGATTCCAAATCCACCGGCTCCACCGCACCAATCTGATACCAGTCAAGCGCGCTCAAGATGTCGCGCTCATAATTGAGGGTTCGCCAGCCGCGTCCCTCCTTATGCAACACGCGCGGTAAAAAGATGTCCACTTCACGGTATTCCTGCCTGCGTTGAACGGTTTTCTGAACACGCACCGTCGCCGAACTCTCAACGTAATCGGAAAGCCCGGTTAACCCTTCCGCCTCTAACCCCTTCTTGACATTGCCAACGGCATCGCCGACTTTTTGGTTGAAGCAGTAGATATAGCAGCTATCCAATTGCGCGACGTTTGTGGCGCGGGCATGCGGCTGCCGCATCACTCTGCCAATGAGCTGCGTCATCGCTGTCTTCGCCGTGGTGTTATCCAAAAGTGCCAACAGATAAGCGAACGGACAATCCCATCCCTCCTTCAGCGCATCTTTCGTGATAATGTAGCGAACCGGGCAAAACGGACTGAGCAGTTCAATACCAGCGAGTTCGTCTTGCTCCGACGATTTCACCTTGATTTGCGATGCTGGCACACCGAGGGCGTTCATCAGTTCCTCGCGGGCATCTTCGGCATGCACCCGAACGCCATCGCGCTGGTTTTTGCCCGTCCTATCTACCCGAATCACCGCGATGGGACGGATATAACGGGCATCGGTAGTCTGAAACTGCCTTGCCGCTTCCTCAAGGCTATCACGTTCCGCCTTCGTCTGCGCAAGGGTATACCGCCAATCCGAATCCGGAAAATTCCGCAGGTGGATGGGGAGTTTTACCATCTCCTCTTCCTTGAGAGCGACACCGGAAACGTTCACGAGGATGTTGCTGATACCCAGCTGCGGCGTGGCAGAGAGCTCCAACACAAAGCGCGGATTCAGACGGTTTACAGCCGCCACGAACTGCTGATTGTTCTCTGCATTTCGACTCCCGTATGCTTTGTGCGCCTCGTCCAAGATTACCGTCGGACGTAGCAATTTCAGCACGTTGAAAAGGCTCTGCTTAATCAACCTATCCGCGCGATTAACAGCGAGGATGCCGCGAAGTTGATGCGGTTCAGTTCGGGAACCGGAGGGCTCTCCGAACTCTCCTCCCCCTCCTCCCTCGTAGGCGCGGTTTGCAACCGCGTCCACTCCTCGCTCTTCTCCCCCGTAGGCGCGGTTTGCAACCGCGCCCCCTCCAAGCTCTTCTCCCCCGTAGGCGCGGTTTGCAACCGCGCCCCCTCCGAGCTCTTCTCCCTCGTAGGCGCGGTTTGTAACCGCGCCCCCTCCGAGCTCGCCTACTACCTCAAGGTCTGGGTATTTTTCCGATAACGCCTGGTGTTCCCGAATGTCGTCTTCGACCGGAAAAAAGGATGCATAGCCGCTGCTATCGCGGAACATTTTGAGAAATTCCTTGTTCCGATTGCGGTTCGTGGCAGGCAGCATGAGGAGCATAACACAGAGATAGTCCTCAACGTCTCGCTTCGTGAACCTGTCGTCTTTTTGGAGCAGTTTGACGCGGCCACCTGATGCCCGATCCAAGCTCTGCCGATACGGATGCTCGCGGTTCCGAAACGCATCCCACGTCTGCGTATAAATCGCTTTCGTCGGCACAAGCCATAAGAGAAACCCTCTGCCGAGTTTAAGACGACGCACCGCTTCCACCCCAAGCAACGTCTTCCCACCACCTGTCGGCACTTTGAGACAGACGTGCGGGATAGGTGCACCAGAAGCGGTTTCGCGAGGAATATACTCGGGCACCTGAGCGGCGATACCCGGCAACATTCCCTTTTCTCGGAGATTTTCCCACGCTTTCCGCGGGTAGTCTTCAGCATCCGCTGCCAGGGCCGCCGCTTGTTCTTGCAAGACAGAAGGGAGTTCCGGCGATGCTAATGCCGCCGCGAGTTCCTCTGCCTTCTGGCGCGCCTCCCTCAGTGCAACTAAATAGCGTTCCAAGGTATCTAATGCTTGCTGTTGATAGTCTTTAAGTTCCATAGTTATTCTTCCTTAAACGCCTCTTCATCTAAACGCCCCTTCATCGTAGCGCGAGGGCCTGTCCCTCGCAACGTTGGGTCCATCGTTATCCTCGCTTAAACGCCGCCTCATCTAAACGCCCCTTCATCGTAGCGCGAGGGCCTGTCCCTCGCAACGTTGCGTGCCATCGTTAGTCCTCGCTTAAACGCCGCCTCATCTAAACGCCCCTTCATCGTAGCGCGAGGGCCTGTCCCTCGCAGCTCTAACACGGCGGGGGACAGGCCCCCACCCTACGTTCCAAATCCCTTACCCATCCATAATAGGATAAATATTATACGGCAACTGACAAAACGTAATCCCCATCGGAGTCAACTCCTTCTGACTCATAAACTTATGCGCACCCCAGACATACGCCTTCTTCCCCGATGCCTTACACTGTTCCGCAATCCGCGCCGCCCGATTTCCATCTAACGCCGCCGCATCGCTCTCCAAAAAGGCAAGGTCTGGTTCATAGATGAGATAGAAACGAAGGGTCTCAGTCTCACCGAAAAAGTAGTCCTCTTGCCCGGTAGGCGAGCTCTCCCAGTCTCGATGCCGTTCCGGTTTGCAGTCTGTAGGTTGCGCTCGCCCCATCGCATCTCTGCCTGTAGGTTGCGCTCGCCCCATCGCAACCGAACTCCCAGTCGCCACATACGCAATATAACTCGCCAAATTCTCATAAGTCGGTAAAGTTTCACCGGTAAGCATCCCTTCCTCGTCAATAGTCCCGCCGAGAGTGCAATAGGTAAACGAACCCCCCAAGCCTTGCCGAAGAGTTGCATCTCTGGCAGAATCCACGCCGTTCATCACGCGCCGGACGCGTTCAGCAGTGATGGTGTCGGCGTAGTCTTCACATTCAACAAGGATGAACTTACGGTTGCCGCCATCTTCTCTGTTGAGCGCGAGGACAGCGTGCGCCGTGGTGCCAGAACCAGCAAAGGAATCAAGGATAATGTCGTCCGGTCCTGTTACTGCCTCAAAAAGCGGTTTGAGCACTTCCTCGTCTTTCGGAAACGGGAAAGGCTGCCCAAGAAGTCTACGCAATCGCTTCGTTGCCCCTTGGCCATCTTTGTAGAAGACGCTGTAGGGAACTTCGTATTCAGTCTCCTTCAGATAAAGTTTGCGTCTGGGGACAGAGGTTTCATCAGTCCCAAAGTGGACGCGGTTATCCGCAATAAGTGCCTCCATTTCTTGTCGGGTATAACGCCAACCGCCTGCGGGAATGGCGCACGGCTTATCCGTTGTCGGATGGATAACCGGATACCTGTCCCCATTGCCACCTGGGGCGGATGTATTTGAGGAACTGTAAGGGCCTCGGCCATCCACATAACAGTAGTCGCTGTGCCGTTTCGCCGAATGGCCATCGGGGAGCCCTTTAAACCATGCCGCCAATTCCCCCTCAATTGTCGCAAAATCTTGTCCGTGTTTCCGTTGGAGTGCGGCGTGTTTTTTATAGATGTCGTCCAGTCCCTGTTTCCGAACGCGCCACGTAGTTCCCGATTGATTCAGGAACTCGTGATTTTTGAGGTAGCACAAGATATAATCGTGCGAGTTGGAGAAGAGCCGCGCGTTATTTTTCCGTCCGGCCGCCCAGACAAATTGTCCGACGAAGTTTCCATCGGGGAAAATCCGTTGCGCGTCGAAAATCTCATCCATGATAGCGCGGAGGAGATGCACCTCGTTATCGTCAATGGAGATAAAAATCACGCCATCTTCGGCGAGCAGCTCCCGTAAGAGGTGCAACCGCGGCCACATCATGCACAGCCACTTGTCGTGCCGTTCCATATCTTCAACGTCAATCGGCGAGTTTTTCGACAACCACCCTTGCATCATCGGGCTGTTGACATTATCATTGTAAACCCAGCCTTCGTTGCCGGTGTTATAGGGCGGATCGATGTAAACGCACTTAATTTTCCCTGCATATTTCGGGAGGAGTGCCTTCAGCGCGTGCAAATTATCGCCATGAATGATGAGATTCTCATCCAAGGAAGGGTGGTTTCCGA
This sequence comes from Candidatus Poribacteria bacterium, assembly GCA_003635305.1. GTDB lineage: Bacteria > Poribacteria > WGA-4E > WGA-4E > WGA-3G > AGPOR5. Next base: position 46,348 of record PYJE01000200.1, on the reverse strand, counting down.
CGGGGCCGTCCGTAGCGCGAGGGCCTGTCCCTCGCACGTGCTCATCCAAGGAAAGATGGTTTCCGCCGGGGCCGTCCGTAGCGCGAGGGCCTGTCCCTCGCACGTCCTCATCCAAGGAAGGAGGGTTTCCTCCGGTGTCGTCCGTAGCGCGAGGGCCTGTCCCTCGCACGTGCTCATCCAAGGAAAGATGGTTTCCTCCGGTGTCGCCCGTAGCGCGAGGGCCTGTCCCTCGCACGTGCTCATCCAAGGGTGGACTTTTGAACGACTTAGCCGCATCTACCTCCAGCGTGCGAAAAGGCACGGTAAGGTGATGCGAATAGATAAATTGTTTGCCTCTGAAATCGAGAGTAGGCATGCGGTTTTCCTAGTTTTGTCCTTGCTATGAGTCGGTGATAGCGGCGGACGAGTTGGATTTCATACGGCGATGTCAACTACCTCAAACGCGTCTTCCCCGCTGCGTTTTGCTTGCTGCGCGTCGTATTCCAAAATGTCGCGAAGCGCGGATTGCAGGCTTTCCAACAGTTCTTCCCGCGTCCGTTCTTGGCAATTTACGCCAGAAATCTCATGCATCCATCCAATCCACCATTCGCCGGTGTATTGGATTTGCGCGGTATAATGTGACATTTCCATTCTCCTTTATCGGTTATCGCGGGCTTTATCCGAGTTGACAGGGAGGCCTGCCTGTTCCATTTCTCGGGTTAATCTCGTCTGCCAGGCTTCGGTGTTCTCCAGCGGAACGCCAAGTTCTTGAATGCCCGATGGCAGTTCAATGCCTTCCTTATAGAGGACACAGACTCGTTCATGTCCGAGTTCTCCCCAGAAATATCCGAGTTCAAAGATAACGTCTTCGCGCGCTCTAGGCATCAAATCCTGTGCGGGTTTATCTTTTTCTGCGCCGACATCGTCATCCGTAAGCAAGACGATAGCGAAATCCGCATCGTTCGCGAGTCGCTTGAACTTCCCTGGGGCTGGCTGTCCGTTGTGAAGTTCTTCGTGAAAAATAGTAGGCTTTAAGCCCAATTTATCCACGAACCGCGCGACGGTAGTTTTCGCTGTCTCGTCATTCCCATGGATGATGAACACATCGTTGCCGAAGCCGCGTCGATGTTTTTTCAGAGATGCGGCTTTGCTGCTGCCCAGCAGCGGGGGCGGTGTTGTGAGAGCGGCTCCCACATCGTGATTCTTCGCATTCATACTCTCTCTCCATTTCCACGCTGATGTAGCGCGGCGGTCGCCAGTGAAAAATAAAGACAACACTGAACCAATTCTAGCATTAATCCGCAAACGGTGTCAAATCAAAAGTTAGAAAAGTCTTCCACCTCTGTAGTTTGCGCTCGCCAGATCGCAAACAGAACTGTGACGCTCCCCAGTCTCTGTAGTTTGTGATCGCCAGATCGCAAACAGAACTGTGACGCTCCCCAGTTAAAAAAGTCTGTTGAGATCGATGGAGAGGCCCGCCGCCTTCATTTCCCTCGCTAGTTTCAGTTGCCAACCATCAAACCTATCCATCGGGACATAGACTAAGCCATATATATCCGAGGGGAGTTCAACGCCTTCTTTATAGAGAACACAGACTCGTTCAGGTTCGAGTTCCGACAAGAAATAACCGAGTTCCAAGACAACGTTTTGGCGAGCTCTCAGGTTACGTTCGTCTGGTTTATCTTTCGGTCCGCCAACATCGTCGGGTGTCAGCAAAACCACCGCAAAGCAGGCCTCGGCGGCATGCTCTTTAAACTTGTGAATGATCGTTCGGCCTTCACTTGGTTGTTCGTCAAGAACGACTGGTTCCAAGTTTGGGCCAACTTTATCCACGAACCTAGCAACAGCAAGTTTTGCCGCTTCATCCTGTCCATGGACGATGAACACTTTTTCATTCATGATAGTGCCTCAAATTGCTGAAAAGAGGCAGACTCCTTACTAAAAAATTATGGGACTGGCATCATTTAGCCTCATCTCCATGAAGCAGAACTTCTGCCCTTCCTCAAAACTATAATAGCATTAATTGCGCAATGTTGTCAAATGAAAATTTCAAATTTGCGCGCAAAGCGCAAACGCATCAATCGCCTGCTCAATATCCTCATCGGTGTGCGATGCCATCACCGTAACGCGCAAGCGACTTGTTCCCGATGGAACAGCCGGCGGCCGAATCGCCGGAGCGAATACGCCTGCCGAAAGCAACGTCTCTGCAACTTGCACCGCGCGCTGAGGACTGCCAAGCACCACAGGCAAGATTTGCGTTTCACTCGGCAGTAAATCAAACCCTAATTCCACCAACGCCGTTTTGAGGCGTTTCGCGTGTGAAAGCAGATGCTGTCGCAACTCTGGCGAGGAACGCATGATATTGAGCGCAGCCGTTGCAGCGGCTAATGTCGCGGGAGGGAGCCCTGTCGTGAAGATGAAGCCGCGCGCACGGTTAATGAGCAATTCAATTAAGGCACGGCTTCCTGCGATATAGCCGCCCAGTCCCCCGATTGCCTTGCTGAGCGTGCCCATCTGGATAATCCCTTGGTGTTGTAATCCAAAGTGCGCGACGGTGCCGCCGCCATTTTCGCCTAAAACGCCGAACCCGTGCGCGTCGTCTACCAATACCATCGCGTCGTGTTGCGCCGCGACTTCGCAAATATCGGGCAGCGGCGCGATATCGCCATCCATGCTGAAAACGCCATCGGTGATAATCAACCGTCGCTGAAACCCTGCGGATTCCGCCAACAACGCTTTCAGATGTGCGACATCGCAGTGCCGATAAACCTTCTTCGTCGCACGGCTGAGCCGGCATCCGTCTATGATACTGGCGTGGTTGAGTGCGTCGCTCAAAATCAGCGCGCGTTCGCCGGCAAGCACTGGGATGACACCGGTATTGGCGGCGTAACCTGAACTAAAGACGAGAGCCGCCTCCGTGCCTTTCGCCTTTGCGAGGGCGGCTTCCAGCGTTGCGTAAAGTTCACTGTTACCGGAAATAAGGCGAGAGCCGCTCGCGCCTGTGCCAAAAGCGCGCGTCGCCTCCACCGCGGCATCAAGCACTTTTGGGTGCGTGCTTAAACCGAGATAGTTGTTGGAAGCAAGGTTGATGACTTCGCGTCCATCAAGGATAATTCTGCCAGTCGGCGCGCTCATCACGGTGCGAAGGTGCCGCGATAAACCTGCCTGTTTAAGGGCTGCGTATTCTGTTTTTAACCAATCGTCAGATAGATATGACACGATAGCGTTTCTCCAAGATTTGTTAATTCTCCACTGGTAGGCGCGGTTTTAAACCGCGCCTACCGGGGTTTGCACACACCTGCACATCGCCCATTGGTAGGCGCGGTTTCCAACCGCGCCTACCGGGTATCCTATTTATTTTTCTTTCAAAACTGATGAAAATATGATATAATTTTCTCTAGCAATAAACAAGGAAAAGCGAGGAGACCGGATTATGACACCTGAACAACGCTATCTGTTTGACGTTACAGGCTACCTGCACATCGAAAACGCTGTCACCGGCGACGCGTTGAAGGAAGCACAGGAGGCTGTTGACAGATACATCCATACACCGATTGACGAGAGGCCGGCGGGGTTCACGACGCGTCCGCGCGACTTGGAACCCGGCAAAGGGGGTAGATACGAACACGGCTTCGCTTTCGACAGGGCACTGGAGGCGATGACGGTGCATCCCGCTATCTGGCCCCTCGTCAAGGAATTCACCTTTGACAAACCGAGGTTTGTCACCGGCACACTCACGCTGGAACAGCACAATCCGGATAGACAGCCGATGGGGACGAATCCGGCCGGGCTGCACTGCGCCCGCGAGGGGCGACACTGGATGACGCGTTATGAGACTAAGGACGGCCGCATTTACTGCAACGATTTCGTCGCCTTCTTCTATCTTACCGATGTCCACCCCGGCGATGGGGGGCTCATCGTCATTCCGGGTTCGCATAAGAGTCAATTTGAACGCCCGGAGGCACTCCTCACACCCGGGCCCGATAACATCGATCCGGAGCCTGATGATGTCTTCACCAACATCACGCCGAAGGCTGGCGATTTTGTCGTCATCTCCGAGCTCTTAACACACGGTGTCTTGCTGTGGAGAGCGAGGGACAGGGATAGACGTTTCCTCATCTTGCGGTATCGTCCGCAATATGATGGCAAACCGAGTCTGCCGGAGGCGATTATCGAGCGGTTATCACCGGAAGTTCAGGAATTGGTGCAAACCGCGGCGTATCAACACACGAAGGAAATTGTGAAACAAGATGTCGTGACATTGACACAGGCCTGATGTCCAAACGCGCCGGTAGGCGCGCTTACAGAACGAACCGGTAGGCGCGCTTTTCAAGCGCGCTGACGGAACGAGCCGGTAGGCGCGCTGACGGAACAAACCGGTAGGCGCGCTTACAGAACGAACCGGTAGGCGCGCTTTGCAAGCGCGCTGACGGAACAAACCGGTAGGCGCGCTTTGAATCCAAACGCGCCGGTAGGCGCGCTTTTCAAGCGCGCTGACGGAACGAGCCGGTAGGCGCGCTTTGTAAGCGCGCTGACGGCCTGGCGCATTTCGCAGGGAGGAAAGCCGATGGCTACCCCTAAATACCGCGTCTGCATTGTCGGCTGCGGCCGAATGGGCGGCACTATTGACGAAGAGGTGCGCGCCACGCCGCACGGTGCTTTGCCTTACTCGCACGCCGCGGGCTATACCGCGTGCGAGCGGACAACTATCGTCGCCGCCGCTGATATAGTGGAGGAAAACGCGCGATATGTCTGTGATAAATGGGATATCCCCAAACGTTATCTGGACTATCGCGAGATGCTCGCACGCGAGAAACCGGATATTGTCAGCATTGCCACGCGCCCGGGAAACCACGCCGAGATTACGCACTTCGCCGCCGAAAACGGCGTGAAAGGCATTTATTGCGACAAGCCACTCTGTGCTTCGATGGCGGAGGCGGATGCGATGGTGGCGGTGTGCGAGAAGCATAACGTCAAGTTCAACCTCGGCACGCAACGCCGCTTCACGCCGGGCTATCTCAAGATGCGCGAGATTCTTGAGAGTGGGCAACTCGGTGAACGGCGCGCGGTTATCGCCTATTCCGGTGGAGCCGCACTCTGGGGTTATACGCACGCCGCCGATATGCTACTTTTTCTGGCAAGCGATTCGCCGATTGACTACGTGCAGGGAAACGTCGCCGTTGACGATGCCGATTTTGACGACAACCGCACCGAGGCAGACCCGGGCATTGTGATGGGATTTGTCCAATTTCAGAACGGTATCCGCGGCATCAGCATCCCCGGCACTGCTTATGAATTTGAGGTGAATTGCAGTGAAGGCACCGTGCGTTCGCTCAACAACGGACTCGGTTTCCAACTCCGCAAACGGCAGGGACAATTCAGTGAAATTTTGGATGCCGAATTCCCGCCTTTTGAACGGAAAAGCGGCACCGTCGGCTGCATCGAGGACATCGTTGAAGCAATTGAGACAGATACCGAGACGCTGGGGAACATCCATCTCGCGCATCAAAGCACCGAGATGGTGTTTGCTATCGTGGACTCGCAACGTCAAAACGGCGCGCGGGTGCATCTCCCGATGGAAAATAGGGAGCTCTACTTGGGAAGGTGGTGAAATCGATGTTCAGGAAACCTTATCTTCTCGCCGGCATTGCTGGCGTGGTTATTTTATTGAGTTCTGCGGCGACTGCGCCTTCTGAACGTCCTGCAAGCACGCGGTATGAACAGCGCGCCCCAAGCCGAGACGGCATCGGTAAATTCTACATGGGACGCGAAATCTCGCAAGTGATGGGGCACCTCGGCGCAGGATGGCTTGAACGCCCGGAACGCGAACGCGAAGAGATGCCGAACCGCCTCGTTGAATTGCTGAACCTTAAACCGGGCGATGTCGTCGCCGATATCGGTGTCGGCACAGGGTATATCGCCCGGCGCATCGCACCGAAAATTGGGGACGAAGGTATCGTCTACGGGGTTGATATTCAGCAGGAGATGCTGGATTTGCTCGCCGAACAGATGACAGCGGCTGGCATTACGAACGTCAAAGGCGTGTTAGGCACTATCACAGACCCGAGGCTACCGGAGAATTCGGTAGATTTGGCGATTATGGTAGATGTCTATCATGAATTCTCGCATCCGTATGAGATGATGGAAAACCTCTGTCGCGCGCTGAAACCGGGAGGCCGCGTCGTTTTCGTGGAATACCGCGCCGAGGATGATACCGTGCCTATTAAGCCGCTGCACAAGATGAGTGAACTGCAGGTAATCAAGGAGGCAACGCCGCATCCGTTAGTCTGGGTGGAGACACACGACGATTTACCGTGGCAGCACGTTGTCATTTTTGAGAAAATCGTTTTTGAGAAAATCGACGGACAGTAATGTCAACAAAAAATGTTTGACAAAAAATCAGCATTTTTGTAAAATGTAAAATTACGCGTAAACGTTTGGCTCATTGAGAAAATAGGAGATAGCTATCGTGAACATTGCTAAAAACACCGTTCCACTACTACTCGCGTTGGTATGCTGCCTCGCTATCTTACCGATGGCATCCGCTGAACCCGGCAGACGAGCGGCGCAAACGGAACTGAATTACAACCTCGATATTCGTCCAATTCTCGCTGATAACTGCTATGCTTGTCACGGGCCCGACGAAAAGGCTCGGCAAGCGGAACTGCGGCTGGATACGAAAGCAGGCGCGTTTTCTGAACCGAGTGGGTATCCGATAATCGTCCCCGGGAACCCAGATGAGAGTGAGCTCTATCGGCGTATCACCGCTGACGATGACAATTATCGCATGCCGCCGGCGGATTTCAATAAGACGCTCACGCCGACGCAGGTGGAGATGCTCGCGCAGTGGATACGCGATGGCGCGACGTGGGAGGAACACTGGGCATTCACCACACCGACGCGTCCAACGCCGCCAACTGTTAAAAACGGCGACTGGGTGCGTAACCCTGTCGACGCGTTTATCCTCGCGCGACTGGAAGCAGAGGGATTAACGCCCGCGCAAGAAGCTGACAAGCGGACGCTCATCCGACGGCTCAGCTTCGATCTAACCGGTTTACCGCCGACGCGCGAAGAGGTGCATCAGTTCCTCGCAGACGATTCTCCCGACGCTTATGAGAAACTCATCGATGCCTTCATGGCGAAGCCTGAATACGGCGAACATGTCGCACGGTTCTGGCTCGATGCGGCGCGCTATGGCGATACGCACGGACTGCATCTGGATAACTACCGCGAAATGTGGCCCTATCGAGACTGGGTAATCGATGCCTTCAACGCCAATATGCCGTTCGATCGGTTTACGATTGAGCAACTCGCCGGGGATTTGCTGCCTGAACCGACGCTTGAACAGCGCATCGCCACCGGCTTCAACCGATGCCACGTGACGACGAGCGAAGGGGGTTCCATTGACGAGGAATACTATGTCCGATACGCCGTAGACAGGGCGAATACGACTGGCACCGTCTGGATGGGGTTAACTGTCGGATGCGCACAATGCCATGACCACAAGTATGACGCGATTACGCAGAAGGAGTTTTATCAACTCTACGCGTATTTCAACAACATCACCGAAAAAGCGATGGATGGCAACCGCAAGGATTCGCCGCCTGTCGTGAAATTGCCGACACCGGAACAGGAAGCAGAACTCGCCGCGTTTGACGCGCAAATCGGTGAATTGGATGCCCAGACGAAGGCACCTATCCCCGGAGTCGATGCAACGCAAATCGCTTGGGAAAACAGGATGCCGCGCTGGACGCTCCTGAAACCTACCGAGATGCACTCAAAAGGCGGCGCGACGTTGGAACTGCTTGAGGATAATTCTATCCTCGCCAGCGGCACGAACCCGGAACAGGAGACTTATGAAATCGTTGCGGAACTGCCTGCCGGAAACCAATGGAGTGCCGTTCGGTTGGAAGGCATTAAGCACAAATCTCTGCCGAAAGGTGGTGTTGGCAGAAGCAATAATAGCAACGTCGTCCTCACCGATTTCTCATTGGAAATCGCCACGGCGGCTGACGCAGAAGTGTGGACACCGATTCCGATAGTGCGTTCCTGGGCAGACCACGAGCAGGCCGGCGGGGACTTTGTCGTCGCAAATGCAATTGACGATAAACCGGAAACGGGATGGGCCCTGGACAGACGACAGGAGAATCGGCAGGCAATCTTCCTCGTCGCAACACCCTTCGGGAGTGAAGGCGGCGCATTGAAGATTCGCCTTAAGCATGAGTATGACTTGAGGCACAAACAGTTCGGCCGGTTCCGGCTTGCAGTTACAGACGCGCCGACGATTTACCCAGTAGGCTCCAAAATGACATTAGGGAATTGGCATTCTGTCGGCCCTTTCACCGCTGCGCATGGCAATCTCGCCTTTTATCAAGTTTACGAACCGGAGACAAAACCTGTCAAAACAGGCGATGAGTTCACCTTCGGCGGCAAAACCTTGAAGTGGGCACAGCAAACGCATTGGATTGATGCGCAGGTGCATAACGACATCGTGGGCGAAAACAGTGCTACCTATCTCCATCGGAACATCAATTCTGCCACGCGGCAGAAGGCACTTTTGCATATCGGCAGCGGCGATGCGCTGAAAGTCTGGATGAACGACACGGAGATTTTCGCCAAAAACGTCCAGCGCGATGCAGCGGCAGAGCAGGAGCAACTTCAGGTGCAGCTTAACCCCGGTAACAACGCCTTACTCCTCAAGGTTGTCAACTATTCCGGTCCTTCCGGTTTCTACTTCCGCATTGAAACCGATGTGCCGCTGGTGCCGGCGGACATTGTGGACATCGCGGCGACTTCCCGCGGCGAACGTGAAGAAGCACCGCAAGCACAGATTCGCGACTATTACCGAGGGAACGTCACGCAGGATGCCGACTTGAAGGCACTCTTTGCTGAGTTGGCCGAGGTGCGACAAAAACGGAATACGCTGGACGCTTCTCTGACGACGACGCTTGTCATGCAAGAGCGGACAGAGCCGCGCGGTGCTTATGTTTTGGAGCGTGGTGAGTATGAACGCCGCGGCGAACAGGTGTATCCGCAAACGCCTGCAGCACTGCCGCCGATGGCGGCCGATGCTGCGCCGAATCGTCTATCCCTCGCCAAATGGCTGCTTTCACCGGAGCATCCGCTCACGGCGCGAGTGACGATTAACCGGTTCTGGCAGAACCTGTTCGGCACGGGCATCGTGAAAACCGCCGAGGACTTTGGCACGCAAGGCATACCGCCGGTGCATCCGGAACTACTGGATTGGCTCGCCACCGAATTCATCGCCTCCGGGTGGGATGTCCAGCAGATGCTGAAGTTGATGCTGACTTCCGCGACTTATCGGCAGAGCGCGCAGATAACGGCGAGAAAATTGGAATTGGATGCGGATAACCGCCTTCTTTCCCGTGGCCCGCGGTTCCGCCTTGATGCGGAGACCTTGCGCGATAACGCCCTCGCTGTTAGTGGTTTGTTGTATACCTATATCGGCGGGCCGAGTGTCAAACCACCACAACCCGATGGGCTTTGGGCCGCCGTTGGGTTTACGGGCTCTAATACCGACAAGTTTGTCCAAGATACGGGCCCTGATAAAGTGCATCGCCGGAGTCTCTATACGTTCTGGAAGCGCACCTCGCCGCCGCCACAGATGAACATCTTGGACGCGCCTTCGCGCGAATCCTGCACAGTCAGACGCGAACGAACTAATACGCCGATGCAGGCGTTAATGTTGATGAATGACCCGCAGTATTTTGAGGCTGCGCGTGCCTTTGCCGAACGCATCCTCAACGAAGGCGGAACGACATCACAGGCGCGCATCGCTTATGCCTTTGAGATAGCCACAGCTAGGCTGCCAAAGTCAGATGAAGCGGCACTGCTCCTCGCGACGTTGGAAGCGCAAACGGAAGAACTTGCAGCTAATCCAGAGGCGGCAACGGAACTCGTCCAAGTCGGGGAATCGGCATCCGATGAGACTTTAGACGCAGTTGAAGTCGCCGCATGGACACTGATTGCGAACCTGATTCTGAATCTAGACGAAGTGGTGAACAAGTAGGAGGGACATCCCTGTCCCGATACCTAACGCATCGAGACGCGGGAGGGCTCTCCTACTGAGCTTGATTTGGTATTATTGGAGTGAAACCCATGGATGCGATTAAAGAATATCTAAAACTTGAGACGCGCCGCCAATTTTTTGGCAAGTGCGCGACAGGGCTCGGCGGCGCGGCACTCGCTACACTATTGCCGAACACCGTCGTGAATGCGCTGGAGAGCCAGGCCGCCGCGCCGCGATTCGGCGGCTTGCCTGAACTGCCGCACTTCGCACCGAAGGCGAAGCGCGCGATTTACCTCTTCATGTCCGGCGCGCCATCACAACTCGACCTGTTTGACTACAAACCGAAGATGGGCGAATGGTTTGACACCGATCTGCCGGAGTCCATCCGCATGGGGCAACGCCTGACAACGATGACATCGGGGCAAGATAAGTTCCCTATCGCGCCATCTATCTTTGAATTCAAGCAGTATGATAACGGCGGCGATGGGGTCTGGCTCAGCGAGTTGCTGCCGCACACCGCCACGATGGTGAAGGATCTGGCGTTTATCAAGACGGTGCATACGGAGGCGATTAATCACGATCCGGCCATCACTTACATTTGCACAGGTGATGAGAGTCCGGGGAAACCGAGTCTCGGCGCATGGCTTAGCTATGGACTCGGCAGTGAAAACAGGAACCTGCCCGCTTTCATTGTGATGAACGCGACGTGGTCTGGGCCAAAGGGCGCGCAGGCTCTCTATAACCGCTTGTGGGGCTCTGGATTCCTGCCTTCTGAACACCAGGGCGTGCTACTTCGCAGTCACGGCGATCCGGTGCTATTTCTCTCGAACCCGAAAGGGGTGAGTGAAAACGCACGGAAGCGGATGCTGGATGCCCTGGTAGACTTGAATCAGAAACTCTATGAGGAAGTGGGTGATCCGGAGACGCATGCGCGCATTTCGCAGTATGAGATGGCATTCCGGATGCAGTCCTCTGTTCCGGAGCTCATCGACCTTAAAGATGAGCCGTCAAACATCTTGGAGATGTATGGTCCTGATGTGCATAAACCGGGCACGTTTGCACACTGCTGTATCCTTGCGCGCCGGATGATGGAGCGGGATGTGCGCTTAGTCCAAATTTTCCATCGCGGGTGGGACCAGCACGGCGACCTGCCCAAGAATATTCGGAATCAGGCCCGCGACATCGATCAGCCGTCAACCGCGCTTGTCCAAGACCTGAAGCAGCGCGGCATGTTGGATGAAACGTTAGTCGCTTGGGGCGGCGAATTCGGACGCACGGTTTACTGTCAAGGCAAACTTAGCCGAGATAACTATGGGCGGGACCATCATCCGAAATGCTTCACGCATTGGATGGCAGGCGGCGGCATCAAAGGCGGAGTCGTTCACGGTGAGACCGACGATTTCAGTTACAATATCGTCCGGGATCCCGTTCATATCCGAGATTTGAACGCGACGATTCTGCATCAACTTGGCATCGACCACGAACGGTTAACGTTCAAGTTCCAGGGGCTCGATCATCGGTTGACAGGCGTTGAGGATAAAGCGCGGATTGTCACCGAAGTGTTAGCATAAACGTCGGTGGGGCCCGCAACGCCGCGGGCCCTCTTCCGTTCCGTTGGGTAGGAGAGGCCTCCTGGTCTCGACACGCGCGTAGGAGAGCTTTGCGATCTGGCGATCGCAAACTACAGACTCGATACGTGCGTAGGAGAGCTTTGCGATCTGGCGATCGTAAACTACAGACGCTTAGCTTCCAGTCTCGACATGTGTGTAGGAGAACTCTCCCTGTCTTGGGAGCGTATTTACCAGAACAGGGATGTCCCTCTCTGCAAGCCGTAGGCGCGGTTTGAAACCGCGCAACAAGGTATTTACCAGAACAGGGATGTCCCTCTCTACCCAAATAAGCGGGATAAGGAGGTCCCGCATCCGATAAGGAGATTCAATGCTGTACCAGAACCTTGAAGATAAAATTGATGCAGCCACCTTGCTTGAGGCATTAGAAGGGGATGAATATGAGAGCGTCTTTTTGACGAGTTGCACCGTTGAAGGCGTTGTTGACATCGCTTCCCTCTCGCTTGAAAAGGACGAGAACGGCGCGCTCATTCTGGATAAAGACATCGTGTGTATTCACTGCACCTTTGAAAATCTCGTCAAATTCCCCAAGACCGCGTTCCGAAAAGAGCTCGTCTTCAGCGAAACTGTGTTCCAAGAGCCTGTCGATTTTCGGGGTTCTACGTTCCAAGGGCACTGCGATTTCGGGCAAGCGGAGTTCCGCGCCCGGGTCAGTTTTCGGAGTGCCGTTTTCCAAGACGAGGTAAACTTTTGGCAGGCGAATTTTCACGACATGGCCGATTTCAACGAGGTTGAATTCCAAGACGGCGCGATTTTTGGGAAAACTCGCTTCCACGGCGTGGGACATTTTGGGCAGACTGTCTTCCAACAGGCGTTGGACTTCAGTTACACGCGCTTCAGTGATACGGTAACCTTTGAACAAGCAACGTTCGGAACGACAGCGGACTTTACTTCCGCGCGCTTTGCCTTTGTCGCCTCTTATCGCGACATTCGCTTCATGTCCGATACGCTGCAACAATGGTTTCAGAACAAGTGGAAACGCGACGCGCGTCCGCCAACCGAATTCTATTTAGATAGCCATCATGTCGACGAAGTCTCCAACCCATTCTTCAAGCGATATGTGGCAGACCAGCAGTTCATCCGTGTTTTCAAACAGCGGAGCCCTCTCGGCGCACAACTCTGGCGATGGAGTTCCGATTATGGACGCAGCTTAGGGCTTTGGGCGTTCTGGTCCCTCTTCCTCGCCGTGGTGTTCGCTGGGGCTTATTCGATTTTTCCACCGGTGTTAGAGAATTTTGAGTTGGGCGATTTTGCCCCCAATATCATTCAAAACGCAGGAGATGCCGCTGGTTCCCGGCTCACGTTTGGCAGTGCTTTTTACTTCAGCGTCGTCACCTTTACCACCCTCGGATTCGGCGATGTCGTCGCGGAGAACGGCCCCGCGCGCTTCCTTGTGACGGTTGAGGTTATCTTAGGCTATCTCATGCTCGGCGGCCTCATCAGCATTTTCGCGAATAAGCTAGCCAGCCGGAGTTAACGCCTGTCCCCTAGAACGTAATGGCGGATGCCCTAGTTTTCGCCCATGTGTTGCAACATCTACTCTGACAATCTGACGAAAGGATTTTCAAAGGAATGCGCTCAAACCACTTAACGGCAGTCATCGTCGGCGCAGGCTGGTCTGCCGAAGGACACACCAATGCTTTTCAACATTACGGTGTCAAAGTCCTCGCCTTATGTGCACGCAAACTTGATATCGTGCAAAAACACGCCAACCGGTTAGGTATCCCCGAAGCCTCCATTGATTGGCGCGAGAGCCTGCTTAAACACCGCCCGGACATCGTCGCTATCACGACTCCTGCGATTTTGCGCAGCGAACCGATCGAATTAGCGGCGCAACTCGGCTGCCATATTATCTGCGAAAAGCCGTTGGCACTCACCGCCGCGGAAGCGGGAAGACTCTACACGCTCGTCAAAGAGGCCGGGGTCAAACACGCCTTCGCCGCGACGCATCTGTATGAACCGAGTGTTGCGTATGTCCGACACCTGATTACGCAGCAACGGAGCATCGGCGAACTCAAAGAGGTTGACATCGGATACACCCGTCGACTTCCGGGAACTCCGACGAACAGGGTGAGGCCGTGGAATTGGATGAACTCCCTTGCGCACGGCGGCGGCGCGCTTAACAATGGGCTCACGCACCAACTCGGCATGCTTGAAAAGATGACGGGACAGCAAGTAGTCTCCGCCGTTGGCGAGGCGAGATTCGCGCCGAGAAAAGCACCTGTCGTGCCAGAGATACGCGACTTCCGGGTCTGGCGCAGCAAAGAGATTACGATGGAGGAGGCTGCCAAATTGGAGTGGCGCGAGTGCGACGCAGAGGTGGGATATTCGGCACTCTTCAAATTGGGAGGAACGGAAAATCCTGTCCTCGTGACGATGCGGCCGAAGCCAGGTGTGCCGACAAAATCTCCCAGCGGCGGCTGGTATTTCTACGGGACAGAAGGCACGCTCGTCGGACGAGGCGGACACATCTTATCGCCGGTTACCCGATATCGCGGTGATACAGTAGAGGAATTACCTATTCCGCAGGCGTTTTCAGATGCCCTTCCGCGCATCGGCGATGACATCCAAAACAAGTGGACCGCGCTTGTTCGCGACTTCCTAGCCGACATTGAAAATCGTCCGCACGAACCGTATTTGACGCTTCACGATGGGTGGCGTTATCAAATCGCGATTGATGCAATTCGGGGAAGTGTGGGTTGGACAGAGGTTCCTGTCTGAAGCAGGATTTCCAAGATTATAGGATTTTCAGGATGCGAGGGCTCTTGTTGAGGTGAAGTTTCTTCTTTCTATACCGAATCACGTAGCGCGGGGCCTGTCTCTTATTCTGTAGTTTGCGCTCGCCTGAAAATCTGGCACACGTGCCAGTTGTTCGCAAACAGGTCAAGATCGGGCGATCTTGACCTGCAGAGTGGGGCCGGGGCACATGAAAAATCGACACTCTGTAGTTTGCGATCGCCTGATCGCAAACAGATCAAGTAGGATTTCCAGAGGCGTTGGCGGTGATTTAAGCCATGGCGTTATGTTAGCAAATTGTGCAAAAAATGTCAAAGATAAAAAATGGAGAGGGGTCAAGATCAGGCGATCTTGACTTACAGAGTGGGGCCGGTGCACATGAAAAAGGAGATCGATGCGTGGCGAGGGACAGGCCCTCGCCCTACGGGCACCCTCTGGTAGGCGCGGTTTCAAACCGCGCCCTATGGTAACCCTCTGGTAGGCGCGGTTTGTAACCGCGCCTACCGGGGCATCGAGACCAGGAGGTCCCTCCTACTTCCGAATCACCATCTTCCGCGTCGCCGAGAAATCTCCGGCTTGCAGCGTATAGAAATAGACACCGCTTGCAACCGGTTCTCCCTGCGCATTCCGGCCATCCCAATAGGCGGCGCGAGAGCGGCTCTGGTAGGTGCCGGCGGGTAGTTGACCTAATGCTAAAGTGCGGACGAGTCTCCCATCTGCAGCGTGGATAGTCAGCGTCACCTCGGCGGCGGCCGCCAATTCGTACGGTATCCACGTTTCCGGGTTAAACGGATTCGGGTAGTTGGCAAGCAATGCAGTCTCTTTCGGGACAGGGATGTCCCTCCTACTGAGTGCGGCGAGGAACTGCTCAAGCACGGCAATGCCGCGCCGATACGCGGGCGTGGTGAGGTGCATCTGCCGCGCCTGCGTGAGCCACTGTTGCACGTCTGCCGCTTGTAGGCCCCCGGTCTCGACGCTTTCTCCTTGTAGGAGAGACCTCCAGGTCTCGATGCCCCTTCCGAACTCAAGGTTCTCTGCCTGCGCGAACATCGGCGCGGCGGCTGCCTCCCCAAACGCCGCTGCCACCAACACCAAATCCTGAATGTCAACCACGCCATCCCCGTTGACATCGGCAGGGATGTCTTCGCCTGTTTCCCCGAACTGCGCGGCGACGAGCGTTAAGTCCTGAATGTTGACAACGCCATCGCCGTTGATATCTTTGGCGACAGGTTCGAGTGTGGCGGCAGGCGGCGCGAGGTTCCAGAGGAGCACCGTGCCATCATCACTCCCACTGGCGAGGGTGGTGCCATCCGGACTGAAGACGACGCTTAAGACAACGGACGTATGCCCGGTGAGGGTGTATAGCATCTTGCCGGTAGCCACATCCCACAGGCGGATGGTTGCGTCATCATTCCCACTGGCGAGGGTGGTGCCATCCGGACTGAAGACGACGCTATTGACACTGGCCGTATGCCCGGTGCGGGTGTAGCGTGTGTCGCCCGAGGCCATATCCAACAGGCGGATGGTACCGTCCGAACTCCCAATGGCGAGTATTTTGCCATCGGGACTGAAGACGACACTGTAGGCATGCCCGATGAGGGTGCGGCGTATCTCGCCGGTGGCGATATCCCACAACCGGACGGTTTTGTCCCAACTACTCCCCGAGGCAAGGGTGGTGCCATCCGGACTGAACGCAACGCTCTCGCAGTGCCAAGTGTGTCCGTGGAGGATGTCGCGGATTGCGCCGGTGGTGATGTTCCACAGCCAGATGGTGCCATCTTCACTGCTACTGGCGAGTGTTTGTCCATCCGGACTGAACGCAACGCTCCAAACACCGACGGTGTGTCCGTGGAGGGTTTGACGAGGTTCACCGGTGGTGCCGTCCCACAGCCGGACGAGGCGGTCGTAAGCACCGCCACTGGCGAGTGTTTTTCCATCCGGACTGAACGCAACGCTAGTGACCGAATTGGTGTGTCCGGTGAGAGTGTGGCGGATTTCACCGGTGGTGCCGTTCCACAGCCGGACGGTGTCGTCCCCACTGCCACTGGCGAGTGTTTTTCCATCCGGACTGAACGCAACGCTCTCGACCCAGTTCGTATGCCCGGTGCGGGTGTGGCGTGTGTCGCCCGTGGCGACATCCCACAGGCGGATGGTACCGTCCCTACTCCCACTGGCGAGTGTTTTTCCATCCGGACTGAAGACGACGCTATAGACAGGGGCCGTATGCCCGGTGAGGGTGGTTAGCGTGTCGCCGGTGTTTGTATCCCACAGGTGGATAGTCTCATCCCAACTGCCACTGGCGAGTGTTTGTCCATCCGGACTGAACGCAACGCTAGAAACATAGTCGGTGTGTCCGGGGAGGGTTTGGCGGATTTCACCGGTGGCGATATCCCACAACCGGACGATGGGGTCGTTCCAACTCCTACTGGCGAGTGTTTGTCCATCCGGACTGAACGCAACGCTCTCGACATTGCCGGTGTGTCGGAGGATTTGGCGGGTTTTGCCGGTGGCGATATCCCACAACCGGACGGTGCGGTCGTGACTCCCCGAGGCGAGCGTTTGTCCATCCGGGCTGAACGCAACGCTAGAAACATAGTCGGTGTGTCCGGGGAGGAAGTGGCGGGGTTCCCCGGCGGCGACATTCCACAATTGGACGAGGTAGTCGTAACCAGCACCACTGGCGAGTGTTTGTCCATCCGGACTGAACGCAAGGCTCTCGACATTGCCGGTGTATCCTTGGAGGGTTTGGCGGGTTTTGCCGGTGGCGATATCCCACAACCGGACGGTGTTGACGGTGTTTTCCGAACTCCCCGAGGCAAGGGTGGTGCCATCCGGACTGAACGCAACGCTCCAAACACGGTCGGTGTGTCTGGTGAGCAGTGCCACTTCGTTGTAAGTTGCTGTATCGTAGAGCCAAATCCCGATGGAAGTCGCAACGGCGAGCAGGGTACCATCGGGAGAATACGTAATATCGCCGCTGATGCCGCCTTTGCCGAGGCGGAGGGTTGCACCTTCGGGTAATTCCCACCGCTGGTAATCCTGGGCGGTAGCAGGTGTCAGTGCTAGCGTGGCGGTTAGCAGTAGGGTTAAAAGCACCGCTGCTAACGTCGGCGTGTTTTCATATTTCATCATCAAAAATGCTCCTTTGCTCGCCTACAAAAGCGGGTGGCATTGTGATTCAATCAGGCGTTGCGAGGCGATTAGGCGATCTTATTCTGTAGTTTGAGATCGCCCGATCGCAAACAGGTCAAGATCAGGCGAGCACCACCTACAGAGAATGGGCCCGTCTCTAATTGCCGCGGTTGTCATTAAAAACGGACATTCTGTAGTTTGCGATCGCCTGATCGCAAATAGGTCTTCAGACGAGCACCACTGATAGGATTTCCATAAGCGTTGTCGGTGATTTAAGTCATGGCGTTATGTTAGCAAATTGTGCAAAAAATGTCAAAGATAAAAAATGGAGAGGGGTCAAGATCAGGCGATCTTGACTTACAGAGTGGGGCCGGTGCACATGAAAAAGGAGATCTATGCGTGGCATGAAAAAGGAGATCTATGCGTGGCGAGGGACAGGCCCTCGCCCTACGGGCACCCTCTGGTAGGCGCGGTTTCAAACCGCGCCCTATGGTAACCCTCTGGTATGCGCGGTTTGAAACCGCGCATACGGGGGGCCGAGACGCGGGAGGGCTCTCCTACCGGAGAGACAACCTTAACTGCGCCGAGAGATCTCCTAATCCTGCAAATCCTCTAATCTTGGAAATCCTGCTTCAGATTTCCCTTTCTTAATTCAACAAAATCTGTTATCATTAACCCCATGAAAACCTTCACGATGATGTTTCTCTGCTGTGTCGCGTTGCTACTCGTAGGTTGTGGGATATCCACCACAACACCGAACGTAACAATCCATCCGCACGCAAACCTACAAGCAGAGATCGACAGCGTTTTACAAGATGCACTCCTCACGTCGGCGCATCTCGGTATCAAGGTTGTCGCTGTTAAGACAGGAGAAGTGCTTTATACCAAAAACGCCCACAAGTTTCACCATCCTGCTTCCACGATGAAACTCATCACGGCGGCAGCGGCTTTGACGAAATTGGGGAGTGCCTTTCGGTTTGAAACGACGCTTTATGCCGATACCATCGTTAATGAGCGCGTGGCAGGGAATGTCTACCTCAAAGGCAAGGCAAGCCCGGTTCTCCAAGAAGGCGATTTGGAGAAAATGGTTATCGCGTTACGCGATGCTGGTGTTCAATCGGTCTGCGGTGGTATCGTCGTTGATGAAACGTATCTTGACGCTGTGCGGGAAGGGCCCGGCTGGATGTGGGACGATAAACCGTTGCGACTCAGCGCGTTATCCCTCCGAGGCAGCACCGTTGAGGATAGAGCCCTCGCCTGCGGCACTGTGCTGAAGACGAGGCTGCAGCAAGAAGGCATCGTTGTCAACGGAGAGGTATCGCACGGCACTGTGCCATCGGGTGCTGTCGTTATTGCCACGCATCTGTCGCCGCCGCTGATGGATATCCTCAGGTTGATGAACAAGCCGAGTGATAACGTCATCGCCGAATTGATTTTCAAAACCCTCGGTGCGGAAGTGAAAGGTGAACCGGGGACTTGGCAAAAAGGGAGGCAAGTCATCGGCGAATTTTTGGAGGAGATGGGCTCGGGGTTTCGGGTTGTGGACGGCTCAGGGCTCTCTCGTTACAACCTCGTCACGGCGGAATTGCTAGTGAACCTACTCGTTTTTGTTTACAACGATTTTGAACTGATGCCGGACTATGTGGCATCGCTGCCGATTGCCGGCGTTGATG
>PYJE01000200.1:26846-27150 GCA_003635305.1 Candidatus Poribacteria bacterium | reverse complement strand
GATTGCGAACCTGATTCTGAATCTAGACGAAGTGGTGAACAAGTAGGAGGGACATCCCTGTCCCGATACCTAACGCGTCGAGACGCGGGAGGGCTCTCCTACTGAGCTTGATTTGGTATTATTGGAGTGAAACCTGTTGCGATCAGGCGATCGCAACCTACAGACTTAGGGAGCTTGATTTGGTATTATTGGAGTGAAACCCATGGATGCGATTAAAGAATATCTAAAACTTGAGACGCGCCGCCAATTTTTTGGCAAGTGCGCGACAGGGCTCGGCGGCGCGGCACTCGCTACACTATTGCCG
>PYJE01000200.1:0-26826 GCA_003635305.1 Candidatus Poribacteria bacterium | reverse complement strand
AGGACTCTCTCGTTACAACCTCGTCACGGCGGAATTGCTAGTGAACCTACTCGTTTTTGTTTACAACGATTTTGAACTGATGCCGGACTATGTGGCATCGCTGCCGATTGCCGGCGTTGATGGGACGTTGAAAAATCGGATGAAGGGGATGCGCGCCGAGAAAGCACTGCGCGCGAAAACAGGCACCTTAAGCGGCGTTTCCGCGCTGGCAGGCTATACCGTCACTGCAGATGGCGAAGTGCTGGCGTTCAGCATCCTTATCAGTCATTACGCCGGTCCAGCGGCCCCTGCGCGGCGCATCCAAGATACCATCGGGAATTATTTGACGCGGTGGAGTCGCTCATCGGGAGGGAAAGAATGAAAAACGTCGTTATCGTATCTGCAGTGCGCACCGCTGTCGGCAAAGCGGGAAGAGGGACACTGAAAGACACGCGTCCTGATGAACTCGCCGCTGTCGCCATCCGCGATGCTGTTGAAAGACTATCAAACCTTGAGCCAGCGGCGATCGATGATGTCATCATCGGGTGTGCTTCGCCGGAGGGAGAGCAGGGTTACAACATCGCGCGGGTGGCGAGTTTACGCGCCGGATTGCCTGTCTCCGTGCCGGCGATGACACTCAATAGATTCTGTGCATCCGGTTTGGAATCCATCGCGGTGGGTGCAGAGAGCATTTTGGCTGGGCGCGCGGAAGTTGTCCTCGCGGGCGGTGTGGAGAGCATGAGCCGCGTGCCGTTCGCGGCGAACCTCTCGCCAAATCCGTATCTGATGGAACACGCACCAGAGGCGTATCTCAGCATGGGATTGACAGCGGAAAACCTCGCGCAGAAATACAACATCTCGCGCGAGTCACAAGATACGTTCGCCTTGGAGAGTCATCGCAAGGCGGTTCAGGCAATTGATAAGGGTAAATTTCGTGCGGAAATTGTGCCGATAGAGGTAGAAAAAACGGGGCGGGTGTTTGATACAGATGAAGGCGTGAGGCGCGATACGTCACCGGAAGCGTTGGCATCCCTCAAACCCGTTTTTCGTGAAGATGGCACAGTGACAGCGGGCAACGCCTCACAGATGAGCGATGGCGCGGCGGCTGTCGTTCTGATGTCCGCCGAACGCGCAGAAGCCGAGGGGTATATCCCTTTGGCACGGTTTGTCAGTTACGCCACCGCGGGCGTTCCACCGGAGATTATGGGAATCGGTCCCGTGCCAGCAATCCCAAAGGCACTCCAATCCGCAGGGTTAACGCTGGCGGATTTAGACGTGATCGAACTGAACGAAGCGTTTGCCGTGCAGGCACTCGCCGTGATCCAAGATGCAGAATTGCCGGCGCAAAAGGTGAATCCGAACGGCGGGGCAATCGCGCTAGGGCACCCCCTCGGTTGCACGGGGACAAAACTGACGGTAAGTCTGATTCACGAAATGCATCGGCAAGACTACCGATACGGGCTAGTGACGATGTGTGTTGGTGGAGGAATGGGGGCTGCTGGGATTTTTGAACGTTTGTAGTTTGGGATTGCCTGAGTTGTTCGTCTATCCGGTAGCGCGGGGGCCTGTCCCCCGCGAGCCGTTTCGACAGCATCAGCAAGGCGAGGGACAGGCCCTCGCGCTACTGAAAATGTTCGAGACCGGGAGGGCTCTCCTACAAAGTAACACGGCGAGTTTATTCTGTAGTTTGAGCTCGCCTAATCTCAAAGCGAGTTTATTCTGTAGTTTGAGCTCGCCTGAGCTCAAACAGAGGTTTCCTACAAAGTAACACAGCGAGGGACAGGCCCGCGCCCTACGGTGCTAAACTTTCTAACGGTGGTAAAATTTCTAAAGGAGAAAAATGCAAACTCACGTTTATCTCTCCATTGCTGGAGAAAATAGAATTGCCATTTACACGCTGGACGCAGGAACCGGCGCGATTGAATTTCAGGAAGACATTGCGGTGAGCGGTTCGCCGGGGCCATTGGCACTCGCGCCGTGCGGTGAATATCTCTACGCGGGACTCCGTTCCAGCCGAGAAATCGCCAGTTTCCGCATTGACGCGCGCGCCAAGCAACTCATCCTTTTTCGCACAATCCAATTGGACGCGGACACGTGCTACATCGCGCCGGACAAAACGGGGAACTATCTGCTCTCCGCCTATTACGGCGCAGGAAAGGTGACTGTGCATGCAATCCGCGAAGACAAAACCGTGGGAGAACTGCTCCAAACGGTGGATACCGCGCCGCACGCGCACTGCATCGAGACAGATGCATCAAACCGATTCGTCTACGTGCCGCATACTATGCCGAGAAATGCCATCTATCAGTTCCATTTTGACGAAGAGATGGGTAGACTCACCGAAAATCCTGTCGGGCATCTGAGCCCGGAGGAACCGATTGGCCCGCGCCATTACTGCTTGGATGCACACAAACCGCGCCTCTATTGTTCCGATGAACAAGGTTCAAGTGCCAGCGTTTATGAAGTTGACGAGACGGATGGGAGTTTGTCGCATCTGCAGACGCTCTCCACGCTGCCTGCAGATTTTGATGGGGATAACACTTGCGCGCAGATTCACATCACGCCTAACGGGAAGTTTCTCTACGTCTCTAACCGCGGACACGACAGCATCGCCGAGTTCGCCATTGATGAGGAAAGTGGGCAATTAACCGCCATTGGACACCAGCCGACTGAACCGACACCGCGCGTTTTCAACATTGACGAGACCGGGAGTTTTCTGTTCGCCGGTGGGCAAGGCTCGGGGAAACTGGCTACCTATCGTATTGATGGAGGAAGTGGGGAACTCTCGCCGCTGGCAACCTATGCGGTCGGTGAAATTCCGATGTGGGTGCTTTTTTTGTGAGAGTTAGAGGACAGGCGCGGTTGAAAACCGCGCCTACCAGAATATCTTTGGCCGATGTGGGGTGCTTTTTTTGTGATAGGTGGAGGACAAGCGCGGTTGAAAACCGCGCCTACCAGAATATCTTTGGCCGATGTGGGGTGCTTTTTTTGTGATAACTGGAGTGCGGACGCGGTTTCAAACCGCGCCTACCGGAATAACTTTGACCCACTCGCGATTTTCCTGATACCACTTCACCAACGCCGCGATGCCTTCGCGAAACGCGACTTGCGGCCGCCATCCCAAAAGCCGTTCCGCTTTTCGGATGTCTGCCCAGGTCTCGCGGACATCCGCGGGATGAAACGGACGATGCTCAAGGTTCGCCTTCTTGCCGACGAGCTCCTCTATCAGGCGGATTGTGTCAATCAACACGATGGGACTATCCGAACCGAGGTTAATAACCTCGTAACCGAGGGGTTTTAAGCCTGCGATGACTCCGCGGGCGATGTCTTCCACATACGTGTAATCGCGTGAGGACTGCTTTCCGTCGCCGTAAACGGTGACAGGTTCTCCCTCCCTGATCCATTTCACAAATCGGAACGCGCTCATATCCGGCCGTCCCGCGGGCCCATAGACGGTAAAGAAGCGGAAAATCGTCGTGTCAATATCGTAGAGATGATGATAACTGTGGCAGAGTGCCTCCGCACCTTTTTTGGAGGCGGCGTAAGGTGAAAGCGGTCCGTCCGTATTCGCATCTTCACTGAAGGGGAGCGGGTTGTTTGCGCCGTAGAGGCTAGAGGTGGAAGCCAAGACAAATTTTTTGACATTGAACTCACGGCAAAGTTCCAATAAATTCAGTGTGCCGGTCACGTTCGTATCAACGTAGACCCAGGGGTTCTCCACGGATTGCCGCACCCCCGCGCGCGCAGCGAGGTTGATTACCGCGTCAAAATCCACCCGTTTGAATATGTCGTGCAGCGCGTTCCTATCGCAGATGTCCAAACGATGGAATTGGAAGATGCCCCGTTCCTGTAGTGCGAGCTCGCCTGAGTTCGCAGTCTGCAGTTCATTGAGCCGCCACGTTTTGACCTGGGTATCGTAAGCGTCGTTGAGATTATCCACGCCGAGGACGGTGTGCCCATCTGCGAGCAAAAACTCAGTCACTTTCCAACCGATAAAGCCCGCGCAACCTGTGACAAGATATTTCATTAATTAACGTTCTCCTCTGATTCTGCTCCCATCTGTAGAGTTCGGAGACGACATGCACCTTCACGCGACTTCCGTGTTCTCCTCTGATTCTGCTCCCATCTGTAGGGCAAGATCGCCCGATCTTCACCTATTTAGTCGGTGGGCGCGGTTTGCAACCGCGCCTATCGGGTTCGTTATCCGTCCTATTAGTTTTCTCCGTTTAGGGCTGCCAAAAGCGCGTCAATCTCCGTTTTGAGTTCCTCGTAAACTTTCGGTTTAAAATCCGCTTTTCGATGGAAGACAAGAATGCCCTTCGGCGAGATGAGATAGAGATTCGGCTTCTCCTTTTCTGTCTGATATTGTTCATGCACGCGCCCCTTCCAATCCATCAGGAACGTGACAGGCGGCGGATTTTTCTTCAATTGATTTCGGATGAACCATTTGGGGATAAAACCGGGCACACTCCGCAAATCGGCGATGATATAAGCGACAACCCGTTTATCTTCGGCGTAATCCTTCTGAAACGCCGCCGCCCATTTATCGTCTTCCTTGCGAATCTTCCGGTTCCCCATGATGAGAAAGACTACTTTGCCGCGAAGTTTCTCAAGCCTGTGCGATTTTTCTTCGGCATCTTCGAGTGTAAACAGCGGTGCTTCATCGCCGATTTTTGGCAGTTGCGTCTCCGTTTTTTCCTCAGCGAAAGCGAACAGTGCGATGCTAATGAAGGTGAAGAACCAGAGTTGTTTCATGTGGAGTTCCTCCTTGCGTTCCGTTTTTCTGTTATGACATTTTAGCATAATTGGTAGGTTTCTGTCAAATCTAATCAGGATTTCCAAGATGAGCAGGATTTCCAGGATTTGATAGCAAGCGGTGAGTGGGCAGAATTTGCTGTTTTAGGGAAAAATCGCGGGGGACAGGACCCCGCGCTACGGTAGGATAGAGGCAATCGTGCCGCGAAGCGTAGGGACAGGGCCCGTCCCGCGCCGTGCCTAGAACTCTCCTTCTATACCGTAGGGCGAGGGCCTGTCCCTCGCCATGCCAATTGTCTGAAGCAGGATTTACGGGATTTGCAGGATTTGCAGGATTATGCTGTTATTCCTGTGACAAACTCTCTAGGTCTGGATAACCTTAATGTCTATAGCCTGTCCGAATTTTTCTTGCAAAAAACTAGAATAGCTGCTATAATTAATGATAGTCGCGTGGAAAAAGCACTCCAAACGCGCAAAATGTGCCGAAAACCGCAAAAATAGCACAAAAAAGTTATTTTTATTGAAAAAATTTGCAATAAAAATAATTTTGTGGTATAATTTACGTCAATTGGCATCCCAACGACTTATCAAGTCGCTATCAGAAAGGGACAAACATGCAGAACGCACGCACCGATCGTAACACCAAAAAACGATATGCACCGCGCACCGACGGCTTCTTCTCCGTCAGCCCTGCGCGGCGCGCCTTCGCGCCTGCATGGAAAACTCCTGGTAGCGTTGACACTTCGTTAGTGACCCTATCGCCCCCCCCCTACAGCCGCAGGGATTCCTAAGATTACCAGTTTACAACGTAGTGCCGATGGTGACACTCGGCAGGTCTTTCGTGCCCGTTCGTCCTCTGTCTCATACAGAGGATGCGCGGGTTTTTGCGTTGCGCGTTCTGTTGCGTCGCGATGTGCGCGTGCGTTCCGCTGCATACGGATGGGGTAGGGGGAACGAGTTACGAAAAAATGAATTGGGGCAAACGCCGCTTTTTCACAAGCGTTTGTCCGTAATTGACTTGGAGGTAAACGAACCATGAGACAGTTAACCATGCTTATCGCGTTATGCTCTCTCATTTGTGTAGGGCAGGTTCAGGCGCAAACCTCTCTGGGGGATGCGAATGCAACGTCCTCACTGATCTTCCCACAGGCTTTTTTGAAAGAGCAGGTGCGTCGGAAAGATACGAAGACTCTGAAATCGTCAGATACGGAGACTTCAAAAACGCCAGAACCCTCTTGCAAGGGAGGAACTATTGATTTCAACACGGCTGATGGCAGCATAAAAGGCAACTATTTCTTTCACAAGGAAGGGAGGCCGTGGCGGTACGGTTTTGAGTTGCAAGGAAAAGCGATAAATGGCTACGCAAGTCTCTTCGCGAGTCAGGATATTTCATCCGACGCGGGAGGTCATTTATTCGTTATCTATTCGCCAGTAGTCGTTCCGGAGGAATCCGAACCGCCTTCCTCTACCTATTGGTGGGCTCTGGCGAGGATTGGATATCGTCATGGCGAGTATAAACTCGTTGCGCTTGAATCAGATGCCAAGGTTCCTATTGGTATTAGAGACGAGAGACTGCGCGGGCTATCCGGATTTCTCCACGGTAACCTGTTATTGGGCGAAAAGTGGTTGTTTGGATGCGCCCTCGGATTCGCTCCCCTGAGTAACTATAGAGAACTCCCTCAAGTTGAGGTTACTACCACGATTGCTGCAACGCCGAACTCACCGATGCAGGCTGTGGAAAGCACCTCAACAGCCCGTGATGGGGACTATGAAGTGTTTCGCACAGTGAGCGGTCACATTGATGTGATTTACGTTCCTGAACGCTGCGAACACACGGTTGGCGTAGGCGCATTCTTCCGTTATAACTATCAGTTTAACGGAAAACAGAAGGTGGAGCCCGGGATGGGTCTTTTCTATTTAGGGGATCTGAGAGAAAAAACAGATTCCCCGAAAGCAGAACCCAAAGAAAACTTCTTTTCAAAAATTACGGGTGGAATCACCGTTCAGTATAAGCGAGATTCGGAAACTGAAGGATACGATCTCAAATTCGGGCTTGTCACGAGTTACAACTTTTGATTCCATTCCACGTTTACGGGAGGCACTGCACCGCCGAAAGGCGGCCGCAACCTCCCGCCGCAACCCCCAGACACGTTGTCTGGGGACGAAACGCAATTAACTGTCTGAATCAGGATTTTCAGGATTAACGGGATTAACAGGATGAGGCACGCATCGCTTATTCAAAGCGCGCTCGGTAAACATCACGCGCGGGAGATCGCGCATACCGGGAAAGAGGTTTCCGACGACAGGAGACTCCTCATCCTGAAAATCCTGCTCATCTTGGAAATCCTGCTTCAGGCAACCGAACCGTGGGTGGGCACATCAGTCTGCTCACAACTGCCGGTGGCGCGGTTGCAAACCGCGCCTACCGGGGATTTACTATAAGGAGAATTATAATGAAAAGAGGAATGGTTTTATTTTTAACGCTGGTGTTGACGGCGGCGATGGCAGTGACGACTGCCAACGCGCAACAATACGTCCACACCGATACTTTGACTGGACACACGGACGCGGTCATTGCGATAGCCTTCAAGGATGACGGGACGCTTATCAGTGGGGGTGGCGACGACACCCTCCGCGCCTGGGATGTCACCACCGGCAGACAACGCTGGGAAAAAGATGTCGGCAATCTTGTCCTCACCGTTGCGCTACCCTCGCATGACCCTCACTTCATCGCCTATGGTGGGCGTATTAATCATGACATTCGGATGCGCTATAGCGAGGATGGCGACTGGCGCGGCGACGTGTCGGGGCATACAAACTATGTCGACAGCCTCGCCTTCAAGCCGAACAGTTATGTGCTGGCGAGTGGGAGTTGGGACAACACTATCCGCATCTGGGATGTGGGTGACAGAGACAACCTGCGGCATGTGCGCACGCTGCGGGGGCATACGGAGAGTGTCTACTCGGTTGCGTGGAGTCCGGATGGTAGGACGCTGGCGAGTGCGAGTCGTGATGGCACGGTGCGGTTGTGGAATCCAGACAACGGTATCAACTTCGCCGTGCTGCGGGGGCATACGGAGGGGGTCGAATGCGTGGCGTGGAGTCCGGACGGCCGCATCCTCGCGAGTGGGGGTGGTGACGACACCGTCCGGATCTGGAATCCGGATACGCACGGCACCCGGCGCGTGCTGCGGGGACATACCAAGAGTGTTAATACGTTAGCGTTCCATCCGAATGGGCAGACGCTGGCGAGTGGGAGTTCCGACAAAACTATCCGCCTCTGGAATCCGAATACCGGTGCTCTCAAAGCCACGCTCACGGGATACGGGCACACTGGCTTAGCGTTTTCGCCGCATGGGCAGATTCTCGCCGGTAAAGGGCCTGGTCAGAACGACATCAGTTTGTATCGGTTGCTCACGGTGGATGTGACGGGGAATGGTAAAGTCAACGTCAATGACCTCGTGGAAGTGGCCAAAAACTATGGGAAGACTGTCGGTGCCGGTGCGAACCGGAAGGCGGATGTCAATAACGATGGGAAGGTTGATGTTGATGATTTCATCGCTGTGGCAGAGGCGGTGGATGCTGCGGGTGCGCCGGCATTGACACAGGAAGACATCGAGCCTGGGAGTCTACAAGCATCGGATGTGCGTCGGTGGATCCGCGATGCGAAGGCCGCGAACGTAGACCCGGCCGGTATTGCGGCCTTAGAGCGGCTGTTGGCGGCTTTAACGCGCGTTGAAGCACCGCCGAAGAAAACAGTCCTGCTGTCAAACTATCCAAACCCGTTTAACCCAGAGACATGGATACCGTATCAGTTGTCGGCGGCCGCGGAGGTCACCGTCACTATCCATTCTTCAGACGGGAAACTCGTCCGCACACTCGAACTCGGACAAATGCCCGCAGGCGCGTATTCGGACAAAAACCGCGCAGCCTACTGGGATGGCCGAAATGCACAGGGAGAACCTGTTGCAAGCGGTGTCTATTTCTATACGCTGCAGGCCGGAGAGTTTTCTGCGACGCGGAAGATGGTGATTCGGAAGTAGGAGAGACCTCCCAGTCTCGATACTTTCGTCCGTAGGCGCGGTTTCAAACCGCGCCTACTGGGGATTTACGGTGGCGCGGTTTCAAACCGCGCCTACCGATTGGTAGTTACCGTAGGGCGCGGGCCTGTCCCTCGCCTTGCATCGGTCGTTACAGAAAACGTCCTTAGTCCCTTGGGCCTCGGACATTTTTCGTTTTTAGACAATCGCCTCAGGGCACGGATTTACAAACTGAGAGGATGAGCAAGAAGACAGAAGTCTTTATCGCGACAGAATACTTCTTCAGGTCTGTAAGACCTGAATGTCTATAGTAGCCTCAACACAAAGAACTCTAAGGTCCGTAGGACCTTAATCTGTTGGACGTGACAGGGCCATCTCATATTAAGGACCTAGCGGACCTTGAAACCCGGGATGCACGTTCTTCTATAGACATGTAGGTCCTAACGGACCTAAAGAGGTCTCTTTTCGCGCGGCCCGGAAACAGTTGGAGATCCGAACCTTCATCCTGAAAATCTCCGTATCCTACAAATCTTGATTCCGACAAATAGAAGCGCGGGGGACAGGCCCCCGCGCTACGGAAACCTTAAGCGGGTTCGGCCGCAAATGCGGCGGCTATGAAACGTGGCGTGCCTCTCACATTAAGGTCCTAACGGACCTTGAAAACGCTCCGACATGTGTTTCTATAGACATGCAGGTCCTAACGGACCTAAAGAAGCAGGTTGAGGCAAACACCTCATACTCCTGGACATCCTGCGAATCTTGGACATCCTGATTCAGACAAATAGGGCGCGCGGGGGACAGGCCCCCGCGCTACGGTAAATAGGAAATTCGCGTTGACAAGAGCCCTCTCATCCGGGAAATCCTGCGAATCTTGGACATCCTGCTCCTGAAAATCCTGCTCCAGACAGCAGGAATAAAGTGACTGCTACCCCCAGAAAATCGGCAAAATATACGGCACTATCACCTTTTGGATAACCGTCAACGTCCCGAAAATCGAATAAAATCCCGCGCACAAAACTAAACCGATTTGTTTCCAGACCGGCGGTTGAATCTCCTGAGGTAGGAACTTCCGATTGACGTAAAGCGTGTGAAGCGAGGTAATCACGAGTAGGTAACCGCCGACTGTCGCCGATACCAAAATCATGAAAAACGGCTTGGCGAGATACATCGCGATGACACCCCAAAGGATATAGACGACGAGGATGGGGTAGTAAATCCACTTTGCACCGTGTTCTCCCAGTTTGCGCGAACTTTTAAACCCTGTCCAGATAATGTCGGTATACCGGCGCGGGACTCCATCTACGCCGCTGAGTTGCGTTGAAAACAGCACCCAAAACCCACAAAGCAAGGTGAGATACCAGAGGGCTCTGCCGCCTTTTGCTGCGAGGCCTTCCGCCTGAAATGCTGCGGCAGACCACTGGTCGATCGCCTGTCCAGCAGGGACGAACGCCAGCGTCAGCATCGCTGGTAGCGCGAGCCCGACGAAGCAGCCGATCAGCCAGATGTAATACTGCTCAAAGCGCGTGTATTTCCACCACTCTCGGAAGCGTGCGAGGTTTTCGGGAGTGATGCGAAACACTTTGCCCCAGTGCGAAAGCGTCACGTTTTGTCCGCCGATGATAGAGGGAATCGCGCCGACGAGACTGCTCATGCCCCAGCCTTTGTCACGGACATAGTTAGTAATGGTGACGTTACCGAGGCCGCCACTCCCGGCGTAAGCGGCGAATGCGCCGAGCAAAACCCAATCCACCTGTCCACCGTCGGCTGCCTGCGGCAACGCGCCGAAACTGAAGAAGCCTTTGACAACACTCCACCACACGCTGGGCGGCACGAGAAACAAGTCGATGATGACGAGATAGCCGATAATCCAGACTACCATGAAGAGTTGCACCTTCTCCAGCGCGTTGTAAATCTTGCCGCCGAAGAGGACGATACCGAGACATATGAAAAAGATGGCGAACGCAAAGAGACGCACCATACCGCCATCGGCATCTTGTGGCATATAGCCTAACCATGCGGCGGCGAGAGCGGTTGCGGCTGTCATTGCCCAACCGGGCCAGATGCCGAAGAAGTCAACAGCGGAATAGAAAATCGCCCAGAACCGCGCGCCCGGTTTGCATCGCATATAGCCGCTTAGCATCGGTTCACCGCTATAGAGAGTATAGCGAATCGCTTCGGTGTTGAGAATCGCCTGCAGTAAAATCGCGATGGTGGCAATCCAGAGCAGGCGGCCGCCGTATTGTGCCGTAATCGCCGGACCGAGCAGCCATTCGCCACTGCCGATGGAACCGCCTAAGGCGATGATGCCGGGGCCCAAAATGCTCCGAAACGCTCTCCCAAATTGATACCGGGGCGGCGCGGGGAGTTCCGCTACGTCCCAATCCGGGAGCGCGCCGCCGTGAACCCTTTCGTTTGTTTGTGCCATAGCGTTACCATTTCCAGAAAATTGCAACGTTCAATCTATCGGCGATGTCCGCGAGGCTTTGCAAGTGGTCGCGGTGGATGGGGATGCCGCTCTCGCGCCATTTGTCGTAGTTGTTCCATTCGATCTCGCCGGGGAGGAACGCTTGCTCCACGCCTTCCGCCGTTTTCGAGGTGTGAATCTTGTCTATCCCCTGCTGAAGTTCGGCGACGTAGGTGTCGTAATCCGTGAAACTTGCGATGTTTATCGCCATGAAGAAGTGTTCCGAAGGATCATTGTCCTTGCTACTCGCCATCAGGCCGCCGCATAGCGGGCCCGCCAAAATGCCCATGACGAGTGCCAGTCCGTAGCCTCTCGGGCCGGCGGCAGGTGCGAGTAAACGGCTATTGCCCGGGTCATCGGTGGGTTGCCCTTTGTCGTCCAAAAGCCAGCCGTGCGGAATGGGTTCGCCATACATCCGCAGCGTGCCGATTTTTCCCCAGGCGGATGCGCCGCACGCCATATCCAACACAATCGGATGTCTCTCGCCGGTGGGGAGCGCGTAACTCATTGCGTTGTTTGCGACGACTGCCTCCGCGCCGCCGGGTGCGGCTACGGACACCCGTCCCGTGTTCGTCGTTGAAAAACCGATGAGTTGTTCGGATGCCGCCATGATGGAATAGCATCCTGCCGCGCCGAAGTGCCCGGCATTACGGACACCCGCGGCGGCCACCCCGTTCGTTTTTGCTTTCGCAATTGCTATCTGCATAGCGAAGGTGCTGGCGAGATGTCCCATTCCGTTGTCGCCATCAACTACGGCGAAACTGGGGCCTTCCGTGACGATGCGCAAGTCAGGTTTCGGGTTCATCTTCCCTTCAAGCACCAGGTTTAGGTATCCGGGCAAGGCACGGGTGCCGTGTGAGTGCACGCCGCGCAGATCGGTTTGCACCTGCAGTTCCGCCATTTGTTCTGCGTCTTCGGGGCGGAGTCCAGCTTTCTCGCAAAGCGTCTGGGCAAAATTGTGCAATTGCGTTGCGTCTACCACAATCTCCTGCATAAGAGTCTCCTGAATGGACAGCCTTTACGCGCTGCCATTTCCTCCCCCCGGTAGGCGTGGTTTGAAACCGCGCTGGCTGGAGTGCGCGCTTACAAAGCGCGCCTACGGTTTTCTCCCCCGGTAGGCGCGGTTTGAAACCGCGCCAGTGTTGGATGCGCGCTTGGAAAGCGCGCATCCGGTCATCGCTGCTGCGTCTGTCCTATAGAGTGTTGCTTTAGTTTAGCAAAAATTGTTTTATAGGTCAAGGAGAAAAAACGGCGAAGCAATAGCAAACCCTCCACGGCGCGTAGTGCGAGGGCCTGTCCCTCGCGAGCTTTCAAGCCAAAGGTTCTCAATAATCATGACGTGCTTGCTACTGGACAACTTCGTAGAGCAGAAAGGGACAGCGGTGGAGCTGCCCCTTTCTGTTCATTCCTTTATCGCTGATTCTTCAACGCACCCCACGTCGTCGTCACTTTCCCTGTGGGTTCAACGGGAGTCGTGGACAATTCGCCGACGGTTTTGCGAAAATAGACATCGTCTTCAACATCGTTTGGGCCAGCCCAAACCCAGAATGCTGTAGAGTCCGGATCTTTCAGAGTTTCGCGCATTGTATCTGCACCGAATCCCCAGATGCCTTCCCCAAACGGATCCAACTGCGTGGCGTTGTCCCATCCGCTATCGTCAAAATCGGGTTGTTCCCATCCATCGTTTCTGTCGGCGAGTGGCGCGCCTGCGTCCGCCTTCCATGTATCGTCGGAGGGGATGTAGGTGCCATCGTCAAGGATGACATCGAACAAGGCACCACCGCGCCCGGTATCACCCGGTTCGGCATCGTGCACGTAGACAGCGATGACAGCGTATCCGTCCGGCATCTCAAATTCGGTGATGCTGGCTTCCTGCCAGTTATCGCCTTCCGCGACTTGCTCGCCGTTGACGAAGCCTACCCAGGAATTATCGCCGTTGATACGGAGTGTCGCCGCCCACAGGCTAGCGGTGGCCATCGCTAAAATCAGCAGTGTTGCAACAAAAAGTGTTTTCATTGATGAATCTCCTTTCCGGTAGGCGCGGTTTTAAACCGCGCCTCCGGCGTTAGTTAGTCGATGAATTTCCTTTCCGGTAGGCGCGGTTTTAAACCGCGCCTCCGGCATTAGTTAGTCGAGAAGGCTACATCGCCTTCCGTTTAATTCGCGCCCACGTTGTCGCGAGTTTATCTTGGGGTTCAACTGGGAGTGTGCCGATGGCGTAACGGAAATAGATGTCGTCTTCTACATCGTTCGGTCCGCACCAGACCCAGAATGCCTCACAATCCGGGTCCTTCAGGATTTGGCGCATTTGCGCGGCCCCGAATCCCCAGATGCCGGCCCCGAATTGTTCGTAAAGCTCAAGTTCGTCTTCCCATTTGCTGTCGTCAAAATCGACTTCTTCCCAGCCGTCCTTCCGGTCGTCGATGGGTTTGCCGGTGTCACACCGCCAGCCTTCTTCGCCGGTGCCGATGTATTCCGGTTCATCGTCCAGAATGATGTCGGCGAGGAAGCCGCCTCTGCCAGCGGCACCCGGTTCCGCGTCGTGGACGTAGATAGCAATCATGGCGAAACCTTTGTCGAGTTTAAACTCGCTGACGGTGGGCTGCTGCCAATTGTTGTTAGCGGCGACTTCTTCGCCGTTGACAAACGCAACCCAACTGTTATCGCCGCTGATGCGCAGCGTGCCGTTTTTGGGTTCGGCGTTTGCAGCAGGACAGAGAAGCAGTCCACTGAGCAGGAGTGCGAGTATTAAATATCGCGTGAATTGGGTGGTATTCATAAAAACCTCCGTTTTTGTTAATTCCGGTAGGCTCGGTTTTCAACCGTGCCTACGGGGTTCCTTCTGCGTTTTTCCTATTGATTTCAAATTCGCGATAGAGCGAAAGCAACCCATCGGCGGTGTTGTCATTGAAGAGGCTCCGCGCGTAGGGTTCATAAGGCGCATACTGCGCTTTAAAGTAAGAGACGATAGACGCTTGTTTGGGTTCAACCCGATTCTTCTCAATTGCTTCACACAAAGCGCGGTAGGGCGGCCAGCGACGCAACTGTTCGTGGAAGATGAGTTCGGCATCCGTGCCCGCGTTGGCGTAAATCTTGCCTAAAGGCGTGAGCGCGTAAGTGACTCGTCTTCCCACCGGCTGTTTCTCCACCAAGCCGAGGATAGTCAGATTATCCAACGCCTTGCGCACGCCCGTATCGCCAGTATGCCATTCACGTTCCTCCAACCATCGCCGAAGGATGCGGCGCGTTCGATTGGGATAGGCACTGACTGCCGCTGCAGTAATCTTCATTGCCTTGTAAACGCGGGCGGAATAGCCTAACAAAGTATCTTCCACCTGCCACGCCTCCCACAGGCTGAGTTCCGATTGCCGGTCGGCGATGTAACGCGCTTCCTGCGTCTCTTGCAGAAAACAGAAATGTCCCGTGCCGAATTGTGTCTGCGCGAGTTGGAGTCGCGGCAAACGGCGGAGCCACTTCTCCAATTCATTGGAGAAACAAATAAATTCGGGAAACCCTACAAGCGGTTCAAATTGCGGTTGCGAATCGAGTTGTAGGCAGGACTGATACTTCCCAGTGCCGCCGATGATGCAATTCCCTTCTATCCGAAAGGCATCTAACAGCACGGAGGTGTATTTCTCACCGGGTGCAATTCGTGATAAAACGTGTGGACGAAGCGCGCGCCAATCGATGAGCAGAATCTCCAGCGACGTTTCCTCCCGTTGCCATTCGTGGACGCTTTCGTCAAACCCGTTGAGTGAAACGCAGACGAGGCCTTTGCAACCCAGGTCGCGGGCGGCTTGCAGGCGGCGTTCAATATGTAAATCGGCGAGAGTTGCTGCACGATTCTTGAAGAATTTCGCTTCCAACAGATAGCGGTTCGCACCGTCCCACAAAATCCCATCGCACTGGTAGAGCGTGCCGGAATCGCCATACAGACAACTAGACCATTCCTTAACCTCCAGACTCCGCACGGAGTTGTAATAACTGAGGATGAGGTGCTCGAAGGCGTTCCCGCGTTTTGAAGGCGAAGATGGCAACGCAATTTTCGGTGCGGCTTCGCTTCTCAAGACGAAGGGTGCGGCTTCCTCTTTCAGAACGGTAGTCAAGGCTGTGGGGTGTGCGTAGATATATGCCATCGTTGATTTCCAAAGTTTCCCTTATCTGCCTACGGAACTTTTTGCCGTATCCTAGAGAGCTAACCGGCCGGCGAGGTCTGCCACGAACTGATAGGCGACGCGTCCCGAACGGCCACTTGAAGATGCCTCCCATTCCAACGCGGCACGCTTTAACTCTGCCGGCGGCATGGAGAGCCCCCGTTTTTGTGCGTAATGCGAAACGATTTGTAAATAGGTATCCTGCGAAATTCGATAAAAAGCGAGACGCAAACCGAACCGGTCGCTCAAGGAAACCTTCTCTTCGGTTGCCTCGCGCGGATATAATTCGTCTTCATCGTTCTGTGGATACTGATTTTCGCGGACCTGTCGCGGCATCAAATGCCGGCGATTGGAGGTGGCGTAAATCAGCACGTTATCGGGACAGGCGGCGATGCCGCCTTCCAACATCGCCTTCAGTTCGCGATATTCGGGTTCGTCCTCGTTAAACGCCAGGTCATCGCAGAAGAGGATGTATCGTTCGGGACGTTCCCACAGCAGTTCGGCGATATCCTGCAGGTGCGCGAGTCCCTCTTTACCGATGCCGATGAGCCGGAGTCCATCGTCGGCATAGCGCGTCAACATCGCTTTCACGAGGGAGGATTTGCCGGTGCCCCTGTCTCCCCAGAGTAGTGCGTGATTTGCCGGGAGTCCGCGTAGAAATTGCCGCGTATTCCTGTCTAACGCCGTGCATTGCGCCTCTATTCCGATGAGGTCTGCGCTATCAACGAGGTGCGGGTGTTTCACCGGCACGAGGGTTTGCGTCCGCCATCGAAAGGCGATGTAATCGTCAAGGCAACCGTCGGCAGTTGCTGCTTGTGCGTCCAAGCGAGTTAGCAAGCTGTCCGCTTTTTCCAGCAGTTGCGTGAAAAGGGGGAGGATGTCTTCCATATTGGGTAGAGACGAAGTTTTATTGCGTTCCTTTGCGGACATCGTTTCCTATCATTCCTCTCGCTTGCTGAAGATTTGTTTCAGCCATTCGGTCAGTTCGTCATCACTAGCAATTGCTCTCAACAGCCAAAGACAGCCTAATCTGATTCCCCATGCTATGCCGAGGGCAGCTAGAAGCGTTATAACGACTGACGAGAAGAATGCCAAAAGCATGGATATTAATATTTCTCGCATATTACAAGATCTCAGATTTAGAGATTTTATTTATTTTACCATATTTTGTGTATTATGTCAACACATTTTTGCAATTGCCCGATATCGTGCAATCTCAAACTGAATTTGTCTGTTTCCGTGCAAATATCGCCGCATTTTGCGGTTATGGGGTTGGCATGTAAATTGCAAATAGTATATAATGACATATGAAAACCTATTATCTGAAATCTGAGGGAGATATACACGCCTTATGAAGAAACTATTTTTTCCGCTATTCCTGCTTCTGATTTTTGTTCTACCAAACTTCTTGGTTGACGGATCTGGTTGGCCTAATAGGCATAAAGCGTTGCCCGCTGGGGCCAAAACGCGCCTTGGAGACTTTCCTAATCAACCATGGAAAATCATTTTCGCTTTTTCGCCGGATGGGACTCGGATTGCTGTTGCCAATCCGCTAGACGAGCATCGGCCTGTGACTGACAGGCCGCTTGAGATTCGGCTTTATGATGTGGCCACGGAGGTGGAACTCGCGCGCCTTCGCGGACATACAGCCCCCGTTGCTGACATGGCATTTTCTGCAGATAGCACTGTGCTCGCGAGCGGTAGTGCCGATAAAACAGTTCGCTTGTGGGATGCGCGGACCGGCGAACATCTTGCGACGCTTGCAGGACATACGGATTTGGTGAATACCATAGCATTTTCTGCCGATGGTGCAACGCTTGCCAGTGGTAGCACCGACAAAACGGTTCGGCTATGGGACGCAACAAACGTCCGTGCTGTCCAACCTAAAGCAATCCTGCGTGGACATACAGAGGCAGTTCACTCTGTCGGCTTCGCTGCCAAGAGTGCAATTCTCGTCAGTGTAAGCACAAAGCGGTTTGGTTTGTGGAATGCACACACGGGAAAACAGATAGCAATGCGCGAAGAACATCCAAATGGCATCTCTGCCGTAGCGTTCTCACCGAACAGCGATACGCTCGCGAGCAGTGGGACATGGGGAGACTGGGCGATTCGTCTCTGGGATGCACATACTGGACAATCCAAAAGCGTGCTATTGGAAAATACAGGGAATGTTTACTGCCTAGCATTGGCACCGGACGGAACAACACTCGCAGCTGGAAGAGAGGACGCGACAATTCAGTTGTGGGATCCGGTTACCGGAAAAATTCGTGCCATCCTCAGGGGAATGCAGGAACCTGCCGCTTCTTTAGCATTCTCCGGGGATGGCGAACTGCTTGCCTATAGATGTTCAGTAGATTGGAGGCAGGAATCGATTCAGGTCTGGGATACACATCTCTGCCAACACAAAGCGGCTTTTTCGGAACCGTATGTCTCTTCTTTAGCGTTTTTACCAGATAACGCAACACTCATAAGCGCGAGTTATACAGATACGGTTGTCTTGTGGAAACCGATATCCATCGTTGACACGGACATTATTACCCGAATCACTCCCTCACGGACAGTGTCGCCTGCCATCGGGAAGCAGTTGACGTTCAATATTGAAATCGTCGGCGGGAAAAACGTTGCTGGGTATCAACTCACGGTGGAGTTTGATGCCACCGCGATGCGATATATCTCTCGCACCAATGGCGACTATCTATCTGGGGATACTTATGATATGCCGCCCGTTATTGACGAGAATCAGGTGACGCTTGCGTCAAGTTCATTTACGGAGAACCGCAATGGGAATGGCATCCTCGCTACTGTAACCTTTGAGGTTGTCGCCCTCAAAACTTCAACCCTGAACTTAACCAATGTTATTCTTTCTGCCCCGCGGGGACAACGTTCACGTCCCACCGTTGAAAATGGACAAGTGGTTGAACCGTAAAAGGGAGGCGAAAATGAGAGGGATAAGATTTTTCATTCAGATGCTTGTGTTGCTTGGGATATGCCTATCCAATGGGATTGCCCAAGATTCAACGCAATGGCATTTGCCGGAGGGCACCACTGCGCGCATCGGCAGAGGTAAGATAGATGATATAAAGTATTCGCCGGATGGCACACTACTTGCAGTCGGCACCTCTGTCGGTGTTTGGCTGTATGATGCGCGCACCCATGCCGAACTCGCGCTGCTTACAAAAGGGGCAGCGGCAGTTACGGCTGTAGCCTTCTCGCCGCATGGGACGATGCTCGCCAGTGCGAGTTCCGATGGCACAATCCACTTGTGGGATACACGCACGTATCAACTGAAAGTTACGCTCGCAGAACAGACATCTACCGCAGCACTCGCGTTTTCGCCGGATGGCGAGATCCTCGCCAGTAGCGGGCGTGAGATTCTGCTGTGGGACATAGACACTTTGAAATCGAAACCTATGATTTCAGAAGAGACGCATCTTGGCCAAATTGCCTTTTCGCCGGATGGATTAACGCTCGCTAGTGAAGGAAGGACAGGCAACGAACTTCGGTTGTGGGATACGCGCACAAGGCAGTTGAAAGCAGTCCTCACCGATACTGAGGAATCTATCTCATCAATAGCCTTTTCGCCGGATGGCGCGACGCTCGCCAGTGGAGATTCAAACAACAAAATCCACTTGTGGGATACAAAGACCGGCGCACACAAAACCACGCTGACCGGAAGAGACAATAGGTCAGCCTGGGCATTGGCATTTTCACCGGATGGCGCGACGCTCGCCAGTGCAAATTGGGAAATGATAGAACTGTGGGATACAAAAACCGGCACACAGAAAACTCCCCTCACGCAACCCGGTGCTTTCTTCGCTGCTTTCTGCACTAACCTCGCCTTTTCTCCCGATGGTGCAACGCTGACAAGTAGCGGCGTTGATGGGAAAATTCGGTCGTGGGATACGCAGACGTGGGAGCACAAAACCACGCTCACGCATACTCAGCGCATGCATGCTATCGCTCTTTCACCGGAGGGTGCAACGCTCGCGACTGGGGGTGACGAGGAAATTTGGCTGTGGGATGTCGCGACGCGTCAAATCAAGACAGCACTCAGCGGGCATACAGCGAGTATTGATTTTCTCGCCTTTTCACCAGATGGAACCACGCTCACCAGTAAAAGTTGTGAAGAGATTCTGTTGTGGGATGCCCAAACCGGCGAACGCCGAGGAACCTTCCTAGCGCATACTGAACAGCCGCTGTATAGTGTTTCAAACGCGTTATCGCCAGATGGAACAAAGTTTGCCCTCGGTAAGTCGGACGGCACCGCGCAACTGTGGTCCTTCTCCGACGAACGCGTCGCCACGCTTACCAAACATACAGAGTGGGTTGAGGGTATTGCCTTTTCCATAGATAACAGTGTGCTTGCCACGGGAGGTTCCGATGGGACAATTCAGTTGTGGGATGTTGCCACGGGCCAACACAAGCACACCTTCGCACAGGAACCGTGGGATTCGGTAAGTACACTAGCATTCTCTCCAGATGAGAGGGTGCTTGCAAGCGGACATTCACGAGGTGGAATTCGCTTGTGGAATTACAAAACAGGTGCTTCCATGCAGACGCTTGGGCATTCATCGGGTCATCCCTTTTCGCTAGTATTTTCTGCTGATGGAAAAACTGTCGCTAGTTGCAGCTGGGATAACAAAATCAAGTTGTGGGATACCGCCACTGGGCACCACAAGGAGACGCTCGTTGGGCACGTGGGTAAGGTTACTTCATTGGCATACAGTCAAAGTTTGCACAGCCAGGCTGCAAAAGCCTCAGCAAGGGAAACGTTGGCAAGCCTTAGTGAAGATGGCACTGTGCTCCTGTGGGAGATAATCCCCTCAGTGGCTACGAACGCGATTGTGCGTATCACTCCATCCCCGGCGTGGCCTCCAGCGATTGGGAAACACCTCACCCTCAACGTTGACGTGAGTGGCGAGGAAAATGTAACAGGCTATCAGACTGTGTTAGAGTTCGATGCCACGACTCTCCGTTATATCTCAAGTCAAAATGGCGATTATCTCTCCGGCGAGGCCACTTTTGTTTCGGAACTTGTGAATCCAAATCGTTTGAGAGTTATCGCAGCTGCTTCCGCTGCATCCCGTCACACCGAAGGCACCCTGGCGACGGTTACGTTTGAAGTGCTCGCTGCCAAAGCCTCGACAGTGCGACTTTCACATGTCAGACTCATACGAAGTGATGGCAAGGGTGCACGCCCTATCACCGTCAGCGGTTCTGTCCTTGAACCGCCGCGAACGGCTGATGTTGCCACGGATTCTACGCGATTCGCGTTGCCAGAAGGGGCCACTGGGCGCATCGGAAAAGGAACGATAAATGCCATTAAACTTTCACCCGATAAAACGCTGCTCGCGGTTGCAGGTTCCGCTGGCGTTTGGCTATACGATGCTAACACCGGTGCTGAATTGGCTTTGTTGAACGGACATACCGCGCCGGTGAGTTCTATTGCGTTTTCGCCTTACGGCGACATCCTCGTGAGTGGCAGTTACGATGGCAAAATCTGCTTGTGGAATCCACAAACACACCAACTGCTGAAAACTCTTAAAGATGAAGGGAGGGTTGCTTCTGTTACGTTTTCGCCCGATGGGAGGACCCTCGCCAATGCGAGTGGGGAGACAATTCGGTTGTGGGACGTGCAGACGGGTGACAGCAAAGCTTCCTTTGGCAATCATACCAGTTCTCTTTCTTCTGTAATTTTTTCGCCGGATGGGAAAACCCTTGCTAGTGAAGATACTGACGGCAACGTTGCTTTGTGGGATGCTCAAACCGGCGTGCACAAAGCCGCTATTGATACGGAGCGGGGTTACTCGACTTCTATGCGGTTCAGGCCGGGGGGCTATGCCCTCGCTTTTTCTCCGGATGGAAGCCTCCTCTCCAGCACGTTGAAAACGACAATTCAGCTGCTGAACGCAAATACCGGTGAAGAGAAGGTAAAACTTGAAGGCCACACTAATTTTATCCTCACCGCAGCATTTTCTCCCGACGGTGCCACCCTTGTCAGTGCAAGTCGGGACAAGACAATTCGTGTGTGGGATACGCGCACCGGCGAAAATATCGCAAAACGGGTAGGAATCCTTCCAACGCAGACGGGCTCTTACCACGCCCAGCATCTGAATCGGCCCTATTTGGTAGAATTTCTGTCGGATGGAGAGGTATTTGCAATTGCTGATGGCCTGCGCGGTGAAATCCGCATAGGGGATACAAACACCGGGGAAATCCGCATGATACTGACAGGATACACAGACTCCATCGGTTCCATAGCGTTTTCACCCGATGGAACGCTCCTTGCGAGCGCAAATGAGGATGAAGGAGTCTGGTCTTACGGGCAGATTCAGTTGTGGGACGTAACGACAAGACAACACAAGACAACCGAAGTTGCGGGTTACTACGCTGATTTGACTTCACTTTCATCGGTCTCATTTTCGCCTGATGGAGAAACACTGGCAGGTAAGAGTTCAGATAACAGAACGATTTTTCTGTGGGATGTCCAAACCCAACAGCTCAAAGGAACGCTTGCAGGGGAACTGTGGTATCCGGTAACTCCTATGGGATTCTCTCCAGATGGACAAACTCTCGCCAGTGGGAGCATTAATGGCACAGTCCGATTGTGGGATGTCCAAACCGGACAACCTAAAATGACGCTTTGGGGCCATGACTATATAGAAGATGCAATCCGGTCTCTTGTGTTTTCGCCAGATGGAACGGTGCTTGCGAGTGGTGCTGAGACAATACGGCTGTGGGATGCGAAAACGGGCACTCTCGGGGCCACCTTTGGAGAATATGCCGATTCTCTCGCGTTTTCACCCGATGGCGCGACGCTCGCCAGTTCAGACGTTACCTTCGTTCAAGGCCGATACGGCACCACCGTTCAACTCTGGAACGTCGCCACCGGAAAACACAAGACGACGTTCAACCTGCTGCGTTCTAATGAGGACAAGTATACCTCTAACTATCCTAACAGGGGCTCAGTGATTGATTTTTCACCAGATGGCTCAACGCTAGCTATTGCAGGTTCAAGGAGTAGTATTCAACTCTGGGATGCAGAAATAGGCGAATACCGAAGAACCCTCAGGGGGCACACGGCTCCCGTAACATGCATTGCGTTTTCACCCGATGGGAGAACCCTCGCAAGTGGCAGTTGGGATGGAACGATACTTTTGTGGGAAATGGCCTCTTTGCCGCTGACACGTATTCACATCACACAACTACTCAAGGCAGTTCCTCCTATTGGGGAACAGTTTCAACTCAGCATTCACGTTGCCGATGGGAGAAACGTCAGCGGTTATCAGTTCACGGTAAATTTTGACGCGGCGGCACTCCGCTATAGTTCTAGCCGCAACGGTGACTATCTCCTCGGCGAGGTGTCTGCAGCGCAGCCTGTTATCAATCAGAATTCGGTGGTGCTTGCTGCACACTCAGCGGCAGGCGCGAGCTCAGGAAACGGGAAACTCGCCACCATCTACTTTGAAGTCACCTCGCGAACAGCTTCAGCCTTAACCCTATCCGATGTAGTCCTCACGGACAGCGAGGGAAAGCAATCCTTCCCTTTGACCGGTAGAGGCTGGATCCGTGAACCGGCACCGCTACCGGGGGATGTCAACAACGATAGACAGGTTGATACCCAAGATTTGGAAGTTGTTGCTTCACGTCTCGGACAACCTGGCCATGGAAATCGCGCAGATGTCAACGAAGATGGGGTTGTTGATATCGCCGATCTAGTCTGGATAACGAGAGAGATTCAATCTGCTTCGTCTTCTACAGACTAACACCGCCTCTTGCGCGGACCGGACTCATGAAAACGCCGCAACTTTCCATCTTCACGCTTCTGGCCATGCTTGCCGCGTTTCTACCAACTGCTACCGCGGATTATACGCAATGGCATTTGCCGGAAGGTGCAACCGCACGCATCGGTAAAGGCATCATACAGGAAATTACCTACTCTCCCGATGGCACTCGGCTCGCTATCGCAACAACTATCGGCGTTTGGCTATACGATGCACGGACATACCGAGAAGTAGCCTTGATGCCGAGACGTTCGCTCACAGCGATGACGTTCTCTCCGGATGGGAGGATGCTAGCGACTGCGCATGCCAATACGCCTATTCAGATCTGGTCTGCACATTCCGGGCAACGCCTCGCAACGTTCACAGGCTATGTCAGTGATGTGAACGCGCTCGCCTATTCTCCCAATGGAGAGACGCTGGCTGTCGCGGATGCTGCGGAAATCCGGCTGTGGAACGCCAAAACGGGCGAACAGCGTGCCGTCTTGCAGGGAGGTGCAAAAACCATCGTCTTCTCGCCCGATGGGCAAACTTTACTCGGCATAGGTTGGGACAAAACGATTCGACAATGGGATGCAAGTACAGGCGAAGTCTTGGATGTCACCGAGATAAAACTCGGCAACATCTCAGAGCTCGCGATTTCGCCAGATCAGAACCTACTTGCCAGTACCGAGCATAACGTGGGGACAATTGAATGGTGGGCTGTGCGAACAGGCCAACATCAAGCGGTTCTCACAGGACATGAACGGCGTGTCACGTCCATTCAATTCTCACCCGATAGCCGACTATTCGTCAGCGCAGGAAACAGGTGGGACAATGTTGTGTCTGAGTCTGTCAGCGAGATTCGGGTGTGGAATGCCCACACGGGTGAACACCACGCAACGCTTGGTGGGCATCAGCGCGAGGTAAACTCCCTCGCGTTTTCACCGGATAGCAAAACACTCGTCAGTGTAAGCGCAACCGAGGTGTTGTTATGGGATACACACACGTGGCAATTGCAAGACACGCAGGAACGGTTTCAAGGACATACGCGGTGGGTTGAGTCCCTTGTTTTC
Source organism: Candidatus Poribacteria bacterium (assembly GCA_003635305.1). Taxonomy (GTDB): domain Bacteria; phylum Poribacteria; class WGA-4E; order WGA-4E; family WGA-3G; genus AGPOR5. The sequence goes on along the minus strand of PYJE01000200.1, from coordinate 2,598 downwards.
TCACCGGATAGCACCACGCTTGCAAGCGGCATTGGGAATGAAGTCTGGCTGTGGAACGCACAAACTGGACGACTGCGGAATATTCTCGCTGATCACTGGTTGACCGTCAAGTCGTTAACATTCTCACCAAATGGACAGTTACTTGCCAGTGGGAGTATAGAGGAAGCCGTGATACAGGCGATACCCACCGGCCGATATGTCCCCTGGATTAGACTGGCCGGTAACTGGAATGCCCCTGTCGTATTCTCACCGAATGGACAAACGCTCGCGATTCGGAGATTTGACGGGCCAATCTGGTTACGGGATGTAAAGACAGGAGAATTGCAAGTTATCCTTGAAGAAGATAACTATACGGTCGATGCCTTAGTGTTTTCGCTTGATGGCAAAACCCTCGCTGGCACAGGCAGAGAGGGAGACGTTTGGCTGTGGGACGCGCAGACTGGCAAACTCCACGATACCCTTTATGGACACAGGAATCGGTGCTATAGTTTAGCCTTCTCACCGGATGGGAAAACCCTCGCCAGTTGCAGTGAAGATCGGACGATTCGGCTGTGGAACATAGAGAATGTAGAAAACGGCCGTTTCAGAAGTTTCCTCAGAGGACATAGCGACGCGGTTCTCTCTGTCGCCTTTTCGCCTGATAGACACACGCTTGCCAGCGGAAGTGTCGATGGAACGGTTCGGTTATGGGATACAGGTTCCCCTCGGCACCGTGCTACACTGAGGGGACAGCCAGACGGTGTCACTTCTGTCGTCTTCTCACCTGACGGCCGCACGCTTGCGAGTGGCAGTTGGGATGGCACGATACTCTTGTGGGAAGTGCCACCGTCGCCTGCCGCCTTTGTTCGCATTGAACCGTCTCATGTTGAAGCACCGCCGATTGGCGAGCACCTCCACGTCGACGTAAACATCACCGGTGGAAAAAATGTGCGCGGCTATCAACTCACCGTGCAGTTTGACCATGGTTCTCTCCGCCACGTCTCTAGCAACAACGGCGACTATTTGCCCGGTGACGTATTCTTTGTTCCCCCGATTGTGAAGGGTGAACAAGTAACACTTATCTCAACTTCGCCTGCCGGTGTCGGCGACGGTGGCGGAACCCTCGCCACGCTCACGTTTGAGGTAATCGGAAGAAAAACGTCAACGTTGACGCTTTCTGAAGTCATCCTCTCTGACAGCGAGGGAGAACCTTCAGAATTCTTCGTCCAAAACGGATGGCTGATTGAACCACCCTGGGATCTGAATTTTGACGGTGTCGTGAACGTCCAAGATTTGGCAATCGTTGCGGCGCATTTCGGGGAGGCGAACACAGGCAAGGCAGATGTCAATCAAGATGGCGTTATCGATATCCACGATCTCGTCGTGGTTGCCAGTGGTTTGGATATCGCAATAGGCGCGGCACCTGAACTATTTCTTCCAGCGGATACTGCCCTATTGCCAAATTATCCGAATCCGTTTAATCCGGAAACGTGGATGCCCTATCGGTTGGCAATCGGCGGGGATGTCACGCTGACGATTTACGATGTCCACGGAAAAGTGGTGCGGCAGTTCGCGTTAGGTTATCAGCCTGCCGGCACCTATCAACGCCGAAACCGGGCGGCCTATTGGGATGGCAAAAATGAACTCGGTGAGCCGGTCGCGAGCGGTGTCTATTTTTACACACTCACAGCAGGGAATTTCAGTGCCACTCGGAAAATGCTGATAAGGAGATGATTCAGCAAAGAAAAGTTTTTTCGCAGGAAGTTTGCGCCATAATTCCCTTGGTTGGAAGGTTTTTCCGGTAGGCGCGCTTTGTAAGCGCGCAAAGTTTTTCCGGTAGGCGCGCTTTGTAAGCGCGCAAGGACTTGCGCCATAATTCCCTTGGTTGGAAAGGGTGGGACCTGTCCCTCGCGTGCACCGTGGCACGGTGAGGGACAGGCCCTCGTTCTACACCCTGCGGGATGGTTCTGAAGGCCCCGGCTATGAGATTATAGGAGAGCCCTGCCGTTCTCAATGCGGGCTTGATGCCTCCGACCAAAAATGCTATTGGGCTGCGCCGGGGTTAACGTAATCGCCACGCAACTCAAAGAAAAGCACATCTACGCGGTTCGCCCGGTTTGGCAATTCCGCGTTAACTGCCTTCACATCCTCTAACTCTTGGTAAGCGTTCGCCTCTGCCATGCTGTCAAATTCAAATTCAACGAGCCGATGAGGCACCTCTCCATAGTAGTTATCGTAAGAAGAGATGCGCTTGACTTGCTCCGGTTCAGACAGCGGCGTTGCCACCGTCGTAATCCAGTCCAAATACGCGGCTTTGCCGCCGAGCGGATAGTCAATTAGGTAGACTACCTTAATTGTGCGGTTTGTCTCCAACGCTTTTGAGTAATCCGAACGCTGGATGAAAAAGTAGGTATTGACTTCACTCGAGTGCTCTGGCAGTGCGGCGAAAACCTCGGCGATTTCCGGACGGTTCATATAGTGCATCGCATCAGCGAAACTGGCGAATTCAAGTTCAACGAGTCGATGCGGATTCTCGCCGTAGTAGTTATCGTAAGAGGCGACGCGTTGGAGTTCTTCTGGTGCAGCAAGAATCGGCGCAACCTCCTCGACCCAGGCCAG
>PYJE01000199.1 GCA_003635305.1 Candidatus Poribacteria bacterium | reverse complement strand
GAAATCCCCAATTACCTCACCGAAAACCTCAATCCCGCGTTTGAACTTCGTCCGTATCAGAAGGATGCATTCTCGCGGTTCCACCTCTGCTTTCACGAGGAATTTGAAGGCAAGGAAAAACCGCTCCACCTCCTCTTTAACATGGCGACAGGCAGCGGCAAGACGCTTATCATGGCAGGGTTGATGCTCTACCTCTACGAGCACGGCTACCGCAACTTCCTCTTCTTCGTCAATTCCACTAATATCATTGAGAAGACGAAGGACAACTTCCTCAACCCGCGCGCCGCCAAATACCTCTTCAACGAAAATCTCTATTTTGATGGACAGCGCGCTGAGGTAACCGAGGTAGCCAATTTTGAGGGTGTCAATGAACACGCCATCAATATCTGCTTCACGACGATTCAGAAACTGCACACAGATCTGACTACAGTGAAGGAGAACGCGCTCACCTACGAAGATTTCGCCGAGAAGAAGATTGTGCTTCTAGCGGATGAAGCACACCATATCAACGTCCAGACGAAGGCACAGCAGGAACTGTTTAACAACTGGGAGAACACGGTGGAGCGTATCTTCAACGCGAACGCGGAGAACCTGCTGTTGGAATTCACCGCAACGCACGATTATGAAACGCCCGCGATGATAACGAAGTATCGGAACAAAGTTATCAACCGCTATGCGCTCAAGGATTTCCGGAATGACCGGTTTTCCAAAGATGTCGTCATCGTTCAATCCGATTTTGAACTCCCGCAACGCATTCTGCAAGCGTTAATTCTCAGCGAGTATAAACAGGCGGTGGCGGCGAAACACGGCATTAACCTGAAACCTGTCATCCTCTTCAAAGCACAGCGCACGATTGCGCAATCGGAAGAGAATAAGGCAAACTTCCATCGGTTGATTGACAGGCTCACCGAGGCACAAATTGCTGAGATGCGCCAATCGTCAACCGTTCCTATTGTCCAACAAGCGTTCCACTTCTTTACGGAAAATCAGGTGTCAGACGCGCAACTGGCACAACGCCTCAAACACGGATTTCGGAAGACGAATTGCCTTTCAGTCAACAGCGAGAAGGAAAAGGACACCTACCAACTTCAGGTAAACACGCTTGAGGATGCGGACAATCCCCTCCGTGCCATCTTCGCCGTGCAGAAACTGAACGAAGGTTGGGATGTGCTGAACCTGTTTGACATTGTCCGCTGTTATGAGCAGCGCGATTCGGGACAGGGCAAAATCGGGAAGACGACGATATCCGAGGCGCAACTCATCGGACGCGGCGCACGCTATTTTCCGTTCGTCGTGCCGGGGCACTTGGACAGATTCCTCCGCAAGTTTGATAGAGAACTCAATAACGAACTCCGCGTGCTGGAGGAACTCCACTATCACAGCATCAACGACTCGCGTTACATTTCCGAAATCCGCACCGCCTTGGTGGAACAAGGCATGTTGGACGAAAACACGGTGACGCGCGAACTCAAACTCAAAGACAAGTTCAAGGAGACAGATTTTTACAACAGTGGTATCGTCTGGCTGAACGAACGAGTGGAGAAGAATTATCGGCACGTGCGTTCTTTCGCGGATTTGGGCGTTCAGCAGAAAAACTATGTCTATACCCTTGCAACGGGACAAGGCGGGGGAAATCGCGTGCTGGAGAACGGCGCAATGCCTCTCGTGCAGGAAGAAAACCGGCGGGATGTGCGGGTAGCAGAGATGGCGCGCAATATCGTCCAAGCGGCCATCGCGCGCAATCCGTTTTTCACGTTCGCATCCCTCAAGCGGTATTTCCCACAACTCGCGTCACTACGCGAATTTATCACTGCCGAAAACTACCTCGGCGGCTTGGCAATCACCTTTGAAGGGAATATCAGTGAATTGGACGCGAATCCGGCGGCGAAGTTGGCAGGCTGCCGCGGGTTGCTACGGCAGATTGAGACAGAAATTCGCGCGCTAATCACCGAATACGAAGGCACTACGCGGTTTCGGAAGAAACAGGTGCACGCCATTTTCACCGATAAACGCCTGAAATTAGGCGCGAACACTCAGCGGGCCGCTGACGACGCGCAATTCACACATTTCGTCTCTGCTAAAGACTGGTACGCCTTCAACACGCTCCACGGCACTAGCGAGGAAAAGGCGTTCGTGCGGATGCTCGCCCGGATGATTGAGACATTAGAGGAAACCTACCAGGACATCTACCTACTCCGCAACGAAGGACATTTCGCCATATACAACTTCGCCGACGGGCAAGCCTTCCAACCTGATTTCGTCCTGTTCCTCCGCAACAAAAATGGCGAAGAATCCAGTTATCAACTCTTCATTGAACCCAAAGGGAAACATCTCCAAGCGCATGACGCATGGAAAGTGAAATTTTTGAAAGAGATCTGCGCCCAGTTCGGTAGCCGAAAACTGACAGAGAATAGGGACTATCGCCTCATCGGCGTGCCGTTCTACAACAATGAAAACGAAAACGAATTCCGAGAGGCTCTTGAAGAGGCGTTGGTGGATGCACGCCTGTGAAAACACAACAATTCAGTTTCCCTCTGCTTCCTGTAAGGATAGATTGCTGTAACTGTCCGCTATCCCCGCGCAGAACGGACGGCTAGAAACAACCTCCCTGACAGGGGAAAATGCGAAAATAGAAAACGAAAGGGGACCGGAGGTGAAAATTTTCGCTTGACAAAAACAGCGGATTCCGTTAAAATATTTCAAACCCTAAAAGGAGGAACTAACCATGTTTAGAGCCAAAAACCTGCAACTTCACACCATGCTGTCGATGGCCGTTATCCTCGTAACATGCCTCATCGCCGGTTGTGAGAAAATTCCAACACAAGTGATGCCGCCCACCCCCGAAGGAAAAACAGCGGTGGCAACCATCACCGAAAAACCGGGCACCGATAGCGGTATCACCGGCACAGCCGTATTTATGGAATCCGAAGGAACGGTGCACGTCCGCATTGAGATTCAGGGTGCCGCCCCGGGCCCTCACGCCGCACACCTTCACAACGGAACTGATTGCGCAAACGCCGAAGGACATTGGCATCCCACTCACATTCCAATCGGGACTATCGGTGTCCCTATCGTGGAAGCAACCGCTGAGATGCCGCCCGTTGGACGCGGCGAAATCGGCAACATCCAAGTCGGGGAAGACGGCACCGGCACGCTTGAATTTACCACCTCATTCTGGTCACTCGGCGGCGACTCGGGCACCGACATCCTCGGCAAACTCCTCATGATTCATGAAAAAGGCGATACCTTTGAAACGCCGCCCGCAGTAAATGCCGACATCGCACCACCGGTAGAACAACCCCCGGTCATTGTGATACCAGAGCCAGGAGAACCTATTGAGAGGGTAAAAGTGCCGGAACCGGTGCTAGTTACGAAAATGGCGGATCCGGCCGATGACCCGGCCCTTGCGCCCATCGTGGTAGGCGGCGGGGCGCGTCTCGCTTGCGGCGTGATAGCCTTGACAGAATAATACCCGAATGCAGGACATCGCGCGATATGTTTACCCATTTGCAGCAACTTCAACGGATAACAATATGGGGTGTCGGTTTAATCGGAGGCTCACTCGGGCTGGCGTTGAAAGCGAACGGCTTCGCGGGGGAGCGCGTCGGACTCGGCAGGCGGCTATCCACCCTGAAACAGGCGCGCGCGCGCGATGCCGTAGATGTAATAACTACAGATGTCGCCGAGGGACTCTGCAACGCAGACGTAGTCGTCCTCGGCACACCGGTTGAACACGTTCCGGGGTTTGTTGAACGTATCGCCAAATGTCTTTCAGGCAGCCCCCGAAATCCCATCGTGGTTACCGATGTGGGTAGCACAAAAGGCACGATGGTGAAAGCGGTTGAAGAACGGCTCATGCCTCACTACCGGGAAGTTGTCGCCTTCGTCGGCGGGCATCCCATGGCAGGTTCACACGAAACCGGCGTAGGCGCGGCTCGGGCGACGCTTTTTGAGAACGCGAAGTGCATCCTAACTCCAACCGAACATACGGACAGTGACGCGCTGCAATGCATTGAAAACTTGTGGAAGTTTGTCGGTGCGGTGCCGTATCGCCTGTCACCGGAAACGCACGATATCCTCATCGGCGCGGCAAGTCACCTGCCGCATCTCATCGCCAGTTTGCTCACCAATAGCGTTGCCACTGTGGAAACCGGTTACGAAAAAGCGTTGGATTACACTGCAACCGGATTTCGGGATACCACGCGCATCGCCGGCGGCTCGCCGGAGATGTGGACAGGCATCTTCACGCAAAACGCCGAAGTCCTCGCCGCACTCATCGATGGCCTAGCGGATAATTTGACAGCATTCAAAAGCCTACTCCAAACCGACAACCACGCCGAAATCAAACGCGTGCTAACCGAAGCCAAAACATATCGAGAAACCTTGTCCCGAAATCTCTGAAAACCGAGTTATCGACAACGGCGATAACGGATATACGGAGAGGCATGTGAACACACCAACAATGCACGCCGAACGCATGGCGAACAACAAAAAACGTCGATAACGGATATACGGAGAGGCATGTGAACGCACCAACAATGCATACCGAACGCATGGCGAACAACAAAAAAATTGCAATCGATGGTCCCGCCGGTTCCGGGAAAAGCACCGTCGCGCGCCGCGTCGCCGAAAAACTGGGATGCCTCTATCTCGATTCCGGTGCAATGTATCGGGCAGTCACCGTGCTGGCAATCCGGCACGAATTGCCCGCGGGTTCGCCGAAACTGCTCTCCCGCGTCCAGAAGTGTCGCATCGAATTCGCAGATAACGGCAAGATTGTTTTGCTTGACAGCGAGGATGTCACTACCTGCATCCGCACCCCGGCGGTGAACAAACGGGTAGCAGATGTAGCGAAAATCCCAGAGATTCGGCAGGAAATTGTTAAGCACCAACAGCGCATCGGCGCAGCAGGAAGTATCGTGGCAGAAGGACGAGATCTGACGACAATCGTTTTTCCAGATGCCGACTTCAAATTCTACCTCGATGCCTCTGTCACCGAACGCGCAAGGCGGCGGCTGGCGGAACTCCGTTCACAGAACGTTCAAACAACGCTGGCGGAAGTGGAAGCGGGCATCCGCACACGCGATGAGAAGGATATCTCGCGCGAACACAGTCCCCTCCGCGAAGCCGAAGATGCAATCGTTGTTGATACAACACACAAAACAATTGACGAAGTGGTTGATGTGATTGTCGCGCAGGTGCAAGCCCGATAGATGCGTCTGTCAGGACAGAGGGATAGGATTCCCACCCATTAAGGAGCATTATGAGTTATAAAAGCGTTATGTTCGTCATTGCGGACGACTGGAGCCGCATCGCAAAGTGCTACGGCAATGCGGTAATCCGCACACCACACATCGACGCGTTCGCCGAACGCGGTGTCGTGTTTGATTACGGATTTTGCACAAGCCCCTCGTGTGCAGTAAGCCGCGCCTGTATTCTCACCGGACAGCATAGCCACACGCACGGGCAATACGGACACTGCCACGGCATTCACGGATTTCGCACGCACGAAAATATGCAGTCCATTCCCAGAATCCTGAAATCACACGGGTTCGCTACGGCATGCATCGGCAAAAAACACGTCGAACCTGCCAGCGTCTATCCTTTTGACTACGAACCGCGCGTTGACGGCAGAAGCCCGGTAGACATGGCAGCGAAGGTTACGCAATTCCTCACTGAAAACGCGGATAAACCGTTCTACCTGCATATCGGCAGCAGCTATCCGCATCGCGCTGGCAAAGGCTTCGGCAACGAACGGACGCATGAGGGCATCGAACCGAACCCTTACTCTCCTGATGAAATAATCGTCCCGAATTTCCTGCCGGATATCTCCGCCGTGCGCGAGGACCTGGCAGACTATTACGAGAGCGTCTCGCGCTGGGATGCTGTCGTCGGCGCAGTCTTAGACGCACTCAACGCATCCGGACGCGCCGATGAAACCCTCGTCTTTGTTACGACAGACCACGCGATGCCGTTCCCAGGCGCAAAGGCATCAAGTTTTGATAGTGGGCACCACTGCCCCCTGCTTATCGCGAGCCCAACGCAACAGCGACAAGGACTCCGCAACCAAGCACTCGTGAACTGGGTGGATTTCTGCCCGACGATGTTAGATTGGTGCGGCATCGCGCATCCCGACGGCCCAGACGCGCTTCCAGGACGCTCACTCCTCCCCATCCTTGAAGACGACAGCCCACACCCTGGCGATGGCACCTGGGAGGAAACCTATTTCTCGCACTGCTTCCACGAGGTGACAAACTACTATCCCTATCGGGTGTTGCGCGGACGGCGGTACAAGTATGTCCGCAATTTGGCGTATCAATTGGAAACACCGCTACCGAGCGATCTGTTTCGTTCTATTTCATGGACAGCGGTGCGCGATGACAACGTCCAGCAACTCGGCGAACGGCAGCGGGAGAATTTCCTACAGCAGGAACGGGAGGCACTCTTTGATATGCAGAAGGATCCGGCGGAGTCAACCAATCTCATTGACGAACCAGCGTTACAAGAGACGCTTGACGAGATGCGCCAGAAAGTCATCGCCTTTCGGGAAAAAACGAAGGACCCGTGGCTGGAGCAGTCTTTTCAGGAGGGAGAAACGGCGGCGTTTTTTTAACTCCCGATGCAACAATACGACTTAGACGCGATGAACGCTCGCATCGAAGCAGACAGCGGGCTTATCCAACAGATTCTCGCCGAAACAGGGAAGGTGATTGTCGCGCAGCGCGATTTGCTAGAAGGACTTATCATCGGGCTGCTTTGCAACGGACACATTCTGCTGGAAGGCGTGCCCGGACTTGCCAAGACAACCGCCGTAAACGCGCTGGCTCGGACTATCGATGCCTCCTTCAATCGCATCCAATTTACACCCGACTTGCTCCCGGCAGACTTGCTAGGCACACTCATCTATGAACAGGCGCGCGGCGACTTCTATACCAAAAAGGGACCGATTTTCGCACACGTCATCCTCGCCGATGAGATTAACCGCGCACCCGCCAAAGTGCAAAGCGCGCTCCTCGAAGCAATGCAGGAACGACAAGTCACCATCGGCGGCACAACTTATCCACTTGAGGAGCCGTTCCTCGTTCTGGCGACGCAGAACCCAATCGAACAGGAAGGCACCTACCCCCTCCCCGAAGCGCAAGTGGATAGATTTATGCTGAAGATTCGGGTAGACTATCCTTCGCATGCCGAGGAATTGCAAATCCTGCGGCGCATGACAACTGAAGAGATGCCTACCATCCAGCGGGTAATCTCGCCCGAAGACATCATCCGCTTCCGCGAAATAGTGCGAAACATCTACATGGCTGCGCAACTGGAAACCTACATCGTCGATTTAGTCTGTGCCACGCGCACACCGGAAACCTATCAGTTAGACGAACTGAGCCCGCTGATTGAATACGGCGCGTCGCCGCGCGCCACCCTCTCCCTCGCGCTGGCGGCGCGGGCACGAGCATTCCTCTCCCAACGCGGCTACGTCACGCCTGAAGATATCCACGCCGTCGGGATGGACGTGCTACGGCATCGCGTCATTATCAGTTATGAAGCCGAAGCGGAGGGACGCGATGTGGAAAGCATCGTTGAACAGGTGTTCGCGAAGATTGAGGTGCCCTGATACCAAATAGGACTCACGCAGACGAACCTGGGAGGCGCGGTTTCAAACCGCGCCTACGGTGCAAGCGGGCTTGCGGTTTCAAATCGCGCCTCCGGTGCAAGCGTGCTTTTCGAGAACGGGAGGGCTCGCCTACTGGGTTTGTCCAGCGACAGCGGTCGCACGTGCGCCAACACCGAGCACCCCTAAAAACCCTTCCGAATCACCGTGGTCAAAATCGCCGATGGCCTCCATGGACGCAGTCTCTTCAGAGTAGAGTGAGTGCGGCGCGCCGCCCGCAACATGGAACGCGACGTTCCCTTTGTAAAGCGCGACGGTGATGGTGCCGGTTGCTAAGCGAGTGTAAGGTGCAATAGAGGCATGCAACGCCTGCGTCGCCACGTCAAATCCGTAGCCCTGATAAACTTGCTCCGCGAGGGTAGCGGCAACGTCGTTGAAGTGTCGGCGCGCCCGTCTATCCAAGATGAGCTGCAGTAAATATTCGTAGCACTTCCCAAGCAGTTCCATCCCTGGCGACTCATAAACGCCGCGGCTTTTGATACCGACAAACCGGTTCTCCACCGTGTGGATACCGATGCCTACTCCATTTCTGCCACCGATACGGTTCGCCTCCAGCAGACTTTGCAACGGCGTGACAGGACTGCCGTTCACTTCAACGGGAATGCCACGCGAAAAAGTCACGGTGAAGTGTTCTACCGCATCGGGCGCGTCTTTTGAATGGACACCCATCCCCGGCGTGATAAATCCTGCCGGTGTCTTCAGCGATTCCAACCTCCCCGCTTCATGCGTTAATCCCAACAAATTGGCATCGGTTGAGTAAGGTTTCTCATGTGTAGCAGTGATAGGCAAGCCGCGCGCCTCACAGAAGTCTATCATCTCTTTTCTGCCACCAAAGGTTTCAAGGAACTTAGCATCGCGCCACGGGGCATAGACAGAAAAGCGCGGATTCAGCATATTGGTGGCGAGTTGAAACCGCACCTGGTCATTCCCACGGCCAGTCGCGCCGTGCGTTAAAATGGTGATACCGCGCTTCTCCATCTCCGGCAAAATTGCCTTCACCGTGACGTGCCTCGCGATGCCCGTGGTATTCCAATACCCGCCTTCATACATCGCTTGACACTGAATAAGCCGAATGCCTTCTTCGGCGAGCGCGGCTTTAGCATTGACGATAACAGCTTCCTCCGCACCGCAAGCCAACATCCGTTCCCGAATCTCGGAAACGTCGCGCTCATCGGGCTGCCCCAAGTCTGCCGTAAAACAGATGACGTTGACTCCGTTATCCACAAGCCATTTGGTGATGGTGCAGCTATCTAAGCCGCCTGACACGGCGGCACCGATTGTTTTTCCTTTTAAAGTATCAATATTCACAGCAATCTCCGAAGTGTGCTATTTTGTGGAGAACCGCCGCAAATGCATCACTATCGGCCTGCGGCAGTGCTCATTAGATCTCTGTCTATTATACCACCACTTTTCAGAAATAGCAACGAAAATTCAGCACATTCACCTTTTCTGAAAAATAAATTTGACAAATCGCCTCGTTTGTGGTATACTATATAACGGCTCGCACGGACAAGCGTCCACTGCTCTTTTTGAACCGAGGGGCTGTCCGAGGACGAGCGATGCATAGAATCTTTCGCAGAATCATCAGAGGGTATCGTTTAACTTTGCACTATGTGGCTACAAAACGCGTCATCATTGGGCTTGCGCAATGCCGGAGGCGACCGCGGTCGCGCATTTCCACGCGCCTTGTCGCGCCGGTTGCGCCATGCACACAAGTTAGATGAGACCCTTTTGTTATTTTAAGCGTTAAAAGTATGGAAATCTATCCTATCAAGGAGTACATAGACTATGAAACGAATGGTAGATTGTCAACCCATCATTTTTGTGTTTAGCATAATCGCAGTGCTCTTCGCACTGTTCCCGGTGCTTGTGCAGGCTGAAGGACACGAAAGCACCGAAGAAGGGGCTTCCGCTGAAACGGAAACCGAAGAAGCAGCGGAACAAACCTTAAGCGCAGATATCGTGCAAATCGAAGGTGTCGTCACCATCGGTTCACGCGCGCAACCGCGCTCCGTTATCGAATCGGCCGTGCCGATTGATGTCCTCGGCAGTGGGGAATTCGTCAAGCAAGGCGGCACCGACTTGAATGACCTGTTGCGTAACGTCGTTCCGTCCTACAATATCGCTACGCAGCCTATCAGCGACGCGGCTACTGTCGTGCGCCCAGCGAACTTACGGGGCCTTGCGCCAGACCACACGTTGGTGCTTGTCAACGGCAAACGCCGTCACCGTGCCTCTGTCATTTATTGGCTCGGCAACGGTATCTCCGATGGCGCGCAGGGGCCAGATCTCTCCGCTATCCCGGCCATCGCGCTGAAACAGGTGGAAGTGCTCCGTGACGGCGCATCCGCACAATATGGTTCTGATGCTATCGCCGGTGTAATGAACTTCCAGTTGCGTGACAACTACGAAGGCATCGCCATCGAAACCAAAGCCGGGGCATTCCAAGATGGCGACGGGGAATTGTATGCTATCGCCGCTAACCTCGGCCTCGGGCAGCGCGATCTTTGGGCGAACCTGAGCCTTGAATACGGCTATTCCGGCGACACTATCCGTTCTATCCAACGTATTGATGCCGCTGGGCTGATTGCAGCTGGCAATAGCCGTGTGAACGATCCGGCGCAAATTTGGGGGCAACCCGAAATTGCAGGCGATTTGAAACTTTTCGCGAATTACGGCGCAACGCTCGTTGAAGACGTAGCCAACTTCTATGGACACGCTAACTACGCTACCAAGCGGGTTGAAGGCGGGTTCTTCTTCCGGAATCCAAACACCCGCGGCGGTGTTTTTAGCAAGGATGGCGGAGCAACCCTGCTCATCGGTAATCTGAGCGGTAGTGGCGAAACGCCGGTTGTCGCCGTCGCCAACAACGTGCCTGACGGCGCAGCACTGGGCACCGTCAAAGATGACGATAACTTATTCTCATTCCAAGAAATGTTCCCAGGGGGTTTCACGCCCCGCTTCGGCGCGGATACGCGAGATACCTCTATCGTCGCTGGCTTGCGCGGGACTGTCATGGAGAAACTCGGCTGGGATCTGAGTGCCTCCCTTGGACAGCATGTGTCGGATTTCTTCATCAACAATACCGTCAATGCTTCCCTCGGTCCGGACACACCCACCGAATTCGACCCGGGTAACTACGTTCAGCAGGATATCAACCTCAACTTTGATGTCACGTATCCGCTTATGAACGAATTATTCCTCGCGGCGGGTGCTGAATATCGTATTGAATCCTTTGAAATCGTGCAGGGCCAAACAGAGTCCTTTGAAATCGGTCCGCTGGCTGCACAGGGATTTAGTGCGGCTTCCAACGGTTTTCCGGGGTTCAGCGACGTTGCCTCCGGCTCATGGAACCGTGCCAACGTCGCCGGCTATGTTGAAGCCGAATTCCGGCCGGTGCAAAACTGGTTACTTGGTGCCGCTGTCCGCGGTGAAAACTTCGATGATTTCGGCAGCACCCTCAACTACAAACTGGCGACGAACTTCGGCGTTACGGATGAGCTGAAGTTGCGTGGCAGTTTCAGTACCGGCTTCAGAGCACCGACACCCGGGCAACAGAACGCCTTTAACGTCACAACCGAATTTGACGTGGACAAGAATGACCTGGTGAACAACGGGACGATTCCGTCAACCAACGCCGCTGCCGAACTCAAAGGCGGCGAACCGCTTCAGCCGGAAACGTCTATCAATATCACCGCAGGCATTATCGTCTTGCTCTCCGAAGTCAATGTCACCTTGGACTACTTCAACATTGCGGTGCAAGACCGGTTGTCGCTTTCAAAGAACTATGAGTTGACAGACGCAGAGCGGCAGCAACTCCTCGCCGCGGGCATCACGAGTGCAGGGAACCTGGACAGGTTTCGGTTCTTTGTCAACGACTTTGACACCCGCACACAAGGAATTGATGTTGTCCTCACCGCACCGGTAGGAAAAGGCGATGTCAGCCTTGCCTATAACTATACCGATACTGAAGTCACCGATTCCACGGATCTCACCGGTGAACTGCGCATCCGTCTCCTCGAAGAAGGCGTTCCGAAAAACCGATGGAGTCTTACCATGCGGCAACCCGTGAACGCAAACTGGTCTGTCTTGGGACGCGCGAGTTACTTCGGTGGCTGGTGGGAAGGCACACTCGTTGAACATGAATTCAGCAGCGAGATGGTGTTTGATGTTGAAACCACCTACGCCTTCAACGACACCGGCATCTCGCTCACCGTCGGTGGGCAGAATATCCTGAACAACTATCCCGATAAAATTCTACAGCCCTATAGATTCGGGAACCTCTATGGCGAATACAGCCCCTTTGGTTTTGCCGGCGCGTTCTGGTACGCCAAAGCGAATTACAACTTCTAGGGTTGTCAGCAGGGCGGATATAGCATATCCGCCCTTTTTTTCTTTTCTAGCCGAACTTATGGATGCCACCGGTAGGCGCGGTTGCCAACCGTGCACCGGCGAAACCGCGCGCCGACAACGCGCGCCTACGGCGTTGAGGCCGCCTAAACTCCCACCTAGGAACAGTCCCCAAACGCGATACTTAAAAATGAAAAGGATTTCTGAATGATGAAGCACACCGTCGGACCGAATAAATTTGACATCCCCTTTCCAAACGTGATATACTTTAAAAATAGTAGGATTACGCAGAATGTTCCCGTAGGCACGGTTTGAAACTGCGCCTACCGAGAGGGGAGCACAGCATTTGCGTAAGTTCTGAATAATTTGACAATACGATGCCGCGGGCGTGAGGGTTACCCAAGGCATCTCTATTTAAACAAAACCCTCATTAGGTCTGGCACTTGTGCCAACCGATTTAAAAGGAGATCTGTCATGAATTTACAACAGAGAACCGAACGAACCGGGATGAGCCGTATCATAGCGTGCGGATTTGTCGCATCCCTCTTGCTTATGAGCCTCATGTTCTCCGCGTGTGAGTCGGAAGAAATTATCGGGATTATTGACGCTGTTGATGACGCGATAGAAGCGGAAACCATCAAAATCGGTATGCTCTATTCGTCACCGCTGCCCGGCACTACGCGGAACGGCGCGAGATTAGCCGTTAGCGAATTCAACGCCGCTGGCGGCATCAACGGGAAACTCTTAGTCCTTGAGGCGGAAGACGATGAAAACAACTCACAAAACAGCGTCGCTAGCGTCAAGAAATTGATTGCAGATGGCGCAGTTAGCATCATCGGACCTGACTGGTCTGCGCATGCGCTGGAAGTCGGGCCGGTTGTCCAAGCCGCCGGCATCCCCATGATAACGACGTATCCTACAAACCCGACTGTTCCCAAGGCGGGTGACTTCGTGTTCATGGGCGCGTTCACCGATAACTACCAAGGCGAACTGATTGCCAAGTTTGCCGCTGAATCGCTCAGTGCCAAGAAAGCAGCCATCCTGACGCAAAGCAACCTTCCCTACTCGGAAGGCTTATCGACATACTTCAAAGACAGTCTGAGGGCATTGGCCGAAGGCGTTGAAGTGCTGCAATTCTTTTACGATAAAGGCGATACCGATTTTGCAACGCAACTCACTGAGATTGCTGCGATGGAACCCGATATCGTCTTTATGCCCGGCTTCGTGCCGGAGGTGCCGACAGCGATTCAGCAGGCAAAAGCAGCCGGCATCACTGCTCCCTTCCTCGGTGGCGACGGCTGGGATAATCCACAACTGCTAGAAATGGGAGGCGATGCGCTTGAAGGCAGCTTCTTCGTCAATCACTTCTCTGCACTGCCCGGAGCCGACCTCGGTGCAGACGCGAGTCACTTCGTCAAGGTTTACACGGAAAAGTATGGGATGCCGCCGGATGGCCCCGCCTCTCTCGGATACGATGCCGTTCGGATAATGATTCAGGCGATTCAGGGCGCAGCAGATATGAGCGGTGCTGCCATTCGCGCTCAGCTCGCCGCAACGATGGACTACAGCGGCGCGGCGATGCTCTCCAAGTTTGACGAAAACCGCCACGCGATTAAGAGTGGTGTCATTATCACTATCGCAAACGGCGCGCTTCAGGCACACCAGATCATCGCACCGTAACTACTGAACGCTCAGGCGGGGCATCCTTGTCCCGCCTCTTCATGGAGGATATCAATGAACTCTCAATGGAATTTGCCAGAACATCCTATTATCTATCGTCTAACGGTTTACGGCGCATTGGCTCTGATTTTTCTGATGTGTCTCACATTTACTGCGTGTGAACGCATCCAACAAGTCGTTGTCCCCGGTGAACAACCGGCGGTTTCTCCCAGTGATAGTGCCGAGACAATCAAAATCGGCATGCTCTACTCCTTACCTGCCCCTGGAACAACGCTGTCCGGCGCGGAATTGGCGGTGAGTGAGTTCAACGTAGCGGGCGGCATTAACGGCATACCGATAACCCTCATCGCGAAGGATGATGGCAATGATGCGGAACGTAGTGCCGAACTCGCAAAGGAACTCATCGCTGAAGGCGTGATGGGCATCGTCGGGCCAGACTGGGATCCGCAGTCTTGGGCAGTCGGGCCGCTCGCACAAACCGCACAGATTCCGATGGTGACGACGTATCCCACCAACCCGAACAATCCCGATGCAGGTGATTTTGTCTTTATGAGTGCCTACACCGATAACTATCAAGGCGAATTGATTGCCAAGTTCGCGCTTGAATCGTTAGCGGCAGAGACAGCGGCAATCCTGAGCGAACAAAGCACGGCTTACACGGGAGTCTACGCAGAGGGATTAAGGGAATTCTTTACGAACAACTTTACCGCGGGCGGCGGCACTATCGTCGAGCAGCAATTTTACGAGAAAGATGCTACCGATTTCACGGCGCAGTTGACAGATATCGCCGCAGCGTCACCCGATGTCGTCTTCGTGCCAGGCTTTATGCCTGAAGTTGCGCGGATAATTCGGCAAGGGAAAGCGGAACTCGGCATGACTGCAACCTTCCTCGGTGGCGATGGCTGGGATAATCCACAACTGATTCCTGTCGGCGGCGCGGCTCTGGAAGGCAGCTTCTTCGTCAACCACTTCGCCGCACAGCCCGCGGAGAATTTGACGACTGAGGAGGCGCGTCAATTTGTGGCGGCGTATACGGCAATGTTCGGCGTGCCGCCGGACGGTCCCGCGTCATTAGGATACGATGCCGTTCGGATCCTGGTGCAGGCGATGCGGCGCGCCGAAACTTTGACAGGCCCTGCCATTCGCGATGAAATCGCCGCAACGATGAACTACAACGGTGCATCCACAATCGCCCGTTACGACGAGAACCGCTATGCAATCAAGAGCGGCGTTATCAACACGATAACCGCGGGTGTGATTCAGTTGCATCAAGTGATCGCACCCTAAGGGCAATTGCCATCGGATAGGCGCGGTGCTCCATGATATTGGAATGTCAAACCGCGCCTATTTGATAAAAAATAAGGAAAAATCTGTATGCAGACAAACCTGACTCCCTTTGCCGAACTTCGGGCTCGGACATTCCTGTGGCGTGCTCTACTGGCGTTTATCCTGAGGCGTGCTCTACTGGCACTTATTGCGAGTCTCATTATTGGCGAATCGGCTGAAAAGAAGGATGCTGTCACGTTTCTGCTTTTATATCCCATATTCTTTTTCTTATGCTTGCCCGTGCTTTTTCGTGCGCGCATATCTTACCAGCGATTGTGGGGGAGGTGTCCGCCGTGGGCTACCCTCAAAAATTACACTTTCTTAGCGGTGCCGCTCGTCATCTTTTCCGTTGCAGCCAGCTATCTGCTCTACTTTCCATTATCCTATCTTGTGCCTCAATTTGTGCAGGCGTGGTACCTTGAACCCCCTCTACTCCAGGAACCTGAAGATGTTTTGACAAATCTGTTGAATTTTTTCACTGCTGCCCTGATAGCACCAGTGTTTGAAGAGTTCTTCTTTCGCGGTATCTTGCTGACGCGGTGGACTACCAAATGGGGTATCCGACGAGCAATCCTCGCGTCATCGTTAGTCTTTGCGCTCCTCCACGCAGACCTCATCGGAGCGTTCTTTTTCGGCTACGTCATGGCTGTGCTCTATATCCAAACCAAAAGTCTTTTCGTTCCAATCTGCATCCATATAGCAAACAACGTTATCGCATTGGCAATCGGGCTTACTGCCACGTTGTTGAGCGAATCTGACTCACCAGAAACGCTTGCGGAATTCCAGGCCTCCTGGTGGCTCGGGCTGCTCGCCCTAGTGATGATTACGCCGTGGGCTATCCGGTTCATAAAACGCCAGTTTCCAAAGGCGAACTGGCGTGCGCCCTATTTCGCTGAAGAGGTTTAACAGCAACCTTGCAATTTTTCCACACTTCGGGTATCATGAAACGAAAATGGAATCCCATCCCCTATTGCATAAGGAGAGACACATCATGACAATCGGACTCGGCGTTATCGGAATGAACCCTACTAACATGGGTTCAACCGCAGCACTGCTCAAAGATGTGCCAGACCTGAGGTATGAACTCCGCGGTATCTGTGCAAAGCGCGCGGAGATTCTGGAACCCTACGCACAGCAACTCGGCGTGGATTTTTGGACGACAGATTACAAGGAACTCGTCCAGCGCGCCGATATTGAAGTCATCGCTGTCTATTCCCCAGATCATCTTCATGCGGCGCACTGTGCCGCCGCGATAGAGGCGGGGAAACACATCGTCTGCACAAAACCGATGGTGACGACGCTGGCAGACGCGCAACATCTCGTCGATTTGGTGCGACAGCACAACGTCAAGTTTCTCGTCGGACAGACGATGCGGTTTGACTTGCAATTTCTGACGATGAAGAAACTCTACGACGACGGTGACTTAGGCGACATCACGGTAGCGGATGCCTACTATGTCCACGACATGCGCGAGGTTTACGATTTCACACCGTGGCGGCTCCATACACCGCAAGATCTGATGTTTGGCGGCGTGGTGCATCCCGTAGACATCCTGCGCAGTTTCCTCGGCGATGTCGAAGAAGTGCACGCCTACGGGACGAAAGGCGCGCTTACCCCGGAATATCCGATGCAAAACAACTTCTTCCTGAACCTGAAGTTTAAAAGCGGACAAATTGCACGGGCGATGGGACTTTACGACATCGTCCACCCGCCGATGCCGATGATGCAGGTGTCTATCTACGGCAGCAAAGGCACGATGATAGGTGACTTCACCGATAACAAAGGTGGGCAAGTGAAACTGATGCTTGATAAGATGGCGGCGAGAGAACCGTTTGAGATGACATGCCCGCCGGAAGTGGATACGAGCGTGTATGGACACGGACAGACGGTTATCCGCTATATGCGCCATTTTCAGGAGTGTCTTGAACGAGATATGGAACCGTCGCCAGGTGTGGTTGATGGCGCGAAGTCTATCGCTGTCGGCGTAGCAGCATGGGAATCAATTGAAACAGGGCAACCGGTGCAGGTATTCAACGAATTTTAGAGAGGTAACGGGCACGCCTTAGGCCCCGTTTCGGGGTTAGTCCTTCTCCTCGGCCATGTCGGCGAGATGAGGCGACTTGACAAATTTCCAGATAGTTTATCACAAAATCCCTTTCGTGTTAAAAAAGTCAATACCTCACGTTAAACACTTCATTTATCTGTCTCCATAAAAACCGAAAAGTCAAGATTAAATTTTCCCGAAAAAAAATCAAGTTTTTTCTTGACATTTTAGGTGGATATAAGATATAATTTAGTCATGCCTAAATTAATTTCTAAACGTTCCTAATAATGTTCGCCTATCTTGCCTAAATTCAGGAACACCGCATGCAGGCACGTTTGCAAGAGACGTAACCATGCAGGGCTACGTAAGGAGACGCAATCGCACTAGGAAACTTATCCGAAACGCATTGCGCAATACAGAAAATGTTGACACACGCGGCTGAGGACTATCTCAAGTCCATCTACAAACTACAAGAAAAGGGCACTAAGGTGTCAACCGGCCTTTTAGCCGAGACGCTCAACGTTAAGCCCGCTTCCGCTACCGGCATGCTGAAAAAACTGAAGGCGATGAAACTAGTGTGCCAGGAACGGTATCAGGAAATCACGCTGACCGAGGCAGGCAGAGTGGTTGCACTGGAAATCATCCGGCACCATCGCCTGTTGGAACTCTACCTCTTCAAAGCACTCGGCGTGCCGTGGGAGAACGTGCACGAAGAGGCCGAGAAATTGGAGCATGTCATCTCCGAAGATGTTGAAGAACGCATCGATGCCGTCCTCGGCTATCCAACGGCAGACCCGCACGGTGCACCCATCCCCGATAAAAACGGTGTTGTCGCGCAAACCGCGTATATACCCATGACAACGCTTCGCAAGGCGCAAACATGCGTTGTCGCCGAAGTCAGCGATAACGACTCGGCACTGCTCCAATACCTCGGTGAACTGAACCTTTACCCAGGCACCGCCTTTCGGGTTCTTGATGTCGCGCCGTTTGAGGGGCCCTTTACCATTGACATCGCGGGACACCCTGTCGTCATCGGCAGGGAAGTTGCTAAGCACATTTACGTCGCCGATGTGCAAGAGGCGAAATAAAAAATGGCACAACACAACGCGACACCACCGAATAGCAAAACGCTCACATTGCAGGATGAGGTAAATGTCCAACGCCTTTCCAAGGTCTGCGCGAAACTCAAACCGGATGCGAACTCGTCGGGAAACTTTTAGAACACTTTTTCTTGCGATAATAGGCTCTCCCCGTAGGAGAGACACCGCAGTCTCGATTTTTCGTATCCGAACTAGGAGAACCCTCCTACAGAATAGTGAAAAGGAACAAAGGCGATGCAAAGAATAAACACCGTTTTAGGGCACTGCTCGATTGCCCTATGGATGCTCACACTACTGACAGGCATCGGCTGTGATGGAAAGAGACAGCCTGATGCCGCAACGACAGGGAAGCTCACCGTCGTCACTACCATCGGGATGATTACCGACATCGTCAGAAATGTCGGAGGCACGCATGTGGAGGTGACCGGACTGATGGGCCCCGGGGTAGATCCGCACCTCTACAAAGCCACCGCCGGTGACGTGGCGCGCTTGACATCGGCGAAACTTATTTTCTATAACGGGCTGCACCTTGAATCAAAAATGGGCGAAATCCTCGCCAAGATGACAGGAAATACGAAAACCATCGCCGTAACTGATGACGTGGACAAGGCGCACCTCCTTACACCACCCGAATTTGAAGGACAATACGACCCCCACTTATGGTTCGACGTGACGCTGTGGATGAAAGCCGTGGAAAAGGTGCGCAACACCCTCACTGAAATTGACCCGGGGCATCAAGCGGACTACGAGGCGAACGCAGAACGCTACCTCGCCGAACTTGCCGAACTCCACCAATATGTCAAGACGCAGGCGGAGAAAGTGCCATCGGAACAACGGGTGCTTGTCACAGCGCACGATGCCTTTAATTACTTCGGTAAGGCTTACGGATTCGAGGTGCGCGGGCTACAAGGCATCAGCACGGCGACAGAGGCAGGCATCGCAGACGTTCAAGAATTAGCCACGTTTATCGCCGAACGTCGTATCCCCGCCATTTTTGTCGAGTCCTCTGTCTCCTCACGGAGCATTGAGGCGGTGAAAGCCGCAGTCAATTCAAAAGGGTTCAACGTCAAAATCGGCGGACAACTCTTCTCGGATGCAATGGGCACCGATGGGACTCCCGAAGGCACTTATATCGGCATGGTGCGGTACAACATTGATACGATTACAGCGGCGTTGACTGCGGTACAACCCTAAGCAGGATTTGCAGGATTTGCAAGATTTCTAGGATTACACATTCGCCTGTATCAAGATAATTAACCTCATTTTCGCGTGAGGGTGCCATGACAAATGAGATTAACGAAATAAAAGCTATTGAAGTCACAGACCTCACCGTTGCCTATCAGGAAAAACCAGTCTTGTGGGACATCGATCTGGACGTGCCACCGGGGGTGCTTTTAGCAATCGTCGGCCCGAACGGCGCGGGCAAGACGACGTTGATTAAGGCGATTTTGGGGCTCGTCCGGCCCGCCGCTGGCCGCGTCTTAATTTACGATAAACCGTATCCCCTGCAACGGCGAATTGTCGGATACGTGCCGCAGCGCGGTAGCGTGGACTGGGACTTTCCCACCAATGTCCTTGATGTCGTGATGATGGGACGCTACGGCAGCTTGGGCTGGTTCCGCCGCCCGGGGAAGGCGGAACGTGAACTCGCGATGAACGCATTGGAGAAAGTGGGGATGCAGGCCTACGCCGACAGGCAAATCAGCCAACTCTCCGGTGGACAGCAGCAGCGCGTCTTTCTCGCCCGCGCGCTCGTGCAAGATGCCACCGTCTATCTGATGGATGAACCTTTTCAGGGTGTCGACGCGACAACAGAACGCGCAATCGTCGCACTACTGCAGGAGCTCCGAGCCAAAGGAAAAACAGTCGTCGTCGTGCATCACGCTCTTCAGACTGTCACCGACTATTTTGATTGGGTAATGCTCCTAAACATTCGCCGTATTGCGAGCGGACCGGTTGAAGAGATGTTCACCCCAGACAATTTACGCCAGACGTATGGCGGACGCGTCGCTTTCATGAAAAATTAAGCAGGATTTGCAAGATTTTCAGGACAGGATTTGCAAGATTTTCAGGATGAGAGAGGAACAATTGCAAGCATCGGCTAATTGTGAGACCGGACATCGTTCATATCCGGCCGAAGGTTGCGACAATCAGGATTAGGATACGATGCACACGCTTAATTACACCCTCATCGTTGTTGGCATTGGTTCGGCACTGCTCGGAATCATCAGTGGTGCGCTCGGCACTTATGCGGTTTTGCGGCGGCAGAGCCTCCTCGGCGATGCCATCTCGCACGCCGCACTGCCAGGCATCGCCCTGGCATTCCTGCTCACGGGCAGCAAAACGCCGCTGATTCTCGTGTTCGGGGCCGCGATGGCCGGGTGGGTTGGCACGCTGCTGATTCTCAGCATCGTCAAACTCACCCGGATCAAATACGACAGCGCACTCGGACTCGTGCTCTCCACCTTCTTCGGATTCGGGCTCGTCCTGCACACGCTCATCCAGCGGAACGGCAATGCCAATCAGGCGGGGTTGGATACGTTCCTCTTCGGGCAAGCCGCTTCGCTTCTGGAACGCGATGTGCTGACGATAGGCATCCTCGGCGGCATCGCGCTCCTCATCATGTCTCTCTTTTGGAAAGAGTTGAAACTGCTTGTTTTTGATGAGGGGTTCGCGACATCAATAGGGCTGCCGGTCCGCGCACTTGATATTCTACTGACGAGTCTCTTAACCGTGGCAATCGTCCTCGGTTTACAAGCCGTCGGCGCGGTGCTGATGAGCGCGATGTTAGTCGCTCCCGCCGTCGCGGCACGACAATGGACAGACCGGCTCGGGCACATGGTGCTTATCGCCGCGCTCTTTGGGGCAATCGCCGGCGTGAGTGGGACAGTGCTCAGCAGCAGTGCCTCGCGCCTCCCAACCGGGCCGACAATCGTGTTGTGTGCGACGCTCTTCGTCGGATTCTCTTTCGCGCTGGCACCGAATCGAGGATTAGTGTGGCATTGGGTGCGGCACAGGCGGGATAAAGAGCACCTCAAACTGGCAGCGAGCAGAAGCGTGAAGGAGATTTGGAAGCGTAAGGAACTCACCCGCTTACAAAGCACGCCTACGGATAAATACATCAGCAAAAAATAGCGCAAAATGCAAGACTTGACAACGTCAAGTCGGCCTGGTAAGACGATGCTATCCTGCCAAGAAGCAGCCAAACAACCGAAAGGAAATACAAAATGAGCCAACTCATTGCCATTGTGGTGGCGGTGGCTTGCGCCTTGCCCGGTGTATTCCTCGTCCTTCGTAGAATGACATTGATGAGCGACGCGATTAGCCACGCAATCCTCCCCGGCATCGTGCTCGCCTTTTTTCTCACGGAGAGTCTCTCGTCCCCGCTCCTTATTCTGGCAGCGGCTGGCACAGGTGTCCTCACCGTTGTCCTCGTTGAACTGCTCCAACGAACGAAATTGGTGAAAGAGGACGCGGCAATGGGGTTAACGTTCCCCGCGCTGTTCAGCATCGGCGTTATCCTGATTTCGCGGTTCGCCGGCAACGTTCACCTCGATATGGATGCCGTGCTACTCGGCGAACTCGCGTACGCACATTTAAACCGATTAGAGATGTTTGGCATCGACCTCGGGCCCGTATCCCTCTATGTCATGGGCACGATTTTGGTGCTGAACCTCGTCTTTATCCTGCTCTTTTACAAGGAACTGAAACTCGCCACGTTCGATGCAAGTTTGGCGGCCTCCCTCGGCTTCGCGCCCGCGCTCATTCACTATGGGTTAATGACGTTGGTATCCATCACGACGGTGGGCGCGTTTGACGCAGTTGGTTCGATTCTCGTCGTCGCGCTAATCGCCGGCCCACCGGCCACCGCCTATCTGATAACAGATAGCCTCGCGCGGATGCTCATCTTGAGTGCCATCCTCGGCAGTCTGAACGCAGTCAGCGGCTACTGGCTCGCGCACCTCTTTGATGTCTCCATTGCAGGGGCGATTGCGACGACGACGCTACTCATGTTCGGCATCACCTTTCTGGTTGTGCCAAGGCGCGGGGTTATCGCCATCGCGCGCCGACGACATCGCCAGAAGTTGGAGTTCGCACAGACGATGCTCGTCATCCATCTCCTAAATCACGAAGGTTTGCCAGAAGCAGAACAGGAATCACAGGTCTCCCATCTTCAGGAACATCTGCGGTGGGAACCGCCGTTCGCCGCCCAAATCGTCAGATATGCTTTAGAGAATCGCTGCGTCTCGCAAAAGAATGGACAGTTGGCTTTGACAGAACGCGGACGGGGAATTGCACGGGAGGCATTAGTTCACTAAACGCTTTCGGTAGGCGCGCCTTGAAAGCGCGCCTACCGGTAACAGCGAAATTGGGAGACACGTATGAAAAACTACCGTATTGCAATCATTGGCCTCGGCGGCATGGGAAGGGCGCATGCTGAGGCAGTGGAATTAGAGGCAAATTGTGAACTCGTCGCCGGGGCCGAGCTCGACCCGGGGCGCGCGGCAGCGTGGGGAGAACGATTCGGCGTGAAAGCCATCTATGACGACTACGAGAAGATGCTTGATGAACAACACCCCGATATCGTCATCGTCCCAACACAGGCCCCGATGCACTACGCGCCGACGATTGCGGCGGCACAGCGCGGCATCCACGTCTTCTGCGAAAAGCCGATTGCGTTGAACCTTATTGAGGCAGACGAGATGGTTGAAACCTGCGCCCGGCACAACGTCAAGTTTGCTATTAACCACATCAAACGCGCCAGTCCCTACAATCGGCACGTCTTGTCGCTAATTGACAGCGGCGAAATCGGCACCGTGGTCTTGCTGAAAGCGATGGACAAAGGCGGAAGGAAGGCAGGCAATTCGCTGATGGAGATGGGCACGCATCTCTACGATTGGATGCGGCTCTTCGGCGGCGATGTGGAGTGGGCGCACGCGCATCTCGTCCAACTAGACGGCCGCGAGTCAACCGTTGAGGACATTAAACATACCCAAGAGGTGCATCCACACGACAGGGACGCAGGGCTCGTGCTAGGCGAACGAGGACACGCTGCCTTTCGATTCAAGAACGGCATCCACGCCGATGTGCAGTTCCTCGCGCAGCCGCAGACGAACGACAACGGATACGGCATCGATATCATCGGCACGGAAGGCCGCATCGCTGTCCGAGAAAGCGTTGGCACAACGATGTTTATCCATCGCGGACAACATCAAACACCCGCGGATGCCTGGGAACCGGTGCATCTATCAGCGGAAGATTTGGATGAGCACGGCGCGCAGCGAGATAAGGCATCCGTGCGGTTATTTTTGCAACGGCTCATGCTCCGCGAACTGATTGAAGCCATTGAGGCAGAACGGGAGCCGTTCGCAAGCGGCAGCGATGGCCGGGATTGCCTTGAAATGATACACGCGACATGGGAGTCACATCGGCGGAAAGCACGGGTGTCTCTGCCGTTAACGGCGCGCGAACATCCGCTAGAACAATGGCGGCGAGAAGCAGGCGCGGCGTAATTCCAATCGATTGAGTTATCGGGACTTTTTTACTGAACAAATGGCCATGGAGGTGAGGTTATGAAAAACTTGACTTTCGGGGCAAAAATCGTATAATATATGTCAACGAAGGCGGACGGGAAGGGCTGTCCGCTATAACCAAAGGGAGGATTCACATGCCAGAAAGGAACACCCTCACGGCGAACAAAATCGTCGGGCTCTGCATTCTAGGGGGAGGAATCATCTGGACAGTGGGCTCGGGGTTGTGGTGGAGTCTCCTTACGTGGCCTCACCCGCACCATTACAGTTTTGCATACCTTCTTCCCCTCATAACCGTCCTGGGGAGTGCTCTGGGAGCACTTCTGCTGCTGGTTGGGCTGGTGTATTTGAACCAGGTCCTGGACAGTGCCATCGTTGCCAACACCGCCGCCTGCTTTGGCACCGTCGCGTTGGTGGTGGGCCTAATCTTCGCCCCCCTGGAGCAGGGGCTAATCACTCTCATTGCCTATATCCAGTGGATGGACATTCCCGATGAGAATATGGACATCGTTGAAGCAATGCTAGTGGTGACAGTGTTTGTGATGTCCCTAGGGTTGGCAGCTCTGGCCTGGGGCTTCTCCAAATTTACCGATAAACGCAAATGGATTTTCCGCACGGTAGCCGGGGTATCCCTGTTGCCCACAGTGATTTTGGTTGTCGCCCTGACCGCTCACTCCGCGCTGCTGGGAGACGCGTTTAACTTGGCAATTCGCATCTTCCTCATCCCCCAGGGCATCGGATATTTGATGATTGGCGTGGAGACGTATACAAAGACATCGGGGGTATAAGGCACGAATTTCTTTGCGAAGGGCACGGCGCGAGACGAGGAAAAAGAATTGACATTAATCTGCATTTAGTATAGAATACGAATCCATTAGGCTTGGGGGAACTGAATAGCATAGAGTTACCCCACCCAACTTTTCTAGCCTGTGCTTACGCAGCGCGAACCTTGTAGGCGCGGTTTGAAACCGCGCCTACCGGAAAAATTCAGAGGATAACGATGAACACAAAATCAACGCCGCAGACTCGGCAGTTTGCGTTGAGCCCAGACGAACTTTCACAGTGGAACGAGAACGGCTACCTCGTTCGCTTGGATGTATTCACGGCTGCAGAAAACGATGCACTTCGTCAAGTCGCTGAAGACATTGTCGATGGAAAACGTCCGTTTCCACCCGCGCATATCGATCAGAACGCACTTGTCAGAGACAAGAAAGCGGAAAAGGCAGGCATCTATGCGATGCACAAGATTCATCATCCAAGTTGTTACTGCCCAGAATTCCTTGCTCGTGTGCGGGACCCGCGGCTAACGGACCCGCTCGTCGATCTACTAGGTCCAGATCTCCTCGGCATCAACAATCTGTTTATCTGGAAGGCACCCAAGATTGGCCTCGGCTTCCCGTGGCATCAAGACAAGTTCTACTTCCGCAGTCGGTTTAAGACAGAAACGACTATCGGGACATGGACGGCTATTGACGCGGCAGACCGGGGGAACGGCTGTCTCTATGTCATCCCCGGCAGCCACAAATGGGATATTTTTCAGCACGATGACCTGGAGGGCTCACAACAAAACGAGTTCAAGCTGGCGCGTGGTGTCCGCGACGAAGACGGCGTTGCAGTAGAAGTGCCACCCGGATCTGTCATCTGGTTCCACAGCCACCTCCTGCATAAAAGCATGGACAACCACAGCCTGCGGTTTCGCCGCAGCTACGTCTCCCACTACCTCAGTGCCCACGCAGAATGGGCACATCCTGCATCGGACCGGGGTAGAGGCCAACCTGTCATGTGGATTCGCGGCGAGACTTTCCCAGACAAAGTCCACGAAGTCAAACGCGACATAATCCCCGTTCCTAAATCCGCGTGAAAAAGCGAAACCCCTCGCATCTAACAAGGAAGATTCCTATATCCTCCCGCATCACCATTCTCATGATATTTTCCACGAATCACACCCTTACCGCAATTAACGGCATCAAAGTCGGCCACGCCACCAACGCCACGGCTAGAACCGGTTGCACCGTTGTCCTCTGCGAAGAAGGCGCGACAGCAGGCGTTGACGTGCGCGGTTCTGCCCCCGGCACACGAGAGACTGAGGCAATTCGCCCCGGCCGCCTCGTCCAAAAAGTGCACGCCGTATTGCTCACCGGCGGCAGTGCCTTCGGCCTAGATGCCGCAGGCGGTGTCGTCCAATATCTTGACGAACGAAACGTCGGTTTTCCGACAGGACATGCACGCGTCCCGATTGTCCCCGCCGCCGTGATTTTCGACTTGGGCGTAGGCGACGCGCGGGTGCGGCCAGACCGGCAGATGGGATATGATGCATGCCTTAATGCCTCAGACGAACCTGTGCCGAGGGGAACTCTCGGTGCAGGAACAGGTGCCACCGTCGGCAAGGCCCCTAATGTAGAGGCATCTCCCGGTGGGGTCGGTTCAGCGTGCAGGCAGCTCACCGATAGGCTGCTTGTCGGTGCAATCGTCGTTGTCAATGCCCTCGGCAACGTCGTGCATCCGAAGACCGGGGAACTCGTGGCAGGTGCGAGGGAAAACGGCGCGTTCGTGGATATTACCGAACGATTATTAGGGGCAGAACTTTTCGCGGGAACAAACACGACAATTGGCGTAATCGCGACAAACGCTTCTCTATCGCCAGCGGAAGTGACGAAAGTGGCAGAGATGGGGCACGATGGCCTCGCGCGCGCCATTCGGCCCGCGCACACAATGTTCGATGGCGATACACTCTTCGCGCTCTCCATCGGCATGCACACCAGCGATGTCAACACGGTGGGTATCCTCGCGGCGGAAGTGGTTGGGGAGGCGATTGTGAATGCGGTTATGTCATCCCTCTGATTGAGACGCAAACCTCACCTTTACCGTAGCGCGGGGGCCTGTCCCCCGCGAGCCCTTATTTGTCTGAATCAGGATATCCAAGATTCGCAGGATTTCCAGGAGTATGAGGTGTTTGAGTCAACCTACTTCTTTAGGTCCGCTAGGACTTACCTGTCTATAGAAAAACGTGCTTCCTTGTCTCCCGCGATGCCCATCCGACGCTGAATTGAAAAATTGAGGACCTAAAGGACCTCGGTTTCACGGGTACCGACAGCGCTATAGACATTTAGGTCTTACAGACCTAACGCGTCGTTTTCCCTCCGCGCAGTATTCGTTGAAAACGCTAGGTCTCTCCTCCTGAAAATCCTGAGAATCTTGTGACTGCGCGATTCGGGCAGAGAGAAACCGATGCGTGGCGAGGGACAGGCCCTCGCG
>PYJE01000198.1:12115-18835 GCA_003635305.1 Candidatus Poribacteria bacterium | reverse complement strand
TGATACCCGATTTACCTACTATACAGGCCAGTCTCGCGGGTTTCATAGCACACCGTGCCGCAAGATTATGCATCATCTGCGTGCTGGGGAAAACCTCGCCCTTTGCACCTGTCGTATCGTCACGAACTCGGTCTGGCAACACGCTTTGATAGCCAACCGAATCACCGAAAAGGGGTATATCTCAACTCAAAGAAGTGAGTCTTCTCATGTTTTCCCACTCTATCTTTATCCGCCTTCGGAAGAGTTGGCATTAGCAACAGAGCGTTCGCTCAACCTATCGCCTGTCTTTCTGAAGGCACTTTCGGAGCAGTTGGGGGTGCCCCAAACCGACAGGGCTGGGCTTCCGTTGGGTGTTTCTCCCGAATCGATTTTGGGGTATCTCTATGCGATTTTGCATAGTCCTACCTATCGCGCACGGTATGCTGAGTTTCTGAAATACGACTTTCCGCGCATTCCGTTGCCGCGGGATTTGGCGCAGTTCCGCCACTTGTCGGTGCTAGGGCAAAAGTTGATTGACGTGCATCTGTTTCGGCACGTTGCAACGTCGCCGCGCCACCGGTTTGAGGGAGATGGCGATGCTGTTGTCTCGAAGTTGCGTTACGAGGCGGGCCATATCTGGATTAATACGACGCAGTATTTCACCGATGTGCCGTTGGCGGTGTGGGCGTTTGAGGTGGGCGCGTATCAAGTCTGCGAGAAGTGGTTGCGGGAGCGGCGGCGGCAGCGGCTGACGGCTGTGGAGATTGTGCGGTATCAGCAGGTGTTGTCTGCTGTGGAGGAAACGCTGCGGTTGATGAAGGAGATAGACGCAATCGGTGCCATTTAGTTTTCAGTTGCCGGTTGTTGAGGACTCATCGAAAACGGAATAGTTTCTGAGTCAAGAACGTTTGACAATTCTGCCAGAATTTCAGGAGCTCTTGACTTACAGAAGTTAATGTGGTTTAATGAGCATAAAAGGAGGAAGTGACTATGGCAAACCGCCAAACCAAAACCTTTGAGACCCGGGGCCCCGTGAAACCTGAACGCAACTATGTCGTCGCGCGCACGGAGGAACTCGCCGATTTCATTGCCCGCGTGAAAGAGGGACGTTACGTCGTCATCTTCGCACCGCGGCAGACAGGGAAGACGACGTTCTTTCGGCGCGCCTTAGAGCTGCTCGCTACCGAAGACTCGGATTATTTTCCGCTTGCGTTGAGTTTCCAGACTTACAGAAACGCTACACCGGAGACTTTTTATCGGGCTCTCCATGGGAGCATGCGTATGGCAATGACGCGGGTTTTTCGGCGATGGGGACGTGTGCTGCCGGATACCTTAACGCAGTTTTTGGACAACACAACACTCACCGACCACTTCTCCCTGCGAGGGTTCTTTTGGGAACTTCCGAATGTGCTTGAGGGACGGCAAGTGGCACTTGTGATTGATGAATTTGACGGCATCCCCCAAGCTGTCTTGAGCGATTTTCTTTACACGCTTCGCGATATCTACCTTGAAGACGACACATCTATGCGGTGTCCTTATAGCGTTGGCATCGTTGGCGTGAAAAGCATTACGCAGCTGAATTATGATAGGACTATCTCGCCGTTCAATATTCAGGACGAGTTCGCGTTGCCGAACTTCACGCTGGCGCAGATAGAGGAACTGCTTGGGCAGTATACCGCCGAGGTGGGCCAGGCGTTCGCACCGGAAGTGATTGAGATGTTGCATCGGCAGACAGCGGGACAGCCGTTCCTTGTCAATCGCCTCGCGCAAATTCTCACTGCGGAGATGGATATCCCGAAAACCGAGACGATTACCGTTGCGCATTTTGCAAAGGCGCATACCGCACTGCTGCGAGAAGAAAACGTCAATTTTCATCATCTAACTGCCAATATCCGGCGGCATCCTCGGTTTGAACGCGTTCTGATGAGAATTGCGACTTCGGAAAAAGGGGTGGGTTTCAATCCGCGCGATGAACTCATGAGCGAACTCGTCTCTTACGGTGTCATCAAGAGGGGAGCCGGGGATATGTGTGAGCTCGTCAATCCGATTTATCAAGCGTGCATCATGCAGGTGTTTGAGACAGGGATTAACGGGCTGGAGGAAGACTACTTTCCCCCAGACAGCGGCATCAAGTTTTCAGATTACCTCACCGCTGATGGGCATCTCGCCATGGAGTCGCTGTTGGATAACTTTCGGGACTTCATCGCGCGCATCGGGTTCCGGATTCTCCAAGAACCAGAGCTCCCAAGAGAATCCATTGGACAACACTTACTAGCGACGTATCTTGATGCGTTCGTGCGGGCGACGCGCGGGAACATGTATCTGGAACTGCCGACAGGGCGGGGCCGGATGGACTTGGTGGTGTTGCACCGCGCCCGGAAGTATATCGTTGAGTTTAAGATATGGGGGAGTGAACGGGAATATCAGGGCGGCAAGAAACAGTTGGCTGCCTATCTCCAATTGGAAGACGCATCGGAGGGTTACTATGTCGTGTTCGATCATCGCGAAACGCCGGGGCCGCGGACAGAGACAGAAACGGTGGACGGTTTCAAAATTCGGAGTTATGTGATTCCGGTAGTGCAGGAGCGGCCGTCCGATCTCTCGGAAGAAGAGGCAGCATATCAGCGTTCCGTTGTCGTAAGAGATAGGTTCTAAATTTGCATTGGAGTTTTCGTTACATCAACGAACCATCGCGCTTCTACCATCCTTTTCGCTGCTTCGGTTGCTGCAGGCTGATACGTTGCGAATTTCACTTTGTCGCAATTGGCGAGGAAATGCCGGATTTTGTCTATGTAAAGCGCGCCTAACTCCTGTTCTGCTAATTGCTTGAGCAGATGTGTCGTTGTCAATTCCAATGCCGAGATGCGGTAGCGCGCCTCAATGTATCCGCGAATCACGTGAGAGATTTGCGTGTGATAAGCGTCCATCTCGCCGCGCGCGAGCCATTCGGATGCCTCGATGGCTGCGAGGCGTTCATAAGCGATTTCGTGCGGCGGACGGACTTCCACCTCTTCGATTGACGTGGGTGCAGATGTTTGACGGCGTTTCCGCAGGTAAAGCCAGCCGAGAATTGCGATAATGACGACGAGAATGCCGCCAACGACAACATAGGGGAATAGACTTTGCTGCACGTCAAATGGCGGTTTGATGTCGCGCAGGCTTGGCGGGGCTTGCGAAAGGAGTTGATGGAAAGGAGACATGACGCGGTTTTTGGCGGTAGGCGCGCTTTGCAAGCGCGCAGCAGATTATCGTAAAGGTTCAATCACTATTGACTTTGGAGATGTCGGACAAACATGCTGGCAGACACCACACCCCGTGCATCCCGGTGTCAGCACCTCTACCAAGCCTGTCGGCGAGAAGGTGATGGCATCCTCGCCGATAGGGCAGCTGTCCACGCAGTAAGTGCAAGTAATCTCTTTGGAACGGAGGCAGGTATCTGCGGTGAAGACTGCGATGCCCATCGCGATGTCTTCGGCGAAAACACTCTGGAGCGCGCCGCTAGGACATACATACATGCACGCCAACGAATCGCATATCACGCACGGCTGCAGGGTTGGATTGATGTAGGGTGTCTGCATCAGTCCCGGGTCATCGCTTTCCAAAGGTAGAATCGCTTCGGCTGGACAATTTTTGACGCAGTTGCCGCAGCGGAGGCATTTCTCTAGGAACTCTTCTTCCGGCAGCGCGCCGGGTGGCCGCAACAACATCGCCGCGGGCATTTCCACTATCGCCGGGTCTGGCTTTTCTAAAATTTCCGCGACCGGCTGGAGGATTTGGCTGAGTGCCTCCTTAAAAAAGCCGCGTCTCCCGTGTTTGTTGGACATGGAGATTTCCTTTGGTTTACACCGTTTCGTCTTGGCTGGTTTTCGGGATGCGATAGCAACACCGATGGCTGCCCTGCAGCAGATGCTCTTCTCGGTAGACTTTGGCACCTAAGGTTTGCTGGAAAAGTGCCAGTTCGATTTCACAGATGTGCGGATATTCGTCGGCAATCGCGGCGATGGGGCAGTTATGTTCGATGAGGAAATAATCGGTGCCGTTTTCATTGACGCGCGCCATGTATCCTTCTTCGTCGCGGATCAGCGCGAGTTCTTTCACGCGAATTGGGAGCGTTTCCCCTTGGACGCGCTGTTGGTAAGTCTGCATTTGCGACTGCATGCGGCTCCGAAACACCTTATTGATAAATCCGGGGCCGTTAAATTTCGCGACTTCGTGCATCAGCTCCACTGCAAAGTTGGCGTAAGTCGTTGGAAAGAGGCTGTGCGCTTCGTCCGTGAGGCAATAGAGATGGTGTGGGCGGCCGCGTTCCTGTTTTTCGGCGTGATGTGCCACTAAGCCTTCTGCCTCCAGAACCGCTAGGTGTTGCCGTGTGCCGACAGAACTAATGTGCAGTGCGTCTGCGAGTTGCCCCACGGTCATGTGTGCACGCATTTTCAGCAGTTGCAGGATGCGCATGCGCGTTTCGCTCATTTCGTAGTTCATCATGCTGTCCTTCTTGACAATTTGCTGCAATTATACCATATTGTGCGGATTCATGCAACGGTAAAATGATGTTTTCTGAATCAAGACTGAGCAAATTTCTTGCAAAAAATAGGGACATACGTTAAACTAAAAAAACTGCACCGGCAAAAAAACGGTTAAGGAGCATACTCATGAAAAAATGGTTGTCCTGCAAACTCGCGTTCGCTCTCGCGGCGATTGTGATGATGTCCCTCGGTTGCGGAATGTTAATGCTCCTGACCGGGTGCGGCTCCGATGAAAGCGTCTCACTGTCGCAGTCTACGGAGCCGTCACTCCCGAACTACTTTCCCGATGCAATCGGAAGCCGATGGATATATAGCGGGCCCCATGGCAAGCAGTGGGTGCGGGAGGTTACACATGAACGGACTATTGGTGAAAACGTCTATCGTGTCTTTACGTATACGCCTTCAATTGAAGATGCCACGTTCGACCTGTTGAGAATCTCACATTACCGCGTAACCCAGAATCGCGTGCTGACTTTCGTTGAAGAAGACATCGACCGGTATGTGAAAGCCAAAGTCCCAGAATTTCGGGTGCAGGGCGCGTTTGAGGGAATTGAACTTGAGGTGCAGGTAAACTCAATATCGGAGCGTGAACTCGTTTTCTACCGCATTCCACCGACTCCTAACGTGCGGTGGGATGTCCTTGACGTGAAGGTGGAAGGAAACGTTGTTTTGCAGGGATTAGGACTCCTACAACTGGCCTTTGAGATGCATTTGCGCATCAAAGGCACAGTTGTCGGCCTTCCAAAAACCGTGCAAACACCCGCCGGCACCTTTGAGAACACCTACAAGATTGAATACCAGTCGGGATATACCTTATCTATTCTGGACAAAGAGGAGACAACTCCCGAAGTAACCGACACCGTCTGGCTGGCACCGCATGTTGGCATTGTCCGATTTGAGAACGCGGGAGGGGTAACCGAATTAGTGGACTACACTCTCCCGTAGGAATCGTGCAATGAAAATCATTGTCTTAAGCGATGGCAAGCCGGGGCACTACAACCAATCCCTCGGCATCGTCCAACGCCTGCCGGCGTGCGATGCGCATTGGATAGACGTGCGTTTCCGCAGCAAATTCCGTGATAACCTCCTCCGCTGTCTTATGTGCCTCATCGGCTGGATGCCGTTGCCGCGTTCGTTGATGCACGCGCTCCTCCGCTGGAGCTGCCACGATGATACTTATGTAACTATTTCAGACATCAGTTCCGCCGATTGCATCCTCTCGACAAGTTCCTCAGTCGCCGCGGTAAACCTCCTTCTCGGCAGGATTTTCCGTGCGAAAACGGTAACGTGCCGCCGGCCCTCGCCGTTAGGCACTCGTGATTTTGACTTAGCTATTCTTCCGATGCTTTCTTGGCCGCGCCGACATCGCAAAAATGCCTGCAAAACCGTCGGTGTCCCGAACCAAATCTTGCCAGCCAATTTAGACGCGTTGAAAGCAGCACTGGCGCATCCGGATTGCCCGCGCATAGGTGTCCTCATCGGCGGCACCGACAAACATGAACACATCACCGAAGAAGACGCGGCGCAGCTCCTTGTCCTCTTATCCGCTGTCGCTGAAAAGATTGGGGCGGAGGTGTTAGTAACGACATCTCGCCGAACGCCGCCGCCCGTGAGAGAGTGCCTCGCGAATGTCCTCAAATCCGCGCCGTGGTGTCATCTATTTGTCGAACCAGACGACTGTGCTCTATCCGCAACTGCAAACCCCTATCAAGCCATCCTCGCCTTAAGCGAGTTGCTCATCGTCACGGCGGATAGTTTCTCGATGGTATGCGAGGCGGCGAGCAGCGGCAGACCGGTCATCGTGCTAACGCTAAGTCCCTCGCGCAGCCGGGAACCCAAGCGGTATCAGGTTTACCGTTATCTTGTAGAGCGTTCCATCGTGCATCAGTGCAGTTTACATAATTTGGCGGAACAGGTTTTGCAATTGTTGCAGGAAAAGCGGCGGCCTCATCCGCTTGATGATACGGCGACAGCGGTAGACGCTATCTGTCGCTTGTTTGAACGTGCAATTTAGTTTTCGGTTTCCCCGTACTGGTCTGGGGATGTAGACAACGCATGAGCAGGATGTTCAAGATGAAGCAGGATTTACAAGATATGAGCAGGATTTACAAGAGAAGACAAGATTTTCAGGATTAAGTAGACCCTCTTATCCTGTTCATCGTGTAAATCCTGTGAATCCTGCTTCGATTGTCAGGATGAAGAGACATAACCGTTA
>PYJE01000198.1:11785-12095 GCA_003635305.1 Candidatus Poribacteria bacterium | reverse complement strand
CTTGTGAATCGTGGCCATCCTGCTTCGATGTTCAGGATAAGAGACAACCGTTCATGAACGAACACCTCTTATCCTGTTCATCGTGTCAATCTTGGAAATCCTGCTCAGGATTTAGGTATCCGTCTCAAACCCCGTGTTTCTTCATCCTGTTCATCGTGTAAATCCGAGCAGGATTCACACGATTTTCAAGATTTTCAGGATGAAGAGAAACGATGCACAGGAACGTTTGCTAAATCTTGTAAATCCTGCTAAATCTTGTAAATCCTGCTTCATCCTGCTCATGAAGTGACAAAAAAGTGGTTCTGTGGTA
>PYJE01000198.1:0-11765 GCA_003635305.1 Candidatus Poribacteria bacterium | reverse complement strand
GAAAAGCGGCGGCCTCGTCCGCTTGATGATACGGCGACGGCGGTAGACGCTATCTGTCGCTTGTTTGAAGGTGCAATTTAGTTTCGGTTTCCTCATGCTGGTCTGGGGATGTAGACAACGCATGAGCAGGATTTTCAAGATGAAGCAGGATTTCCAAGATGTTCAAGATTGTCAGGATGAAGAGAAACGATGCACAGGAACGTTTGCTAAATCTTGTAAATCCTGCTAAATCTTGTAAATCCTGCTTCATCCTGCTCATGACGTGACAAAAAAGTGGTTCTGTGGTATCCTTATTAAAATCCCTACGCTTTAGCGTGCGGGAGTATGTCAAATTCATGCTATGCTAATGCACAACGCGCCAGTTGGCAAGAGACTATTTTTTAGGAACCCCAAAGATGCCGAATTCTCCCTATATTCTCTCGCTCGACCAGGGCACTACCGGCACCACCGTTCTCCTCGTTGATGCGCACGGCGACATCGTCGCGCAAGGATACCGCGAATTTACGCAGCACTATCCGCGCCCTGGCTGGGTAGAGCACGACGCGGAGGAAATCTGGGAGGTGACGCAGCTTGCCATTGCGGATACGCTTACTTCGCTTCCCTCCGATGCGCGCGCGGACATCGCCGCTATCGGAATTGCCAATCAACGCGAAACCACCGTCGTTTGGGAACGCAAAACCGGGAAACCCATCCATCCGGCGATTGTGTGGCAGTGCCGCCGGACAGCAGAGAGATGTGCCGCCCTCAAACGGCAGGGACTTGAGGAGTTCGTCAAGGCAAAAACCGGTTTAGTGCTGGATGCCTATTTTTCAGGGACAAAGGTGGCGTGGATTCTTGACGCGGTAGCAGGCGCGCGGGAACGCGCCGAACGCGGCGAACTCGCCTTCGGCACGATAGATACATGGCTCCTCTGGAAACTGACAGACGGAAAGGTTCACAAAACTGACTACACCAATGCCTCGCGGACGCTGCTTTTTAACATTGAGACGCTCGCGTGGGACGATGCGTTATTGGAGATTTTCAACGTCCCCAAAGCGATTTTGCCAGAGGTTTGCCCATCTAGCGGAATTTTTGGAGAGGGGAAAATATCAGCACAGGCAGAAAAAAGAGATAGAGTGCCGATTGCGGGAATTGCAGGAGACCAGCAGGCCGCCCTTTTCGGACAGTTGTGTTTGGAACCGGGAATGGCGAAAAATACCTACGGCACCGGCTGTTTCCTGATGCTCAATACTGGTTCACAACGGGTGCATTCAGAGGCGGGTTTGTTAACGACGCTCGCCTGTGGATTAACGGATACCCCTGTCTATGCGTTGGAAGGAAGCGTCTTCGTCGCGGGTGCCGCCGTGCAATGGCTCCGCGATGGCATCCGAATCGTTGAGACTGCAGCGGAGACAGAAAGTGCTGCGAACCGAGTTGCCGACTCCGATGGTGTGTTCGTCGTGCCGGCATTTACCGGGCTCGGCGCGCCGTATTGGGATGCAGAAGCGCGGGGGGCAATCTTCGGCCTAACGCGCGGCACCACGAGAGAACACATTATCCGCGCAACATTGGAGGCAATCGCCTTTCAATCCACGGATGTTGTCACTGCAATGTTAACTGATGCAAACGTGACGCTGGAGAAACTTCGCGTTGATGGCGGTGCTGTTGCGAACGATTTCCTGATGCAGTTTCAGGCGGACGTTTTGGGGATAGCTGTGGAACGTCCATGCCGCATTGAGACAACAGGGCTCGGAGCTGCCTATCTTGCCGGGCTTGCAACCGGTATCTGGGGAGACGCGATGGAGTTGGAGGCCTCCCGCACGATTGAGCGAATCTTTTCACCACAGATGGATGCGAACCTGCGCGCCGAAAAATTGGCGGGTTGGAAAGAGGCGGTGCAAAGAATTCTCCGCGCTCCGTAAGCCGAGGGGCTGTCCCTCGCCTTGTTCCGAACAGTGAGAGAAATGCGACTTCAATGGAAATACTCCCTCGTGATTAATCTCACCGTCGTCGCGGTGTTGGTAGCGTTCTACTTCTTTGATAGCATCCGCGTGCGGCGCGAGATGAACGCTTTGCACGCTTTGGGGGCCGAACGCGGCGCGGAACTCAAAAAAATCGCAGAAGTGACGATTCTGGGTGCCGTCCTTCGCGAATTGGAGGCAACGCACACTTTTGATGCGGAACGCATCCACGCGGTGCTTCGGCAACTCAAAAAGGAACACGCCGATATGAAGGACGTGATCAACGTTCACGTTTCTCTGCACGATACCGACATCCACGCGAGTTTATTGCAACGTGATGATAATACGACAGGGATTAACCTTGACGCGGCAGCCCGGGCGCAAATTGAGGCGAAAGGCGCGAAGATAGACACAGTAGAAGGACAGAACGCCACTGCCATCGTGATTAAATACCTTGTTCCGTTAGTTGCTCCCAAGGAGATTGAATTTTCCGGCGGATACGGTGAGACTCCCTCGCAGGAGACTTATGAAACGATGTTGGACAGCGGCAGTATCCACTTTGAGTTGTGGAAGGCACTCGTCGCGAATGACATTTATGTTCTTGACGCGGCGGTAACGGTGGAGAAACCCGGCACCCGATGGCAGATTTCGGACATAGAGAAGGGCAATACCTATACCCTCTCGAAACAGGAGGAGACGCTCTGGGTGCAAAAGTTGCAAACGGGTTATGTCCAAGTGCTTTTCAATGTTCCGGATATTGACAAATCCATCCGATACTCGCTGTTGATGCACGCCGTGCTGATTGTCATTGTCGGCGCGCTGCTTGTCATCCTCGTCGGACTGACGACGAACCATCTCGTCATGAAACCGCTGGAACGGATGACGCGCATTATCCAGAGCGGCGGTGAGATGGCTTCTCATCAGCAGTCCTATTCTTCCGATGAGATTGGGCGGGCAACGCATAACCTCGTGCGGATGTTATGGCAGTTGCGGGAGTCACACTCCAAACGGATTGCGGCGTTGGGACAGTTCGCCGCCGGCATCGCGCATGAGATTCGGAACCCGCTGAATTCCATCGGGATGACAGCGCAGCATCTCAAGGCAGTCTTCTCGCAGCCGAAGGTGGAACCCGACGATATTGGAGAGGCGCAGGAGCTCCTCGACATCGTCAATCAGAAAATCGATGAACTGAAGCAGATTTCACAGGAGTTTCTCACCTTAAACCGGCCGCGAAAATTGAACGTAGAGTCGGTTGAGTTCAATTCCCTCGTGGAGCGGGTGTTATCGGAATTCGCGCTGATTGCGGCGGAAGCGAAGGTGCAGCTGATTTGGAATTACGATGCCGACTTGCCGGAAGTCGCGCTGGATGCGGCGTTAATACGGCAGACGCTCTTCAACCTCATCCAAAATAGCATCCAAGCGATGCCGAAGGGTGGGAGCATCTATATCACGACAACGCTTGAGCAGCCGAACGCCGTGCTTGAGATTCGGGATACCGGCATCGGCATACCGGAGGAGTTTCAGGAACAGATTTACGATGCCTATTTCACGACAAAAGAGGCGAGTGGCGGCATCGGGCTCGGGCTCGCCATTTCGCACCAAATCATCGCCGCGCACAACGGCAAGATTGAGATGCGCAGCAAAATGGGGATGGGCACCGCTTTTAAAATCAGTCTTCCTCTCACGCCACGAAACCCGTAGGCGCGATTTCCAATCGCCGCGGATGTCTCTGGTTTCCGCCCGGATACGTTGAACCTCACGGAGAACACAAAATGCCATCAATACTCATAGTAGACGACGATGCCGCGCAACTCACTATCTTGCAGCGCATCTTAAAACGTGAAGGCTACACTGTCCAGACTGTCGGCGACAGCAAAGCCGCCCTCGCCGCCATCGAAGAGAAGCTGTTTGACCTGGTTATCAGCGACATGTGGATGTCCTCGCGCTTTGAAGGCCGCGAGCTGCTCAGGGAGATAAAACGGACCGACCCGGATCTGCCGGTGCTTATTATGACAGCGTTCGCGGAGCTTAACGATGCCGTGAACCTTGTCGCGCACGAAGGCGCGTTTTATTACCTTGAGAAGCCAATCCAGATCGATGTTCTCAAGCGCGAGGTTCAGCACGCCTTGCAAACCCGTGGCGCGCTCATCTCCCAAAGCGATGCCGATGGCGATGAAGCTCCACCGGACATCCGCTTTAAGAACATCATCGGTGAAAGCGAGGAGATGCAACACCTCTTCAAAAACATGTCCCGCATTATCCACCGCGGTGTCACGCAGGTGTTGATTACCGGCGAGACCGGAACAGGGAAGAGTCTCATCGCGCGCGCGCTTCATAAGCACGGTGCGAGAAGGGAACAGCCGTTCGTCGCAATTAACTGCGGTGCCATTCCTGATACGCTAATTGAGAGCGAACTCTTCGGCTATGAAAAGGGCGCGTTTACCGATGCAGTGAAGGAGAAAAAGGGGCTGTTTGAGGTGGCAAACCGCGGGGTGCTCTTCCTTGACGAGATTGGCGATATGCCTATTCAGACGCAGAGCAAACTGTTGCACGTGCTGGAAGAACGCGAAATCCGCCGAATCGGGGGGACCCGGAGTCTAAAGGTGGATGTGTGCGTGCTTGCCGCGACGAACAAGAACCTGCTTGAGGCACTCCGAAACAACGCCTTCCGCGAAGATCTCTACTTTCGGTTGAATGTCATCCCGCTACACGTGCCGCCGCTTCGGGAACATCATGAAGATATCCCGCGCCTCGTGAATTTCTTCCTCCAGAAATTTAGCACTGAATACACAGGCGCGCCGACGAAACAGGTCGCGCCGCAAGCGATGTCCGCGCTCAGACGGTATCAGTGGCCCGGCAATATCCGTCAATTGGAGAACTATCTCCGCCGCATCTTTGTGCTTTCGGAAAACGAGGTGATTGACATGGAGGAATTGCCTCCCGAAATTTTGGATACCTCGCTGCCTGTCACTGACGTTGAATTTGATATTCCGGAAGACGGTGTCTCCTTGGAGGAAATCATCAAGGAATACGTGTGCAGCGCGTTGACGAAGACGCATGGACAGCAGATTAAAGCGGCGCAATTGTTAGGCATCTCACGCCGCAAACTGCAACACCGGATGCAGAAATATGGTTTGCATAGCCGGGATTTTAAAGACAGCGCGGCGGCATCGGATTAGGGTAAGATTTTGCGCCCATCCTAAAATGTCACACCCCGTAGGCGCGCTTTGTAAGCGCGCATAATTCCATGTAAGGTTTTGCGCCCATCCTAAAACGTCACCGTAACCCCCAACGTCGGAAGAATAGGAAGCTGCGGTTCTTCCTCAATTGCACACCCGATTACCGGCCCCGTGTCTTCATCGCGCACCTCGCTGAAGGCGTATTGATCTACGTTTGTGTGGTTATAGAGGTTTAAGATTTGGAAATACCATGTGAGTTGCCATCGCCGGTAGGGACTCCGTTTGGTAATCCGAAAATCGAGGCTATGATACGCAGGCAGTCTTTCCGAATGCGTCTCGCCGAACTGCCTGTCGCAAGCGAGTGTTCCATCGGGTAACCGCACTTCCGAGTGAGTCAACGGCGTTCTCGGTTCACCGGTATGGAATCGCCAACTGACATAGAGGTGCCATGTCTGAGAAAGTTGATGACTGCTACTCAGGGACAGTGCATGCCGCCTGTCGTGCTGTCGAAAGATGGTTTTCCCGCCAGCCACCTCTTCTGCGATGCCGTAAGCGTAGCCGAGGCTCCATGTCCCCCGCTCAGAAAAGGCGTGCGTCGCGAAGAGGTTCACGCCTATTGCATTCCCAGATTCGGGTGAAGAGAAAACTTGGTTTTGTCGTCCGAACTCCCGAATCCTACCGGCGAGATTGGCGAAGCGGTTGTAATATCCCTCCACTTGCACCAAAAAATTATCGGCTGGCGAGTATTCACTACCGAGGATGTAGTGCGTGGCTTGCTCAGCGCGCCCTACCGTGCTCATGCCATCTTCCACCGGCATCCCCATCAGGTGAATTGGTTGATGGTAAATACCCAACGCGCCTCGGAAAACTAGGGCATCCGTCGCCTGCAGTGCCAGCGCGACGCGCGGCCCTATTTCATAACGCTGAATTCCTGTCTCCCTATAATCCTGAAACGCGTAACGTCCGCCGACATTGAGCGCGAGTTTTGGATGCAGTTGCCACTCATCCTGCAGAAACGCCTTGAATTCGTTGCCGCTGTCGTCAAA
Organism: Candidatus Poribacteria bacterium; assembly: GCA_003635305.1. Lineage (GTDB taxonomy): Bacteria > Poribacteria > WGA-4E > WGA-4E > WGA-3G > AGPOR5. Next base: position 5,600 of record PYJE01000198.1, on the reverse strand, counting down.
ATCGACACGAATCGGTTTATAGATGTCGATGCCTGCCTGTCGTTCCTGCACGTCATAATCGTATTGCGCCGCCAGCCATCGCCACGAAATTCCGCTGCGAAACGTGTGTTGTTCCAACAAATTCGCCGTGAGTTCCGCCTTTGTGCCGAGGAAGCGAAAGTCGCGATTGTCAAAATCCGCTTTCTCTGTTGTCCTATCCTGTTGTGCCGAGCCGCCGAAAACATACACATCTGTCCAGTGCGTTGCCCCGAGTTCGTGCCGCCACTTCGCCCACACCGTTGCATTGTGATAAAGCGAATCCAAGTTGTTATCAACGTCGTCGACGCGGATTCGGTTTTTATCCCAGCCGTATAACCCGTTGAGCGTGAGCGTGTCTGCGTCTGTGAGTTGATACGTCAGTTTTCCATAGACATCGGCGTATTGCGGGTTATACATTTCGTCAATATCCATGAGCGCGAGGATGACATCGATGTAGCCGCGGCGCGCTGACAAGAGCCAGCCGCCTTTATCCGTGAGCGGTCCTTCGAGCATCGCCGTTGCGTTAATCAAGTCCAACCCGAAATTAGCGGAGACTTTCTCGGCGTTTATCGCCTTTGATGTGATGTCAAACACGCCGGACATCTTTTCGCCGTATTCTGCAGGGAAGCCGCCCAGGAGCAGTTCGGCGCGCTGGATGAGCCCGAGCCCTATCAGCGATACCGCGCCGCCGAAGTCCTGAAGATGATAGGGGTTATAGAGTTCCATGCCATCAAGTCTGACAGAGATGTCCTCTTTCTCTCCGCCGCGTACACTGAACCGCGCGCTGTAATCCGCGGCGACTACGCCGGGGAAGATGTGCCCGGCACGCATAATGTCGTTGTCAACGAGGGGAATGCGTTCGATTTCCTGTTTTGATAGCGATATCCGCGCAGCGGTGCCATCGTCCATCGTAAACCGCCCGGGAGTCACGACGATTTTTTGGAGTTGGATGGGTTCTGTCTCTTCCTGTGCCTCACCGTAGCGCGAGGGGCCGTCCCTCGCTGTCCCGCGTTCCTCGTCGCCTAAGGCAAAAAAGGTGCTCCCTCCCCAAATCAGGATGGGAAGCAGGAAATATATTATCGGAAACCGCCATCGGGGTGTGTTCATTCAGTTGCCCTCTCAAAAATATTGTGTCTATGGGAATTATAACAGGCAATAGGGAGTTTGTCAAATTTTCCGAAAAATGCTATACTCTCCCTAAATTTCAAACCAGAGACATTCAGTTTTGCGAGTAGGCGGGTCCTCCCGGTCCCGAACTCAATGCGTCGAGACATGTTGGCAGCAAGCGCGCATCAAGACAGAGAGGGCTCTCCTATTGGAAAAAACTGAATCGCTATGAGGAACAACACACGCCATGAGCGAAAACGTTGTTGCGTCTGCCTTACAACGAGGCATCGCTTTCCTACGCAAACAGCAGCGCGCATCGGGAAATTTTGAAGGACAGCTCTCCTCCAGCACCTTTCCCTCCTGCGCCTATGCATGGGTGCAACTCGTCCAAGGCGAGACACCCGATTCCTCCCAACTTGACTGGTTTATTACAAACCAGAACGGCGAGGGAGAATGGGGATTGGATGCCGCGAACATCTCCAATCGAGAAGCGACGCTATTTGCGAAACTCATCTTGTCAGAGGTTCACCGTCGCGAACCGAATTCTGTTCCACCCGAAGTACTGGAAGCTATTCCGGTGCATCCGTTCAACCTCGCGCTCATCAAATTGGCTTACGCCGCTTTCAATCAGTTTGACTGGAACGAACTCACCTTCCCAGAGAGAGCGTTGCCGTTGATGAAAATGGCGAAGCGGTTAACCAAAATTCCTTTCCTTCGCGGCAGGCTGCAGCCGCCGAGGCATCGTTTGCCGCCGGTCGCGATGTTCAACACGCCGCTGTTTGACGAACTGTTCATTGCGGAACAACATACCCTCGTGCCGGTCTTCCTCATAATCGAACTGCAAACGAAAAAACGTCCAGAACTGATTGCATCGCTTGCGGCGTGGCTAAAAGCGCGGGTGCTGAGCGATGGCAGTTGGTTTCGTGTGAACTATATCACCGCGCTTTCGGTATTAGCACTGATTGCATTGCAGAAAGAGGGTTCGCAATCCGGGGGGGAAATTGCGGAGCTCATTGCGCGCGGCATTGCGTGGCTGCGTGCGACGCGGAATCCGGATGGTGGATGCAGGGAGGCGGCGAATCTTAACGTCTGGGATACCGCGCTGAGTCTCATCGCGCTAACCGAGGGCGGTGCCGAGACAGAGGCAGAGGAAAGCGGAAATTTGGTAGATGCTGCGCAGTGGCTAGTCGCGCACCAAAATTCCGATGGCGGATGGGCATTTTCAGGGTTGCGCGATAGTTCACTGCCAAGCGATGCAGACGATTCGGCGTTGGCGACGCTGGCATTAATTCGAGTAGTCCCGCGATTGGAAACAACTCCTACCGGGGCAGAGGATGCGATTCAGCGCGGCATCGCGTGGTTAAAGCAGAATCAAGATGCTACTGGGAGTTGGAGCACCTATCAACCCGGTCAGGGCGATGTCGGGTGTGTCAGCATCACGGCGCATGCGATTGAAGCGTTGCTCGCGTTTGGCGAGAACGAAGCGTGCATTGCGCGCGGCATTCATTGGCTCCGCGCCGAAATTCAGAGCGACGGCTATTGGCACGATCTCTGGCTAGCAAAGCGGACTTACGGCACGGCGTGCGCCATCATCGCGCTTGTTAAAGCAGGTGTGACGGATGCACCGGAGATTGCGCGCGGCGTGCGTTGGCTGGAAAGCGCGCAAAATGCAGATGGGGGCTGGGGTGAAGATATGTTCGGTAACCCTACCGATAGCACGGTGGAGCAGACGGCGTGGAGCACTTACGCGCTGTTGTTAGCAGAGAGCGCGTCTACCGGTGGCACTGCGCGAGATGATGCGCGCTTGGAAAGCGCGCCTACCGGGGGGCCGTCAGCAGCGCGCGCGTCTACCGGTGGAGCTGCACGAGATGATGCGCGCTTGGAAAGCGCGCCTACCGAGGGGCCGTCAGCAGCGCGCTCGGCTACCGGTGGGGCTGTGCGAGATGATGCGCGCTTGGAAAGCGCGCCTACCGAGGGGACTGCGCGAACCGGCAGTGCCGCACAGAAGGGAATAGACTATCTCTGTCGGCATCAAACGGAGGAGGGTTCGTGGCGGGAGAGTTGCGTTGGTATCTATTGGGAAATCATCGGTGGTTACGCCGACCCGATTAATGCGTCCGTTTTTCCGTTGTTGGCTCTGAATCAATATATGCGGGGATATAACCCTTCCAGTCGGTAGGGCAAGGGGCTGTCCCTTTCCATGCCATGCTCGCGGGGGACAGGCCCCCGCGCTACGAACTCGGAACCGTTTTTCACCGTAGGGCAAGGGGTTGTCCCTTTCCATGCCATGCTCGCGGGGGACAGGCCCCCGCGCTACGATTGTTTGACATGAGCCCGTTTGCGCTCAGGCGAGCGCAAACTACAGTAGTTAAGCCCCCGCGCTACGATTGTTCAACATGAGCTCCATTATCATCCCTATTCTGAACGAAGAGAGAATATTAGCGCGAACCCTCAATCGGCTTCAACCTGAATTGAGGTGCCATGAGCTCATCATTGTCGATGGAGGCAGCACTGATGCCTCGGTGAGCATCGCGCAAAAGTTCGGGAGAGTCGTCTTCTCCGAACGCGGGCGCGCGAAACAACTCAACGCTGGTGCCGCGGCGGCGACCGGGGATATTCTCGTTTTCTTGCACGCGGATGTCTGGTTGGAACCGGGCGCGATGGCCGCCGTGGAAACCGCGCTCGCCAACGGATACGTTGGCGGCGCATTCCGCCAAAAGATTGATGGCAAGCATTTTTTATATCGCTTCATTGAGACAGCCGCTAACTTTCGTGCGAAACGGTTGCAGGTGTTTTACGGCGATGGCGGCATCTTTCTAGCGCGGACCCATTTTAAGCAGATTGGCGGTTTTCCTGACGTTCCGATTTTAGAAGAGATGGGATTTTCAAAGGCACTGCGCCGACTCGGCAAAACCACCCTCATTTCGCCATGTATCCATATCTCATCGCGACGGTGGGAAGAGGGAGGCATTGTTCGGACGACGTTGAACAATTGGCTGATAACGCTGCTCTATTTTCTAGGGGTTTCGCCGGAACGGCTCGCGAGGTTGTATCGGCACATTCGATAGGCGGTGGACAGGGACTCTCTGGCCAGATTCTTTCACGTCAAGACGCGGGAGGTCTCTCCTACCGGGGAGTCAAGACTGGGAGGGCTCTCCTACTGTCTCTTCATTTCACCCCAGACCGTGGTTAACTGCGCCGCTTTCGGAGCAACAGGCAACGCCGCCGCGTCAAACCAATCCGCATCGGTATTGTTTCCCTTGGTTGTGAGGCGTATCGGTTTCCCTCGTCCTGTCACAGCGACTTTGTAAAGTTGCGTCCGCCCTCCCTCTTTTCTTTCATACAGGATTTCGTCGCCGTGCGGAGACCAGGTGGGGTGGTTGACAATGCGTTCCTTAACGAGATGCGTGACTCTCGCCTCATCGCGGGTTGTCACATAGAGCGTCATTTTATCGTCGACTCGCAGCGGACCGACGTGTCCTTGAGGCCACTTGAGCGCAACAAACGCAATCTTGTCACCTCCCGGTGACCAGGCCGGGTGTTTCATCACCATTTTCCGACCTTTGAGTAGCACCATTGCTGCTTCCGTGTAGACGTTAATGAGGTAAATGTCCATACTCTGTCCCCAACCGTAGGCTATCTCCATTCCATCAGGAGACCAGGCGGGGTAGCCACGTCCAAAACTGATTCGCGCCAGTTGTTTAGCACCTCTCCCTGTGCTTATCGCAGTCTCTATCGTATTTTTATCGGGGCGTGCGTAAGCAAGCAGGGTTCCATCGGGGGACCAAGTCGGCTGTTCACGGGGCGTAAGTTTTTTGAAGACCGGGCGCACCCCAGTTCCATCTGCACGCATCAGATACAAATCCGGCACTTTATCGCGATTTGAGACAAAGAGGATGTACTTGCCGTTCGGGGACCAGATGGGATCGAAATCGTCCGCTGGGTGCCGGGTTAAGTTCCTCTGCTTGCTCCCATCAGGATTCATGACGTAAATCTCCCTGTCGCCATCTCGGCTTGAGGTAAAGACAATTTTGCCAGCGGAACGGGCGTGAACATGGTGGGATAGAAGAGTCAGCGTGAGGAAGCAAAAAAGCGTGAGATAGCGGCGTTTCATAACCACACCCAATTTTCTTCCCGTAGGCGCGGTTGGAAACCGCGCCTACCGGTGAGAAAGACAATTGCCGGGAGGGCACGGTGCCCTCCCGAGCGTAAAGTTAGCGGCTCTGCTTGATTGAACCCCAGGTTGTCGCTAACTTGTTTTTGGCTTCAACATCAAACGTGCCGTTTTCTGCGAGCCAGTTGTTGATGAACTCGGCAACACCGACACCACGGATGTCAGGCTTATCGGCCCACACCGGGGCCCCGAGCTGCCACATCGCGGCAATCATGCCAGTTCCATCTTTCCCCGGCGTTTTACTGACAGCTACCGCCGGGTCCGCCGTGTTTTTATCCGATTGTGCGAACACGACGACATC
>PYJE01000197.1:16555-28337 GCA_003635305.1 Candidatus Poribacteria bacterium | reverse complement strand
TTCTATTGGCTTGACGCGAGGATGTGTGCGCAGTTTCCACGCGAGTTGCCCATACCCGACATCCAAGGCGTAAACGAACCGCGCGCCGTGCTGAAGCAAGCAATCGGTGAAGCCGCCCGTGGAAGCACCTACATCAATGGCTATCTGGCCGCGCACGTCAATGTCAAAAACGCGAAGTGCCTTTTCCAATTTGAAGCCGCCGCGGCTGACATATTTTTGTGGCTGCAACACGACAACATCGGCATCCGTAGAGACGCAGTGTCCCGGTTTCGTCAGCGACTCGCCATTGACACGAACGGAGCCTGCGAGGAGGAGCCGCTTCGCCTGTTCTCGACTTTCGGCGAGTTCGCGATGCACGAGTAACATATCGATGCGGATTTTTGTTGTCATCTCGGTTTCCTTCCATAGGTTAGGTTTGAAACCGCGCCTCCCGGATGGGACAGCGATACCGCAGCGCGGACGATGCCGTTCTCGTCACAGCCACATAAGGCGTAGAGTTGGGACGTGTCGCCGTGCGCAACAAATGCATCGGGGATGCCGAGGCGTTTCACCTGCACGCCGGTCAGGCCTGCATCCGAAAGTGCCTCTAGCACCGCGCTGCCGAAACCTCCCATCACTACGCCATCTTCAACGGTGATGACTTTACCAATGCGTTCCGCCAGCGGCAGGATGAGAGCGGTATCCAACGGTTTGATAAACCGCGCATTGATTACCGCAGCCGAAACGCCGTTCTCCTCCAAGGTTTTCGCTGCAGACAGTGCAGGATGCACTCGGTTGCCAACAGCAACGATGAGCATATCATCGCCTTCTCTGACGAGTTCACCGCTGCCGAAAGGGAAAGCCTTGGGCATCTCTTCCATTTTCACGCCGATGCCGGCACCACGCGGATAGCGGAACGCGATAGGGCCGTCTTGATACACCAAGGCGGTTTTGACTGCATGTTGCAATTCGTTCTCGTCCTTCGGTGCCATTACCACCATGTTGGGGATGGAACGCAGATAGGCAAGATCGAACACGCCGTGGTGCGTCGGTCCGTCTGCACCGACGAGCCCCGCTCTATCCAATGCGAAGATAACCGGCAGATTTTGGATGCAAACGTCGTGTAACACCTGGTCATAGCCGCGTTGCAAGAAGGTAGAGTAGATGGCGACAACGGGCCGCAATCCTTCGGTGGCGAGGCCCGCGGCGAAGGTGACAGCGCACTGTTCTGCCAGGCCTAAGTCAAAACATCGGTTAGGAAAAGCATCGGCGAATTTATCAAGTCCCGTTCCGCCGGGCATTGCCGCTGTCACACCGACAACGCGCGCATCCCTTCGTGCCAATTGTGTCAATGTCTGGCTGAATACCTCGGTATACGTCGGAATGCGGGATTTCTGTCGTGTAGTTTTCCCAGTTTTAAGATTAAAGGGCCCGCTTACGCTGTAAAATCCAACCGGGTCTGCTTCAGCGGGGCGATATCCGCGTCCCTTCTCTGTCCAGAGATGGAGCAGTATCGGCCCTGGGAGTTGACGGATGCCGGTAAGAACGGGTATCAACGCGTCTAAATCGTTGCCGTCAATCGGCCCGAAGTAGCGGAAGCCGAGTTCTTCAAACAGCGTGCCCGGTTTCAAGGCAGCCTCCACCTTACTCGCCAGTGCCTTCGCTTCAGGTGAGATGTGGTTCATCAGTTCCTTCACACCGGAACGCAGGAAGTTGTAGTTTGGCGAACTCGTCAGCGTGTGAAAATGCTTGGAAAATGAAAAGAACCCCTTCCGATAAAGATCCGTTAGGTCCTTAATGTCTGTAGCTTCCAGATGCGCCTTCAGGTGATGTCCGAGCGCGCCGACGGTAGCGGAGATGGACATCTGATTATCGTTGAGGATAACGAGCAGGTTTTTCTGGCTTTTCTGTGTGCCGAGGGAGCCAGCGGCGTTCAAGCCTTCGAGTGCCATGCCCCCGGTCAGGCCGCCATCGCCAATGACAGCGACGACTTTGTAAGCAGCATTCACCATATCTCGGGCGGCAGCGATGCCGAGTGCGGCGGCGATAGAGGTGCTAGAATGTCCTGCACCGAACACATCGTATTCGCTTTCGTCGCGGCTGAGGAAGCCGCTGATGCCGTCCAATTGGCGAAGCGTCGGGAAGGCATCGCGGCGGCCCGTTAGCAGTTTATGCGGATACGCCTGATGGCCGATGTCCCACACAATTTTATCGCGCGGCGTATTGAAGACGGTATGCAGCGCAATCGCCAATTCAACGGTGCCGAAGTTGGGAGCGAAATGCCCAGGATGCTCGGAAAGCACGGCGAGCAAATAGGCACGCATCTCCTCGGCGAGCGTCTTCAATTCGGCGATGTCAAGCGTTTTGAGGGCAGCTGGGGTGTCAATGTTTTCTAACAACATCAATTATTCCTCAATAAAGCCGCGTGGCGGCTTAATGTCTATAGCCGCGAAGGATCATTTTCACCGGGTTCAGGCGTGTCCTGTTCAAGCACGTTTTGCACGCGGAGTTCGGCGGTTTCCAGAAGCTGCTGGCAGCCGCGGACGAGGGTGATGCCTTCTTCAAAAAGGGTGAGGGATGCATCAAGCGTCAAGGCATCGCCGGCTTCCAATTGTTCAACGATGTGGTTGAGTCTTTCAAGTTTTTCTTCAAATGATGTCACGTGTGTTTTCCTCGTTCCCGTGGGCGCGGTTTGAAACCGCGCCTACCGGGGGGTATAAGATTTTCCGGTAGTGTCAGTGTCATTCTGCGTCTACCGACAGAGCCGTTTTCTTACCCACAACTTTGCAGGTAAGGTGTCCTTGTGAAAGTTGAACCGCAATCTGTTCTCCGACTGCAATCTGTTCGGCATCCGTGAGGACTTCGGCGTTTTCGTTGCGGGTGATACTATAGCCTCGCTTGAGCGTGCCTAACGGGCTGAGCGTATTCAGGCGTTGCGCGAGGGTTTGCAGGGTGTGTTGCGCGGTGCGGAGCCGATGTTCGCCTGCTGCGCGGCATGCTGCCTCCAAATTATCCACCGTTTGGTGGTGTTGGTTTATTACGTCCATTCGGTGCGCAGGCGAAAGGGAGGTTTCTATCTCAGTCAATTCCCTATCAAGGTTGTCGATTTTTTGTGCAATGCTGCCGTGCAGTTGCGCCTCCGTTCCACTTAATTGCGCGAGGAGTTCCTCCCGGTCTGGGACAATATGTTCCACAGCGGCGGAAGGTGTTGGGGCCCTGTGGTCTGCCACCAAATCGGCGATGGTAAAGTCCGTTTCGTGTCCGACAGCAGAAACGACAGGGATTTTGGATGCAAAAATGGCGCGCGCCACGCTCTCTTCGTTGAATGCCCAAAGATCTTCGATGCTCCCACCGCCGCGGCCGACAATCAAGACATCGCTGTCGGCGCGCCAATTCATGATGCTGATGGCATGGGCAATTTGCTCAGCTGCCTGTTCACCTTGGACCAGCGTTGAATACTCCCACAATTCTGCCAACGGATACCGTTTCGCTAATTGGTGGCGAATGTCCTGAATGGCGGCACCGGTTGCGGATGTGACGACACCGATTTTTCGCGGAAACGCGGGCAGCGGCTGTTTGTGCTGCTTGTCAAACAGCCCTTCGGCTGCGAGTTGCCGTTTGAGTGCCTCAAAGGCTCTTTGCATCGCGCCGACACCGCGCAACTCTAGGTCAGTGACGTTAATCTGATATGCGCCTCGCGGCGCATAGATATTGATTTTGCCCCGCACGAGCACCGCATCGCCGTCCTGGGGGAAAGATAAGAGACGGCCGGCGTGCGTCTGAAAGAGGACACAGCTGATTTGGCTGTCCGCGTCTTTCAACGTGAAATAGATATGGCCCGCAGCAGAACGCACCCAATTTGATACCTGCCCCTGCACCCACACGTTTTGGAGGTGCGGCTGTTGCTGTATGAGGCGCGATAATATGTCGGTTATCTCGCTAACGCTATGGACGGTTCTAGACATTTGGAATTCTATTTGCATTTTTTTGTTGTTCGCGAGGCGTTCGGCGTAGGTTGTTTGGTGCGAGGACGTATTTCCTCGTAAAGCCGTCATTGACGTTGTCAATGACTCCATTCTTTCTGTCAAAAGTTTTCCAACCTTCATTTGCGAATTAAAATTGACACTGCATAGGCTCAATGCTAACCGCCATCCCCGTTTCGTCGTCAAGTTCAATGCTGACAGCGCAGAGTTTGACGTTACCTTTGGCGACGCTCAGGCGTACTGGCATCGTTGTGAGGAACCTCTCCAGAATCGGTTCAATTTTAGAACCGATGATAGAATCATAAGGACCGGTCATCCCGACATCCGTTATATAAGCGGTGCCGTGCGATAAGACGCGCGCATCGGCTGTCGGAACGTGCGTGTGCGTGCCGACTACCGCACCGACGCGCCCATCCGCGTACCACCCCATCGCTATCTTTTCCGAAGTTGCCTCGGCATGGAAATCAAGCAGCACAAACTTTGTCTCTGCGTGAATCTCCGGTAATATCGCATCCAATGTGTGAAAAGGATTTGCGTATGCCTTCATGAAGACTTGTCCTGCGAGGTTCAGCACTCCGAGTTGGGTTTCGCCATCCACTGATGAAACGAGCGTCCAGCCGCGTCCTGGCACCTTCGCCGGATAGTTCGCAGGCCGGAGGAGATGCGGTGTCGTTTCAATAAAATCAAAAATTTCCTTGTTATCCCAGACGTGGTTTCCGGTGGTAATCGCGGAAACACCGGCTGCGAACAGCGCGTCGGTGATTTCAAAGGTGATGCCTTTCCCACCGGCGGCGTTTTCGCCGTTGGCGACGATGAAATCGTAGTGTGCACGATGGGCTTTGAGAAAGTTGATAACCGCTTTCCGCCCCGGGTTCCCAACGATGTCTCCAATAAAAAGTATTTTCATTTTTTTTGTTTTGTACTGTCGCGAAGCGTCCGACCCGGTAGGAGGGACATCCCTGTCCCGATACTATCCCGGTAGGCGTGACATCCCTGTCCCGATACCCTGCGCCGCATGCGCCGTTGTTGCATGCTAAGGTAGCATTCTCAGTTTATCTCCGCTAATTCTGCGAGTGTGAAAACGGAGGCGAAGGTGCAGCCGAGCGCGTTGATTCTCTCTGCGCCGCCTGCCTGTCTATCAATAGCGGCGATGACGTGTTCAACGACGAGCCCCTCGGCGCGCATCTGTTTGATAGAGGCGCAGACCTGGCCTGCAGTAGTGATTACATCTTCGATGACGACGAGGTTTGCACCTTCTGGCACGCCGCCTTCAATCAGGTTACAGGTGCCATAGTCCTTCGGTGCTTTGCGGACGTAGTAACAGGGGTGGCCCGTTTGCAAAGAGAGTGCGGTTGCGAGCGGAATACCTCCGAGTTCTAACCCAGCGAGGCCGTCTACGCCTTTTGGGAGCCGGCGCGCCATTTCCTTTGCGATGGCGGACAGTAAAACCGGATTGCTCTCAAACCGGTATTTATCCCAGTAAAAGTTGCTGATTTTGCCGGAACGGAGTTTAAACTCCCCAGTCAGATAGGCGACATCGCGAATCTGTTGAGTCAGTTCTGGAGTAGGATTAACAGGATTTCCAGGATTAGCAAGATTTCCAGGGTTACGTTTTGAATTCAAGGAGAGTCTCCTTATATCCTAAAAGACATTAATATGTGCTGTCTCAGCAGCGATGACTTCGCCAATAATGGCGGCTTCTGGACAATCGCCGGCATGCAGTTCGGCTAATGCAGCATCTGCATGTTCGGCAGGCAGCGCGAAGAGCAATCCGCCGGAAGTTTCAGCTTCCATGAAGATATGTCGCATCGCATCAACCGATACGGGCTCACAAAAATCATCCGCAGTCTGTCGCGCGAGGGCCTGTCCATCGCCATCCTCGTCCACCGAATGAAAGGTTACCTTATCGGCGAGGAACGCCATATTCGCCAGATATGCCTGCGTGTAGGTATCTTTCTCCACGAGCTCTGGGGCCTCGGCGAAGAACGGCACGGCGCGGCTGTCGATTTTCAAGGCAACGTTGTTTCCCTCCGCCATCTCCATGCCGTGGCCGAGGAGTCCGTAACCGGTGACATCGGTGCAGGCGTGCGCGCCGTATTTTAGCATCACTTTGGCGGCGTAAGCGTTGAGGCGCGTCATGGATTCTACTATTTTCGGCAATACTTCGTCGCCGACTTTGTTGAATTTCAACCCTGTCGTCAAAATGCCGATGCCGAGTTTCTTCGTCAGAATCAGCGCATCGCCGGGCTGCGCGCCATAGTTTCTTACAAACTGCTGCGGATGCACAACACCTGTCACGGCGAGGCCATACATCAATTCCGGCGCATCGACGGTATGTCCACCGACGAGTGCTGCCCCCGCTTCAAGCACCTTATCGGTGCCGCCGCGGATGATTTCGCCAAGCACGGATAACTCCAAGTCCGTTTTCGGCCAGCAGGTGATATTCAACGCCGTTTTCGGCGTGCCGCCCATGCTGTAGACATCGCTGAGTGAATTCGTCGCGGCGATAGCACCGAACGTGTAAGGCTCATCGACGATAGGCGTGAAATAGTCCACCGTGTTCACGAGCGCGAGCTCATCGGAAAGCCGATAGATGCCGGCATCGTCGGAGGTTTCGGTACCGACGAGCAGGTTCGCATCCGTTGACTTGGGTATATTGCTCAAAACGTGTGCAAGCTCCCCCGGAGCCAGTTTTGATGCTCACCCGGCGCATTTCACAGTAGCCGTGAGGCGGATTTTTTGTCGTGTCATTTTCTGTTTTTCGCCTTGTCATCGTAGCGCGGGGGCCTGTCCCCCGCAATTGCTGCATTACGTCTCATCCCAATTCGGCTAACACAGATTTGACATACGCGACGCTTCTGCCATCTTGATGGAACCCATCTCCGTAGCGGACCCCTTCAATCGCGAGGTAACCGTCGTAACCGGCATCCAGCATCGCGGCGATGGCAAAGCGGTAGTCAATCTCCCCATCAGGCAGCGGTGCCTGCACATAGATTGCAGTCTCTAAATCCGGAATATGGACGCGATAGAGGCTCTTGCAGTGCCAATAGTTGACATGGGGCGCGAGCGCGACGATTGCGTCCTCGCACGATTCTTCCGGAATATCGTAAGTCCAATAGATGTTACCCAGGTCTGGGTTAATGCCGACGTTTGGCGCGTCAATCAACCCCAGCAAATGCAGGGCAGACCAGGAGTTATCCACAATGGAATTCTGATGGACTTCAATGGAAATCTCTACCCCGAGGCCTGCCGCGATGTTGGCGACATCCGTGACAGCACTTGCCGTGCGTTCATAATCTGCCTCGCTGGCATATCGGCTAGAACCTTGTGACACGGATTCGCCACGATAAGTGCCTTTTTTGCCCGGCTCGCGAGGTGGTGTCGTCACGGTAGAATTGACAACACTTGCACCGACTTTAGCGGCAAAGTGGACAGCGTCTTCCATCCGTTTCTTGTTGGCAGCAGCGACGCGCGGATGTGCGGCACCACCGCCGCCGCGAATGGCGACACACGGCACACCGGCATCCTCAAGTTCGGCGCGTAGGGTATCAACCGCCGCATCTGCGAGGTTCATCGCCGGAAGTTCTATCCCCTCAAATCCGATTTCTTTCACTTTCGCCAAAAATTGCAGTCTGTCCGAGGCATCGGTAGGTAACCCGGGTCCGTTATATGGATACGATGCACATCGCCGAAACGCATACGCAATCTTCATTATTGGTTTTCTCCCTGAAATAGATAGGCTACAGCGCGCTGCAGCTGGTGGAAGATGGAGTTGAATTGCCTATTGACAACGTCGTTAACGAGTTTATCACATTCTCCCTGTTTTTGTCCAGTTTTTACCGTGGCGAGGTGTGCTTGGAGGCTGCGCGTCATGCTGCGATAATACCACCCCTGGTCTGCCACTTCGCCGTGGAAGCGTTCCCAGACGGCATCGCCGATCTGCGCGTGTTCCGAGATGATAGTGCGCAGGTTGTGGAGTTTGTCCGCGCACGTAACGAGACACACCTCCATGCTGGCGGTTTTCAACGCTTCGATGCGTTCCGTCTTCCGGGCGCGCCACCGCAAACTTTTGTTTTCAGAACAGCCCTTGACGATATTCGCCACCTTCTCGCCAAACTCCTCCCGAATGAAATCTAACGTCAGCGGCGTATCTTCGACGGTATCGTGCAGGATGCCGGCGATAATCACTGCCTCGGTGCAACCAGCTTCCATTAACAGCAACCCGACAGCATACGGATGCGAAATATAGGGTGTGTCGGTGCCCTTCCGGTATTGTCCCTGATGCGCTTCCGCAGCGATTTCAAGGGCGTGTTCAATCTGGCTTTTCCCACTACAAACCATAGTTTCAGTCTTCACGTTTTTGCTGATTTAAATTCTAAAAATATGATACCATTTTATCAAAGATATGTCAAGAACTTTTTTTGGATTGCAATTTCTCGGTAGACGCGCGTTGAAAGCGCGCCTATCCGGATACGGAGAAACCTGATGAAAGCAATTGCCATCGGCGGCATCATGCACGAATCCAACACGTTTAGCGATACGCCTACCGATTTTGAGGCGTTTCACACCTCGGTCGGCGATGAGATAATCGATGCCTGGGCAGATACGCACCATGAGATGGGCGGTTTTATTCAAGGTGCCGCGCAGAACGGATACACGCTCTATCCCACGCTCATGGCCGCCGCCACGCCTGCGGGCCGCGTCACCGATGCCGCGTTCGACCGGCTTACCGAGATGCTCCTCCAACGCCTCAAAACCGCGCCGAAGTCCGAAGGATTACTCCTCGCGCTGCACGGAGCAATGGTGGTGGAGAGTTATCCCGATGGCGATGGAGAGTTATTACGGCGGCTGCGCGCTGTGTTCCCAGCGGAATTTCCCATCGTTGTTACGTTGGACCATCACGCCAACGTCTCCGAGCAAATGGTGAACCTCTCCACAGCCCTGGTAATTTACAAGACGAATCCGCACATCGACCAGGGGCATCGCGGCCTTCAGGCGGCGGCACTGATGCATCGCATTCTCTCCGAGGGCATCACGCCGACGCAGTCACTGTCAAAACCGTCGATGCTCCTCAATATCCTGTATCAAAACACCAGCGCAGAGCCGATGCGTTCCATTCTGAACGCCGCCGCTGAATTAGAGGCGCGGGACGATGTCCTCGTCGCGAATGTCGCCGCGGGGTATCCCTACGCCGATGTGTATGAAGCCGGTCCCGGCTTTGTCATCGTCACGGATGATACCCGCCAACTCGCACGCAAAGAAGCAGAGAGATTATCGAAGATGTTGTGGAATGTCCGCGGACAACTCACGCTTGATTTACCCGATGCAGCGACGGCTGTCCGACAAGCCATCAACGCCAAAAATCACCCTGTCATCCTCGTTGAAATGGGCGATAACATCGGCGGCGGCTCACCGGGGGATAGCACCATTATTCTCGCCGAGTTGCTGAAACAAGATGCGGCAGAGTTTGTCGTTGTCCTTTGGGATGCGGAGAGCGTGCAGACGTGTCTGCGGGCTGGCATCGGCGAAGAGGTTGCACTTAGCGTTGGCGGCAAGACAGACACGCGACATGGGAAACCAGTGCCGATTCGCGGGCGCGTCCGGCTTATCCACGATGGGCATTTTGTTGAGACGGAACCTCGGCACGGTGGACAGAAATATCACAATCAGGGCCTGACTGCAGTCGTAGGATTAGCCTCGCCGCATCGCGCGCTGGTTGTGCTGACAAGCAGACGACAAACGCCGTTTAGCCTGCATCAGCTGCTCAGCCTCGGTATTCAGCCACAGGCGATGCGGATAATTGTCGTCAAAGCAGCGATTGCCTACCGCGCCGCCTACGAACCCATCGCAGGCGAGATTATTGAGGTGGATACGCCAGGGCTAACCGCGGTGAATCCGCAGCACTTTACGTATAGGCATATCCGGCGGCCGATTTTCCCATTGGATTAATCCGGTAGGCGCGGTTTTCAACCTCCCCTAACTCTCCCGCGGTAGGCGCGGTTTCCAACCGCGCCTACGGGGTTCGTTCTGCGTAGGCGCGGTTTGAAACCGCGCCTCCAGGATTCGTTCTACGTCCGGCCTAATATAAAGATAGTTATTGAAAAAACTGCCCGTATGCTGCGTCTTCCTCTGAAAAATCGGATGGCCGTTCCTGCACCACTGGAATCACGTAACTCCGAATCCTTAATCCGTCTACCCACTCTGTCTCGTCGCGCGGGTTTGGATTCTTGCGATGATCGAAGACGACATAGTAACCTTCCGAAACCCCTTCCGATTTGAGATAGGCGGCGAGTTGCTCCTTGCCGCCTTCATAACTCTGCGCGCCTTGCCAAATTTTGATTTCAACGATATACTTGCGGTTCTTGTGAAACACCACCAGATCCATCCGGCCCCGTCCTGTTGGCAGTTCCAGATACATATCGCCACCCACCATCTGCACAAATGCGTCGAGATACGTGGCGAGCAGATGTTGCCCCACTGATTCTCTGGGAATGCCGGGAACTTGGAGGATGCGAAATCCGACACGGAAAATGAAGTCTCGGAAGTTATCCAATAGCGATTCAAGGTTCAATTCCCCTGTCGGCGTGAGATAATCCGTGCCTTTTGCACAAGTGTCTTCAGGGAAATAGTCCTGCTCCAAGCCGTTAATCGCCGGTTGAAACGTCTGCATAATGCAACGCTGATAAATGGGGTTGACAATCTCGCACATGCCGCCGGCCCCCTTTTGAATGACACCGTAGGTGGCGAGTTCCATCATGACTTCATTGCGCGGCGTGAAGAGGATGCCTTTTCCAGAGGCAATCTGCATGAGGATGCTCTCAAAGCGCGTATCCCGCCGAACATTGGTAACCAGATGGTTAAAGTTGACATTATCCTCGTGCATGAGAGCCGTGTGTGCCTTTGCAAAGTGGGCGAGGGTAATGGGTTCCTCTGTCGGGAGATCCATTTCCTCGGTGAGTATCTGCGCGAGGCGGTTAACGAGAAATGGCTGTCCCCCTGTTTGTCGATGCAGGATCTTGACAACTTCCAATTCAAAGTGCTGCCCGACTTCTGCCGTCCATTGTCCAAGGAGTTCCTCTACTTGTTCCAGCGTGAAAGGAGGTAAAGAGAATTCGTCTTGGATGTTGAACGGCGAGATGCTCCTGTCATAGTTCAACTGCGTGATATTCTTCACGCCGACAATGCCGATGCTGTAAGGGCTCCGAATAGACAAATCCGTGTGATAAATCCGACGCAGCGTATGAAGGAAATCACTCACAACCGCAGGCGGAATGCCATCAAATTCGTCAATCATGAGCACGATCCGCTGCGCGCCAAGCAGACTCGGAAGTCTCCTAAAGAACCGTCTCAGTGAGAGATGATTTGGGAGCGTCGTGTTCTCCAACAATTGCCTTAAAGCATCGGAGGGAACGCTCCCCCGCCGCTCAAAACTCTCCTCAATTGCTTCCACAATATCTTCGGTGAGATTCGCATAAAAAGCGTCCGCCGTGAGATTTTTATGCGTCTCAAAATTCAGTTCAAGCGGAAAATAGTCAGATTCTTCCACAGCCAACGTATCCAAGACGCTACGAAAGAACGTTGTCTTCCCTGTCTGCCGCGGCGCGAAAATGACGATGTAGCGTCCCTCTTTAACCCGCTGAATGAAATCAGCGAGTTCTTCCGTGCGCGCGACGACGTAGTGCTGTTGTGTATTCACCGGACCTCGGGTGCCGAAAGTCCTTCTTTGTTGGTTTTCCATCATGGCATTCCTCCTATATTTTCGCCGATAGGCGCGCGTTGAAAGCGCGTTCTTGGAGAAGCCCGCGCAGTTTCAAACCGTG
>PYJE01000197.1:0-16535 GCA_003635305.1 Candidatus Poribacteria bacterium | reverse complement strand
CTTTGCAAAGTGGGCGAGGGTAATGGGTTCCTCTGTCGGGAGATCCATTTCCTCGGTGAGTATCTGCGCGAGGCGGTTAACGAGAAATGGCTGTCCCCCTGTTTGTCGATGCAGGATCTTGACAACTTCCAATTCAAAACGCTGCCCGACTTCTGCCGTCCATTGTCCAAGGAGTTCCTCTACTTGTTCCAGCGTGAAAGGAGGTAAAGAGAATTCGTCTTGGATGTTGAACGGCGAGATGCTTCTGTCGTAATTCAGTTGCGTGATATTCTTCACGCCGACAATGCCGACGCTGTAAGGGCTCCGAATGGACAAATCCGTGTGATAAATGCGACGCAGCGTATGAAGGAAATCACTCACGACAGCAGGCGGAATGCCATCAAATTCGTCAATCATGAGCACAATCCGCTGCGCGCCGAGCAGACGCGGAAGTCTCCTAAAGAACCGTCTCAGTGAGAGATGCTCTGGGAGCGTTGTGCTCTCCAACAATTGCCTTAAAGCATCGGAGGGAACGCTCCCCCGCCGCTCAAAACTCTCCTCAATTGCTTCCACAATATCTTCGGTGAGATTCGCATAAAAAGCGTCCGCCGTGAGATTTTTATGCGTCTCAAAATTCAGTTCAAGCGGAAAATAGTCAGATTCTTCCACAGCCAGCGTATCCAAGACGCTACGAAAGAACGTCGTCTTCCCTGTCTGCCGCGGCGCGAAAATGACGATGTAGCGTCCCTCTTTAACGCGCCGAATGAAATCGGCGAGTTCTTCCGTGCGCGCGACGACGTAGTGCTGTTGTGTATTCACCGGACCTCGGGTGCCGAAAGTCCTTCTTTGTCGGTTTTCCATATTGCATTCCTCCTATATTTTCGCCGATAGGCGCGCGTTGAAAGCAGCGCGTTCTTGGAGAAGCCCGCGCCGTTTCAAACCGTGCCTACAAGGTTCCCCAGCGGAGATGTCTTAACAAAAAATTATAGCATATCGCGCGCCGAATGTCAAAATTAGCGATTTAAGTTTGACGTAACCTAATGGCCCAAAAAGCGTTATTAATAATAACAGACTAAACAAAAACTCACGGAGAAAACCGATGAAAAATCGAAAAACGCCGCGCGTTCACGCCGGTGCTTTTGGCGTGCCTATCCATGTCAAAAATTATCAAGTGGATGAGGTTAACGTCATCGAATGCCAGTTTCTTAATCCTGCTTAATCTTGTAAATCCTGCTTAATCCTGTAAATCCTGCTCAGCCTTGACAAAAAAGTCGTTTTGTGTTATTGGTGCTAACAAACCAGGGCGATGCAGTAGGTTGGAAATTTGTTAGGACGCGGCGCGAAGGACTCTGCCTCGCGCCGCGTTTTTTATTTCCTTACCGGATAGTAGCGGCGGATGTCGTTCAGAGCCGCCCCTGTTTTCCTGTCGCGGCGGATAACTATTACAGTTTGACATTTAACCGCGATTTCTGTTATTATATTTCTATGCGAGACTTAAATCTGAACCCGAACAGCAAGCCGGTTCGCGACTACTACGCGACGCTGCAACAATACGCCGCGCAAGGCATTCTTCACGAAGGCGCAGTCAGCACGCCGCTGCAAACGCTCCTCACGACTTGCGCACGACAAGTCGGTGCGACGTTCGTGCCGCAATACGCTATGCGCCCCTCGGTAGACGCGGTTTCAAACCGCACACGCATCGTCCTTGACGGCGCACTCCTTGATGCATACGGCCTCCCTTTCGCCTTCGTTGAAGCAAAAGACATTGACGATGTCCTTGAAGTCGAAATCCGACGCAAATTTGATGCAGGGTATCCCGATACCAACATCCTCTTCTACACGCCACAGCGCGCAATTCTCTATCAAAACGGACAGCGCGTATTGGACGAAGACATCACCGAGGGAAACGAGACGCAGTTGAAAACGGTGCTGGAACGCCTCTGTTCTCATCCCCTCGCCGCCGTTGACAATTGGCACGCCGCTGTCGCCGAATTCCGAGAAACAGTGCCGGCACTCGGCCGCGAACTCGCCGAACTTATCCAAAACGCGCATGAGACGAACCCGCGCTTCAGCACGGCGTTCACCGGGTTTTATCAACTCTGCAAGACTTCCATCAATCCTAATCTGTCCCAAGCGGCCGTGGAAGAAATGCTCATCCAGCATCTGCTCACCGAACGCACGTTCCGCACCGTTTTCAACAATCCCGATTTCACGCGCCGCAATATCATCGCCCGCGAGATTGAAAACGTCATCGACGCGCTCACCTCCCAGGCGTTCAGCCGCCACGACTTCCTCCGAAGCCTTGACAGGTTTTATCTCGCCATCGAAGACGCTGCGCGCCTCTGCCAAGACTTCTCGCAGCAACAGCACTTTTTGAATACCGTCTACGAGCAGTTCTTCCAAGGTTACTCTGTCGCCGTCGCCGATACCCACGGCATCGTCTACACGCCGCAGCCCATCGTCAACTTCATGGTGAACAGCGTGGCGCATATCCTCCAAACCGAATTCAACCGCACCCTCTCCGATACAGGGGTGCATATCATCGATGCGTTCGTCGGCACCGGGAATTTCATTGTCCGGCTGATGCAGGACATCAAGGGACGCGCGTTGGAAGGGAAATATCGCGACGAGTTGCATTGCAACGAGGTAATGCTGTTGCCGTATTATATTGCGTGTCTCAACATTGAGCACGAGTATTTCCAACGGACAGGGGAATACTTGCCGTTTGAGGGTATCTGTCTCGTGGATACGTTTGAATTGTTGGAAGAACGGCAGGCGCAACTGTTCACGCGAGAGAATACCGCCCGTGTGGAACGTCAGCAATCCGCGGACATGTTCGTCGTTATCGGCAATCCGCCGTATAACGCTGGGCAGACGAACGACAGCGACAACAACCGCAATCGGAAGTATCCGGCGATGGATGCGCGCATCCGAGAAACATATGCTGCCGCCTCCATCGCACAACTCAAAAACGCGCTCTATGATCCTTATGTCAAATCCATCCGCTGGGCAACGGATAGGCTTCGCGAGGCGGGCATCGTCGCGCTCATCACGAACCATAGTTTCATCGACGGTATGGCGTTTGATGGAATGCGGAAGCACCTCGCCGAGGAATTTGACACGCTTTACATTCTCGATTTGGGAGGTAACATGCGCAAAGGGCACCCCGGCGATGCTAATGTGTTCGGCATCACGGTTGGCGTAAGTATCAACATTTTCGTGAAAAAGAAGAGCCGTCCCGCGAACGGCGGACGCACGCTGTATCACGGTGGAACGGTAGCGTTGAGCAAAGCGCAGACGTTTGATTTTCTAATGGAAAAGGGACATGTTGGCAACGTGCCATGGGAGGAGATTACCCCGAATGCACGCCATACATGGCTTACCGAAGGAATCCGCGACGACTTTGAAACTTTCATCCCAATGGGGAGTAAGGCCGCTAAAAAGGGGCAGACGCAGAAGGTTCTCTTTAGAACCTACAGTCTCGGCGTTAACACGACTCGGGATGCATGGGTTTGCAACTTCAACCAAAAATCGCTCGCAATGAACGTTGCGCACACAATAGATGCTTACAATTTGCAGGTTCTGAAGTGGGAACGGCAGACGGACCCGAATGTTAACGTTGATGATTTCGTAGCGTATGATAACACCCAAATCAAGTGGAGTTCAACGTTAAAACGGCATCTGATGAGAGGCCGCCTTGCGGCATTTGAGAACTCAAAGTGTCGCGAATTCCTCAACCGGCCATTTACGAAAACGCGCCTGTTTTTCGACGAAATTTTAAACGATCGACGTGCCGCTTTTCCTATCATCTTCCCGCTCCCTGAAATAGAGAAGGAAAATCGGATTATCTGCGTCCCGGGAGCAGGCGCGCGTGCCGATTTTTGGTGTTGTATCACAAATATAATCGCGAATTGCTCCCTAATCACTCTTGATCCTGCTCAGTGTTTCCCCTTCTACATCTACGATGAAGATGGCACGAACCGCCGCGAGAACATCACCGATTGGGCATTGGCACAATTCCGCGCACATTACAGCGACGAAACTATCACGAAGTGGGACATCTTCCACTACCTCTATGCGCTCTTGCATCACCCCGATTATCGCGAGACGTATCAGGTGAATCTCAAGCGGGATCTGCCGCACATCCCCTTCGCGCCGGACTTCTGGGCATTCGCGCGCATCGGCGAAGCATTGGCGGAACTCCATGTGAATTACGAATCGCAACCGGAATACGAAGGTTTGGAGTTAATTGCCACGCCTGGTGTGCAGCGGAATTGGCGCGTGGAGCGGATGAAGTTCTCGCGTGACAAAACGGCAATTGTCTATAACGATTTCCTGACGCTAGGGGGGATTCCTGAGGCGGCGTTTGCGTATCGGCTGGGGAATCGTTCGGCGTTAGAGTGGGTGGTTAATCAGTATCGCGTGAAAACGGACAACCGCAGCGGCATCGTGAACGATGCGAATCGTGTGGATGATGCGCAATATATCGTGAAGTTAATCGGGCGCGTTGTCACCGTCAGTTTAGAGACGGAGCGGTTGATTGAGAGTTTGCCTGCGCTGGAGCGCGGTTTTTAACGGCGGACTGGCGAGAGAGCGACCTCTCAGACTGTACGGCGAGGGCCTGTCCTTCGCCTGTAAGTTGATAAATTGGAAGGATACCCTATGGAAACAACAATTGGCATCGGGATTATCAGTTTTGCGCATGGGCACGCTAACGCCTATTGCAATCGGATGCAGACATTTGACGATGTCAACCTCGTCGCATGTTGGGACGATAACGCCGAACGCGGCGAAGCCGCCGGGACGCAATTCGGGATGAACTATTCGCCGTATCTTGAAGACGTGATTCAGCATCCGCAAATCGATGCCGTTATCGTGACGTGCGAGACGAATCGGCACGCGGAGATGGTAGAGGCGGCCGCTGCGGCAGGCAAGCATATCCTCTGCCAAAAACCGATGGCACTCACGTTGGCGGATTGCGATAAGATTGAGGCGGCGGTGCAGAAATCCGGTGTGAAATTTATGATGGGCTATCAGATGCGGCGCGACCCGGCCAATATTGAGATGAAGCGGCTCATTGACAGCGGTGTGCTAGGGAAAATCGGCGTGTTACGCCGGCGGCACTGCATTAACGCGCTTTTCAGTGAGGCGTTCGTCACGGGAACGAGTCGGTGGCACATTGAACCGGAGAAGAACATGGGGATGTTCATGGACGATGCCTCGCACGCCACCGATTTCATCCACTGGATGCTTGGGAGGCCTACCAGCGTCATCGCCGAGATTGATAACATCTTGACCGATGTCGCACCCGACGATACAGGGTTGGCTGTTTACCGTTTTCCGTGCGGCGCAATGGCGATTCTGCTGAATACCTCTGTCACACTCGCTGGCGAAAATACCACCGAGATTTATGGCGACGAAGGCGTAGTTATCCAAAATTACGGCGATGCTCCTTCGTGTAACATGCCGCGTCCTGTGGATGCGGTTGCGTTGAAACTCTACACGCGCGAGGAACCCTCATGGAGAGACTTGGGCATCCCGATTCCAAACGGCCACGGTGAACGCATCGCGGCGGTGCCACGTCCGTTTATTGACTGCCTTAAGAACGACACGGAACCCGATGTGACGGTGGAAGATGGCCGCGTTTCGGTAGAGATGGTGTTGGGCGCGTATCAGTCAGCGCGCGAAGGAAAACGCGTTACGTTTCCGCTCTAAACGATGGGACTTTACGGGCTGTTCCGGCGCATGATGCTGAGAATCTGTCCTGTCATCCCGCTATCAGTCGGTTGTGCTGCGAGGAAAAGTGCCGATGCAACGACCTGCTCCGGCTCCTTCCACGGTTCGTTCTGGGCCCGGAACGTCGTCTTGCCTTGCCATGCCGCTTTTGATAACTCTGTTTTGACGGGGCCGGGAATAAGCACATTGGCGATGATGCCATCTTGCCACATTTCCTCGGCGATGGCTTGCGTTAACCCGTGCAGTGCCGCCTTGGAAGCACAATAGATGCTGAGGTTCGCGTGCCCAACTTGTCCCATCCCGGAACCGATGTTGATGATATTCCCTGTCCCCTGTCGCTGCATGATAGGCAACACCGCGCGGCAGCAGTGAACAACCCCCATGACGTTCGTCTGCCACGTTTGTTCCCACTGCGCATCCGTGGTGTCTAAAAAGAGGCCCCTCGGATTAATGCCGGCGTTGTTCACGAGGATATCTATTTTCCCAAACCGCTCGACTGTTTTCTGAACGAGAGTTTCGACATCCGCGCGGACTTGCAAATCGGTAGGGACTGCGAGGACCGCGCCGTCTTGTGCCGTGATTTCATCGGCTACCTCGTTCAGTTGGGAGGTACTGCGCGCGGCGATGACGACGCTCGCGCCTTCGGCGGCGTAAGCCATCGCAATCGCTCTACCGATGCCGCGGCCACCCCCTGTGATGATAGCGACTTTGTCTTGGAGTTGCATGGTTGATTCCTTTATGCCGATAGGCGAGGTTTGAAACCGCGCCTACCGGCGTTCAAGCTGCGTCCATCTTATGAAATTATGGCGCGGTGCCACATCTCCATTAACCGCGCCAACTGCCCACGGCGCGCCGTGAGTTTCCGTTCCAAGTCTTTGGCGAGTGCAGAAAGCAGTTCTGTGCCGTTCTCCTTCGCCTTCTCTACCTGCTGCTTGAGTTGATAGGTTCGGTCTGCCTTGAGCCGATTCATCTCTAAACGCAGTTCACCCGTTGCCCGGTTGAGGTGCCGCAATTCCGCCTGCAGTCGGGCGTGCTTCTCGGCATTCGTCTCCTCGCGATGCGCCGCCGTGTCAGTATCCCCGATGCTTAATCGTTCCAGCGTCTGGAAATCCTGTTCTTGATAGGCGCGATTGATGAGCGGCATGAGTTGCTGCCGCTGTTGCTGTTCGGCGGCATCGACAGTCTTGTCCGGATGATACTGCTTCGCAAGTTTCCTGTAGAGCGTCTGCAGATGTTTCGCCTTTTCAGGGAGAAGTTCGTCCGCCGCTTCTTCCGCTTCCCCGGAGTCAGCGAGGCATTCGCGACTTCCCTGAAAACACGATGTGACGCGCACCTCGATTTCTTCCTCGCTCACCTTCTCGCGATGCAATTGCAAGCGGAGCCGATACGCCTTCGTCTCCAGTTCAACCTTATCAAGTTCGACGTAGTAGCGGCCGACATGCGCATGATACTGGTGCTGAAACGCATCAACGTCTGCCTTGAGATGCTCGATAGCCACGGTAAGTTCGGCTACCTGCCGCCGTTTTGCTTCAATAGCCTGAAGTAGCCGGGAAACACGCTTTTCATCGGAACTGTGGACAGAAACTAACGTGGCAGGTTTCATGTTGACTCCTTCGTATATGGCGTGATGTGCGCGGTTGGAAACCGCGCCTACGGGCTATGGCGTGATGTGCGCGGTTGGAAACCGCGCCTACGGTATGCGGAAGACTCGGTGGCCCAGGCCGTGCCCTATTTGTTCCGACGCGGTTGAACACCGTGCCTATGGGATACGCGGAAGGTGCCCTATTTCTTCCGATAGGTGATGCGGCCCCGCGTCAAATCATAGGGTGACAACTCCACGGTCACCTTATCTCCCGGCAGAATTTTGATGAAGAACTTCCGCATTCTGCCGGAGATGTGCGCGAGGATCTGGTGCTTATTGTCCAACTCCACGCGGAACATCGCGTTCGGGAGCGGTTCAATGACGACACCTTCCACCTCAATCTTATTGCTTTTGGCGGCTGCGCGTTTCGCGTCTTGCTCTTGCGCTTCCTGCTCAGGATTGGGAGTAGTGTTGTTGCGCTTATCGCGCCGCTTCTTCGATTGCGGCTTCCGCTTTGGACGGCTCGGATTCGCATAGCGCGTCTGCGGCTTCCGCTTGTTACCAGATGGTCTTCGGTTCACAATGAATCTCCTTTGTTATCGACAACAACGCTTCCCCTAAGCGCGGTTGTAAACCGCGTCTACGGGGTTCGCGTTGCATCTGTCTCACTTTAGGACAGACGCGGCACATGCCGGTAGGCGCGCTTTGCAAGCGCGCAGGCTCGCCTATGCACGGCTTGCAACTCATTCGCGCTCAGGCGATCGCGAACTACAGAATGAGGCGCAGGCTCGCCTATCCCCTAAGCGCGGTTGTAAACCGCGTCTACGGGGTTTGCGTTGCATCTGTCCTATCTTCTAAGATTCCCCTTCAAGACTGAAGAGGTTTCCGGTTTCGGCGACGAGTTCGCGAAAATAATCGATTGCACATTTGAGTTGCGCATCGGCATCCGCGCCATCGCGGCTTGTTGAAACCAGATCGACCGGCATCGTGTCACCATCCGCTTTTCGGAGGGAGACATACGCCTTTAAATAGACGTTCGGGTGGCGTTCCATCACCTTTTGCATCAGTGGTGAGACTGCTGCCTCAAACATCGTCACATAAACCCGCGCAGTAGCAACCTCTGCGCTGTATCGTTCGGCAATCAAAGGTGCGACATGCG
This sequence comes from Candidatus Poribacteria bacterium, assembly GCA_003635305.1. Classification (GTDB taxonomy): domain Bacteria; phylum Poribacteria; class WGA-4E; order WGA-4E; family WGA-3G; genus AGPOR5. The sequence continues at coordinate 8,079 of PYJE01000197.1, read as the reverse complement.
CTTCAAAGATTGCCTTCATTTCCCGCGGCGGACCGGGCATCAGCATGAGGGTCGACTGCTGTTGCGTCACCCGAATGCAAGGTGCCCATCCCTCCGGATTCTGAAAGACATCCGCTGTTTCCGGCATCGTCGCCATTTTCAGCAGTGCCTCGCTGAGTTCTTCGTTTTCCGGCATGTTTCGGCGTTCCCGAAAATACGCGACGGTTTCGTCGCTGACGACAACTTTTTTGCCGATGAGTTCGGCAACAACTGCTACCGTCATATCGTCCGGCGTGGGGCCAAGTCCGCCTGTCATCAGGATGAGTGATGTCTCTCTGTCAACGGCAGAACTTAACGCTTCGTGCATCTCGTTAAAATCGTCGCGAAGCATCGTAACCCGCCGTAGCTCGCCGCCGAGTTGCAGAATCTGCTGTGCGAGCCAGTGCGCGTTCGTATCCTGAATCTGCCCAATGACTAATTCTGTGCCTATTGAGAAGAGTTCAATTGCCACACTATTCTCCTTTCTCCCCTTTTCTGTAGGTAAGGTTCGCCTGAACCTGACCCGGTCAATTGCCACCTTATTCTCCTTTCTCCCCGGTAGGAGAGTCATCCTGTTTTACAAAGTCTGTCTACCGGGAAATGCCTTACAGCATCTCGTTAAGGAACTGAAACGCGCCAACGCCGTGGAAGCTATGCCCCGCTTCAAACGCCTCGAACCCCAATTTATCGTCAGCACCGAAGACACCGAAAATCTCCTTCGCGCGATTCACGGAGGAACGGGTGGCTTCGATGGGGAAGATGGTATCTTCCGTGCCGGCTTCGACGAACATCGCCCGCGGCGCAATCAACCCCGCAATATCGAACATCTCTGCGTATTTTAGCACATATGGGATATAATTGTCTATACAGTGGCTCAGACTGAGGATGCTGTCACGGAACGTGTTGAAATAGCCGCTCACGACTGCGGCTTTGAAGCGCGTATCCAGGGCAGCTGCAAAGAAGGTTGTCGTTCCACCACCGGAGATACCCATGATGCCGACGCGTTGGCTGTCTATTTCCGTGCGCGTTGCCAGATAGTCAAGTGCGCGCATGGCATCGTAGACGCGCCAGCCTACCATGGTTTGCCCAAGCAAGAAGGCGGCACCTGCACTCGGTTGGCATGAGGAATTCCCTGCACCCCTCTGCCGTGCGGCACTATCGCGCCGATGCCCAAAGCCAAACTGCTCAATAGCGAGGACAGCGTAGCCGTGCTCAACGCACTGCAGCGCGAAATCGTTCTGATATCCGCCGTATACTGTCCGCATGCCGCCATCTTCTTCGATGCCGATGATGTCGTCTACGCCGCGGCCGTGCCCGGCTAGACAGAGCATCGCGGGCCCTGGCGGCGAGAAATCTTTCGGCAACAGCACATAACCGAAGACTGCCATGTTCGGCCGGCTCTGAAACTGGATGGTTTCACGGGTATAGTTACCGAATTCGTGCGATGCCAACACTTGAGGTTGGAGGGTGCAGGCGTGTTGCGGAAAACCGCCTACTAACTCGGTGAGTTTGCGCCGCAATGCGGCCTGCCATCTCTCTGCTTCTTCACGCGTCGTCGCCTGAAATGCGAATTGGCGCGGTGTTTCATCATAGAGTGCATGAGAAAATGCTAATGTATCCAGATGTTGTTCGTGATTCATTGCCTCAATCCCTCAACAGATTCAAGACGAACCCTGTCGCCATTTTCGGATAAAAATAGGTGGACTTCTGCGGCATCGTCTGTCCCGCCATCGCCACGTCCAAGACTTCCGAAACGGGTGTCGGATTCATCAACAGCGCGACGCGGCCTGTGCCGCCTTTGACATAGGCGACTGCATCTGTCGCGTCCGCGGTGTAACTGATGTATGCCGGCGTTGTCTCAATGCCGAACTGCTTGTCAATGAGGAGGTTGTGGAGGAGCGTTACGTCTAACCGTTCATAGCCGGAAGTTTCGGAAGTTAACCTTGGGATTAACAGCCGGTAAGTGTTGTCAGGGGTGTAAAGTCCGAACGCTGGGTGTTTTCCGTGCTGTGCGGTGAGGTGTTCCATCAACGATGCGAGGCTATCCACTTTTTGAACGTCAAACGCTTCGGGGAGTTTCGCGACGACATGCGCGATTTTGTCAGGTGTCAAGCCTTGGATGAGACGATGAATGGCAAGCACCGCCAGGCCGGGTGACTCAATACGCACCAGATTCATCATCATGTGGTTGTAGCCGGTGAGTTGCGGGGTGTGCGCGTGCATCTCATCGCGGAAAGCGAGAGCTGTCTCGTAGCGGTGATGTCCGTCCGCGATGAGGAGCGGTTTGTCGGTGAAGAGTGCTTGGATTTCGCGTGTCCGGCTATCCATGCGCCACAATTGATGGGTGCTACCGAACGCTTCATCAATGCTGACAAGCGGTTCAGTGACATCGGTGAAAGTTTCCGTGATTTCTTCAATCTCGCCCGCGGTATCGGAATAGAGCAGGAAGATGGGACTCAGGTTCGCGTGGCATGCGCGCATCAGGTTGAGCCTGTCCGCCTTCGGGCCGGCATGTGTTTTTTCATGCGGGAAAATGACGCGATTCTCAAAAGGCTCCAATTTCACCTTTGCGATGAGGGCACGGCGCGTGTAGGTGATGCCATCGGGTGCTGTGAACCGCTGTTCATAGATGTAATAACTCGGCGTTTTGTCCTGTATGAACGTCCCATCGGCGCGCCATGTCTTCATCAACGCAGCGGCGCGCGTATATCTATCTTCGTTCTCGCGCGGTTGACTCAAAATCAGGTGGATGATGTTTGCCCGATGCCGTGCTTCCAGCGTCACCCGCTCTTCCTGTTTGATGACATCATACGGCGGCGCGATGACATCGGCGATGTCGCCCACCTTGTTCGGATTGTAGCGTAGTCCGCGAAACGGAATAACTGTCGTCTCCATGCTTTTGCTGTTCCTCCTTTAATCCCACAACCGCGTGCTAAAATAGCGTTCGCCCAAGTCATTAAAAACAGTGACGATAACGCCTTCCTGAATTTGTTGTGCGACTTTGTATGCGCCGTAGAGATAACCGCCGGACGATTGTCCGACGAACCAGCCGCGTCGCGCTAGCCGGCTGCACATCTCGTGCGCGTGCTCAATCGTCGCATGAATGCGGCAATCGATGATGCTCTCATCCAGAATTTCTGGCACGATGTCGTCAGGGTGCCCGAGCGGTTTTAACCCCTCAATGCCGGGAAACGCCTCCGGTGAGATGGAGCATATCTGAATGTCTGGGTTATAGTTTTTGAGCCGCCGGCCGACACCGGTAATCGTGCCGCCCGTGCCGACACCGGCGACGAAATGGGTGACTTTTCCGCCTGTCTGCTCCCAGATTTCGACACCTGTAGTCTCGTAGTGTGCGCGCCAATTGTTTTCGTTTTCGTATTGCGATTTGAAAAAATACCTATCCGGTGCCGCTTCATAACGCCGCTCCACCTCGCGCAGGGCCTCGTCGTAACCGAGGATAGCATCGGTGTAGATAACCCGCGCGCCGTGCGAGTGGATGCGCTTTTTGCGTTCGTCACTGGCGTTCTCTGGAATGACGAGTTCCACTTGATACCCTAGCACCGCGCCAATCATCGCGTAGGCGATACCGGCGTTGCCGGAACTAGAATCCAAGATAACCTTGTCGCGCGTGAGTTCCCCCGACGCAATAGCCTCCGTGAGCATGCGTAAAACCGGCCGGTCTTTGATAGAACCGCCGGGGTTGTAGGTTTCTACCTTCGCGTAGATTTCCACGTTCGGCAGTTCTTCCTCAAAAAGAGCTATCTTGGTGAGCGGTGTCTGTCCGATGAGTTGAAGCAGTGGATAGTCTGCTGGAATAGTTTGATGGCTCATGTAATCTGATTTATCCTGTCGTTTCTATTAGGTGCGCCGCGTGCTAAGGTGTAGGGAAAGCCCCCTAGTTTTTTGCGAAGGATTTGCTCCATATACTCCTTCGCGGCATCCGCCGTTAATTCACCGTTGAGGATAGGCCTCACCTCAAATTCTGCCAACCGGACTGTTGGATTAAGTCCGTGCAGTGGCGGCAGCCAATCCCGAAACGTATCAAAAAATGCGCGTTGCGCCGCGCGTCCGTTTGCGTAAGGGAAATCCGCTGTCGCGCGTCGAAACCGTGCGGGGCCCTTTGCCAGTGCCTCCGTGTGATGTCTCCGACAAAACTGCCGATACGTCTCCACTTCATAAGCGAGTGGCATCTCCGGTGGATAAAACCGCAGCGTCCGTTCCCGATAACTCGTGAAGTGTTGCAACTCGTCAAACTCAAAGATGAAATGGTAGGGCTCCGGAAAATAGGCATCGGGAATTAGGTATCCGTCTGTCTTCGCCGTTGTGCCTTCCCAATCGCCTTCCAATTCGGCATAGAGTGCCCTGATATCGGCGTAAGCGTCGGTAAAGTGTTCGGGCTGCGGTTTGTTGCGGAGCCATTCAAATTGCGCGCGGCGTTCCGCGGGCATTCCCAAGACCTGTTCCATAATGGCGATGATGCCGATTTCTAGACGCATTTTTCCTCTCCGGCGATGCGCGCTTGAAAAGCGCGCCTACGGCCTCGGGCGACGGTAGACGTGTGCGCTTGAAAAGCGCGCCTACGGCCTCGGACGGAGGTAGACGTGCGCGTTTGGAAAGCGCGCCTACGGCCTCGGACGGAGGTAGACGTGCGCGTTTGGAAAGCGCGCCTACGGCCTCGGACAGCGGCAATAAATGTGCTACACCGGTGCGATGTCAAGGTTTTTCAGTGCGTCACCGGTAGTCGAACCGATTAGACTCGCCAAATAGTCCCTGTCGCGTTGCAACGCCTCCAACTTGTCGTCGCCGTGGACGAACTCCACCTCAAGGTAGCCGTTGTATCCGGCATGGCTGAGAATTTCGACGATGCGCGCGTAATCCACGACTCCCTCTGCGATGGGGCACGCTTTCCCCTGTTCGTCAAAATTTTGCGCGTGCACGTTGACAATGTGCGATGCGAGTTGTTCCGCTGCGGTGTGCGGTTCATCGGCATCTGTCCGCGCCAACGGCTGATAATAGGTTTGGAGAGCTGGCACGTTCACGCCTTCAAGTGCCTCCAAGATAGTCTTGACGCTATCGGTGAGGTTGTTGTTGTGCATCTCCAACCCGAGTTTCATATTTCTGAAATTTGCCCATTGCGCCATGCTGACGAGTCGGAAGAGGATTAGCCTCTTGTCGGCAGGCGCGATAGATTTAGACGGGCCACCGCCAGACCAGATTCTCACCAAGTCTGTGCCGAGTTCCTTCGCGATTTTAAACGCCTCCTCAAAATGCTTCTGGTAGAGCGGCATCATCGGGGTGACGTAGGAACCGAACGCCGAGATGGCCAAGCCTCGGCGGTGCGCGGCATCCCTGATGTTTCTGATGTAAGCCGCGTCGTAGTCCGCGGGTATATGCGGCGGTTTCCCCCAGACCTCGAGGCCGTGAAACCCGTAATCCGCAGCGATGTCTATTACCTCTTCCAGCGGTTTTTCTTGAAACGCGATGGTGCATAAGCCTAATTTCATTGAGTTATCCCCAACTTTGTCTATTTATACCAAATAGGATACCACAAAAACAAAAAAATTGCAAGGAAAATTTTTGTTTTTCACTATTCTTGACATTAATGCACAGATACGTTATCATTTTCTTCAGCAGAGCGTTTGCTTTCAAGCGGAAACATTCCGTTTTGGCGAGCACACCCTTTTCGCCTTCGTTTGAGTTTGCCCGTTTAAGTTTCGGGGGAGTTCAAACGACAGAAGCGGAGAACTGAATTGTTTCTCGCTTTCAGGAGATGACTATCGTGCGTCAAAGCGTTCAATTTGCAGAAATAAACTCAATCTGCCTCCTTTGGCTGTGCCTCGGGCTTTTCGGATGTTCACAAGAGGCGGAACTCACCGTTTTCGGTGCGATGAGTTTAACCGAGGCACTCACCGAAATCGGCGAGCAGTTTACCGAGACGCATGGCGTTAAAGTTTATTTTAGTTTTGCCGCCTCGGCAACGCTACAACGTCAACTTGAAAAAGGTGCGTCGGCAGATGTTTTTATCTCAGCGAGCCCGAAGGAGGTGGACGCGCTCGCGGAACGGAATCTGGTTTTAACGGAGAGCCGCTACGATGTGCTGGCCAATCGGTTAGTGCTAGTAGCGCATACCTCTTCTCCGCTAAAGAACCTGACGAGTGCCGGCATCTCGCGAATTGCAATTGGCCAGCCGGAAATCGTGCCGGCTGGCACTTATGCCAAAGAGGCGTTGATAACCTTAGGCGTGTGGGACGCGCTTCAACCGAAACTCATCTACGGTGTTGATGTCCGCGCAACCCTCGCTTATGTCACCGCTGGCAACGTTGATGCCGCTATTGTCTATCAGACTGATGCAACGCTGAGCCGCGATGTCAAGGTGCTTTATCAATTCCCGGCTGAAACGCATGCGCCGATTGTTTATCCGGCTGTCATCATGAAGGGCAGCCGACAAAAACGACACGCGCGCCAGTTTATTGACTACCTGAAATCTGCCCGCGCTACCCAAATTTTTGAGAAGCACGGGTTCACGTCTCTATAATGGAAGGCAATGAGGATAACCCCCGCAGAAATTACGGCACTTACCTTAACAATAAAGGTTGCATTGCTAAGTCTCATCGTCATGTTCCCGCCTGGGCTCTTCGTGGGATGGCTCCTTGCAAAACGGACGTTCCCCGGCAGGACGCTTCTCAACACGTGCGTCATGCTTCCACTCGTGCTGCCGCCGGTAGTCAGCGGATATCTGCTCTTAATGTTACTGAGCAAACACGGATTTATCGGGGACTTCCTCTTTGAGACTTTCGGGATAGAGCTGGTCTTCACGGAATTCGCGGTTGTTATTGCGCTGTCAATTATCTCCTTTCCGCTTCTGGTGCGCGGCATTATGACAGGCATGTCAGCCGTGCCACAGGAACTTGAAAACGTTGCACGAACGCTGGGCGCGTCGCCGCTAAAAGTCTTTTTTACGGTGACGTTGCCGCTTGCCTCGCGCGGTATCGCCGGCGGTGTCATCCTCGGTTTCTCCAAAAGTCTCGGCGAATTCGGCGCGACTATCATGGTGGCAGGCAACATTCCCGGCAAAACCCAGACGATGGCACTCGCCATTTTCAACGCGGTGCAGCTCGGCGACGATGCCTCTGTCTATCGGTTGGTGTTTATATCGACTGTTGTCGCCTTTGTCGCGCTATGGCTTTCCGAACGCGCACTCGCCAAAACGTAAGGCCGGGTGTCCATAAAAGGGAAAAATGATCTGGCTTAATTTCCGCAAACGCCTCGGCAATTTCACGCTAAGGCTTGACTGCACGCTCACCAAAAAGGTTACGGCGTTTCTAGGGGAGTCAGGCAGCGGCAAAAGCACGCTCCTCAACTGCATCAGCGGCATTCTTACCCCGGACGAAGGAGAGATTGCCTTCGGCGATGAGGTGTTGGACGATGCGAAGGCGCGCATCCACCAGCCACCAGAAAAGCGCAGATTCGGCTACGTGTTCCAAGAGGGATATCTGTTTCCGCATCTTACCGTTGAGCAGAACATCCGTTATGGTGAGCCGTCTCGGGGTGGTGCGCGTTTGAAAAACGCGCCTACGGAGCTCAATCATGGTGAGTCGTCTCGGAGTGGTGGTGCGCGTTTGGAAAACGCGCCTACGGAGCTCAATCATGGAGAACTGTTGGAAAACGCGCCTACGGATTTGTTGAGTAAAGTCATTGACACGCTTGAAATCGGGACGTTGCTGAAACGCTATCCACGCCAACTCTCTGGCGGCCAACGTCAACGCGTCGCGATTGCACGCGCGCTCGCGATGGAGCCGCGGCTCCTGCTCATGGACGAACCCCTCGCATCGCTGGACCACGGTTTAAAGCACCGCATCCTGCCATATCTCCATCACGTGAAAGAGACGTTTGACGTGCCGATGCTCTATGTCACACACTCCATCTCGGAGGCACTGGCGATTGCAGACGAGGCATTTCTGCTCACCGATGGAGAAATTACCGCCAGCGGCGAACCGCATCAACTCCTCACCGCGCCTGCCGCGCTCCCCATAGCGCAATTAACCGGCGTAGAAAATATTT
>PYJE01000196.1:23852-40586 GCA_003635305.1 Candidatus Poribacteria bacterium | reverse complement strand
GAACATCCCTACAGACCGGTGTCTCTGGACACATCGATAACGAAAGGGTTTCCCCTTAATTCGATGGCTGAGCAGCTCATAGAAGAGGCCACTGGGGCATCGACAGGACGCGCTGCGCTCACACTTGCACGCGGCGATGATTTGACTGTCGTTCTTACCGCAATGACGGCCGGCACTGTTCTTCACGAGCATCGGGCACCGAGTTCGGCGACTGTCGTTGCGCTGAAAGGAAACATGGTGTTTTCATCAAGCACTGAGAACATCAGGCTTGAACAAGGCGAGGCAGTTGTCTTCACTGCTGATGTCCTTCACGCCGTGGAAGCCAACGAAGATAGCGTTTTCCTTATCGTCATTGGCGGCAAAAATCCTTAAAGAATAAACGGAGGCTTCGTATGAAAGCATCAGAACTCGCTATCAAATGTCTCGAAAACGAGAACGTTGCCTATATGTTCGGGATACCGGGCGAGGAAAATCTGGATTTAATGGATGCGCTCTTGGAATCCAAAATCCAGTTTATTCAGACGCGCGATGAACGCGGCGCAGCCTTCATGGCAGATGTCTACGGCCGCCTCACGGGTAAAGCCGGTGTATGCCTTGCTACCCTCGGACCGGGGGCGATGAACCTCGTCACCGGTGTGGCGGATGCGAATATGGATAGGGCCCCCTTGGTGGCGATTACCGGGCAGGCCGGGCTGGACAGAATGCACAAGGAATCGCATCAATACATGGATGTCGTCTCCGTTTTTAAGCCGATGACGAAATGGAATACGCTGCTGCATGTGCCAGAGATTATTCCGGAATCGATTCGCAAGGCGTTCAAGGTGGCGACAGCGGAAAAGCCGGGCGCAACGCACATCGATTTTCCCGAAGACTTGGCGAAAATGCAGACGGCCGGCGAGCCGGTCCCGCACGATTTTCCTAGTGATGCGGAACCTGTCGATGCTTGTTTGGAACGCGCAGCGCAGTTAATTCGGGAGGCAAGGCAACCGATTATCCTTGCAGGGAACGGTGTCGTCCGACAAGGTGCTTCCCAAGTCCTCACGGAGTTTGCAGAAGCGGCTAACATTCCGGTCGCGCACACGTTCATGGGCAAGGGGAGCATCCCTTGGACGCATCCGTTGTCCCTTCTTACCGTCGGGTTGCAAGCGCGCGATTTTGTCTCCTGTGGGTTCGACCGGGCAGACCTGGTTATTGCCATCGGATATGACATTGTGGAATACCATCCGCGTCTCTGGAATCTTGGACAGGATAAGAAAATTGTCCATATTGACACGGAACCTAGCGAAAGCGATGCGGCCTATGTCACCGATGTCGAAATGGTGGGCAATATTAAGCACAGCCTCGCGTGTTTGCTGGCGCAGGGAATTCAGCCGAAGGAACTGGCTTATGCCTCCGACACGCTGCGCGAGATTATTCTGGCGCGGATTACGGAACACCGTGACGACAAAGCGTTTCCGATGAAACCGCAAAAGATTTTGAGTGACATCCGTTCTGTCCTCGCCGAGAACGACATCCTCATCTCCGATGTCGGTGCGCACAAAATGTGGATAGCGCGGATGTATCCGTGCTATCAACCGAATACGTGCATCATTTCCAACGGTTTCGCCGCCATGGGCATCGCGGTACCGGGGGCTTTCGTCGCGAAACTTATCTATCCCGAACGCAATTGCTTGGCAGTCTGCGGCGATGGCGGTTTCTTGATGAACTCTCAGGAATTGGAGACGGCCGTGCGCGTCGGTGTCCCGTTCGTCACGCTCATTTTCAACGATGAGGCTTACGGTTTGATAGAATGGAAACAGATGAACACTTTCGGCAGACCGGCGCATATTGACTTTACGAACCCTGATTTCGTGAAGTATGCCCAGGCATTCGGTGCGAAAGGATACCGCGTGCAGGGCAGCGACGAATTGGTTCCGATTCTCAAGGACGCTTTCAATCAGAATGTTCCATCTGTCATTGATTGCCCTGTCAATTACGCCGAGAACCTGCGTTTGACAGAGGAGTTAGGGAATCTGACGTGTCCGATTTAAATGTGACTTGCAAAACCGCATATGACAGTGCTATAATATAAGTAGGATGGATGCAGAACAAGTCTCGTAGGCGCGGTTGGAAACCGCGCCTACCGGGGGCGGCTTAGGGTCCGTGAGCGCGGTTACAAACCGCGCCTACCGGGGAGGGAAACATTAGCCACTATGGCATTCTCAACTATTGAATGGGCAGATGGCAGAATTCGGATGATAGATCAGACGCTATTGCCCACTGAATTTAAACAAATTTATTGCGATGACATCGCGTCGGTGTGGGAAGCGATTAAATCCCTGCGCGTGCGTGGTGCGCCCGCGATAGGCATCGCTGGTGCGCTCGGAGCCGTTCTCGGCATTTGGGATTCCACGGCGACAACTTACGATGCATTCGCCGGGGAACTGAAGTCCGCAACCGACTATTTGGCAACCTCGCGCCCGACAGCTGTTAACCTGTTTTGGGCGTTGGACAGGATGAATCGCACGGCAGCGGAAAACGCTCGTCTTGAAATCCCTGCGCTCAAAGCACGGCTACTCGCGGAAGCACAGGAGATTATTGAGGAAGATAAGGCGATGTGTCGTGCTATCGGCCAGCACGGCATGGCATTATTGGATGAAAACGACACGATTCTGACGCATTGCAATGCTGGCGGCTTGGCGACATCCGATTACGGCACGGCGTTGGCTGTCATGTTCAGCGCGCACGAGGCGGGGAAGAATATCCGCGTCTTCGCCGATGAGACGCGTCCCCTCTTGCAAGGCGCGCGCTTGACAACGTGGGAGTTGATGCAGGCTGGCATCGATGTGACGCTCATTTGCGATAACATGGCGGCGCAGGTGATGAAAGAGGGTAAAATCCAGTGCGTTATCGTCGGTGCGGACAGAATTGCGGCGAACGGCGACACGGCGAACAAAATCGGCACTTACAATGTCGCTATTCTCGCCGAAGCGCACGGGATTCCGTTTTATGTAGCTGCGCCTACCTCTACCTTGGATTTCGCGCTGAAAACCGGCGATGAGATTCCTATTGAGCAGCGCGCCGCGGCAGAGGTGACAGAAGGGTTCGGCAAGGTGACGGCACCTGAAGGCGTGAAGGTTTACAGTCCTGCGTTTGATGTTACGCCTGCGGCGTTAGTCTCGGCGATTATTACCGAGAAGGGGGTGGCGCGGCCGCCTTATACGGAGAGTCTGGGTGCGTTTCGGGGATAGGCGCACGCGGGGGAGAGGCCCCCGCGCTATGGTAAACGATTCTTCTGCTTGTTCTTCGTTATCAAACGCATGCGGGGGACAGGCCCCCGCGCTACGGTAACGCGACGCGTTTCGGGGATAGGCCCTCGCGGGGGAGAGGCCCCCGCGCTACGGTAACGCGTTTCGGGCATGCGGGGGACAGGCCCCCGCGCTACGGTAACGCGACGCGTTTCGGGGATAGGCACTCGCGGGGGACAGGCCCCCGCGCTACGGTAATCGGTCTTCTTGCCCGTAGGGCGAGGGCCTGTCCCTCGCCTTGCCCCGGCGACGCGTGGGAAAGCCTCCGTGCTACTTTCCAAGGCAACATCGGATGCTATGCCGCTTTCTGGATGTTAGCGCGCGTGCCTTCGACATCGAAGCAGGCATATTGGTTCGTGTGCATGATGCGGGTAGCGAGTTCCATCGCCTGTTTTTCCGTGAGGTAGCCGTCAGCGATTTCTGCCTCAAGCGCGCGGCGAATCTCATTTCTCGCCTGCATTGCGTAAGCCATTGCACTGGTGGGCCAGCCGGTGTCGCCGCCAAAAGCGAACAGTTTGTTTGATGGCACGGCATGGATGCATCGTCGCAGGAAATCGCGCGAACTATAGGCATCGATGCTCCATGCCCAGCAGAAGTCTACCCAGATATTGCGGTAGTGTTTCGCGAGCGCGACGAGTTCGTCACTGTAAGGATAGGCGATGTGCATCAGGACAAACTTCGCGTCGAGATACCGTGCGAATAAGGCGCACATATTCCCTGCGGGAATGCGGCGGAGTGGCATCCGGTCGTTGCCAGCATAATACCCGGTGTGAATCTTGAACGGGAGATTGTGCGCGATGGTAAGTTCCACGCCGCGCGCCCAACACCAATCGCCGAGGCAGAGGCGCGTTGCTTCGTCAATTTCGGATGCATCGCGCGTCAGCACGTTGTCGAGTGCCTTCGCCGCCTCGTCATCGCTGCGTTCAATCCAATTGAGCGTGCGGTTATAGGCGTGTTGCGATTTCACGGCAATAGCGAGGGGCGCGTGTTTGGCGAAAATCGCCTCCATGCTATGCTTGAGCGAACCGAGGTCGGTGACATCAATGCCTGTCTCGGCGTGGATGGCACTTGGGTCGACTTGTCCGTTACAAAACGTCGCCCACGACAAATCGTAGAGGAAAAAATCGAGGCCAGATGTATCGGGATGACACGGCCAACTGAAATCGTCGGTTTGGACGTGGTCCAACTTGGCGACATCGTGGAGAATGCGGTAGCGTTCGCCGGGGCTCCGGAGTGCCTTCGCTTTATCTTGGGCGGCGGCGAGTCCATGGCTGGTGAGTTCATCGAGTGCATAGATATGCTTGGCGATGAGGCGCACCGCTTCGCCGTAACTGGTGAACTGTGTCGCTTCCCATGCGTCTCGGATGCCATCAAACCGGTCGGCGACATCCTGCGATGCGTCCATCAGGTTCTGCATCGCTTGTGGGGAGGCTCCAGCTGTGTGGAGATCAGCGGGGACATAGTTACCGAACAGGTCCTGCAGAATATCGGGGCCATTTTCTACCCAGTCGTTCTCGCGGCGCATGTGTTCATGCGTGTCAACGAGACGGATAGTCTGAATGTGATGAGTCAAATCAGTCACGATAAAATTCTCCTTTGCAGATTTTGGTTGACAATTAAGGCAAAAATCGGTTAAAATAGTTTGTAGGGGAATGGGATACTCTCCTTCGCCTTATTCTACCAGAAAAATGGTTTGAGTCAAGAAAAAAAAGACTGGTTCGTTGCAGGCGCGGGTGGACGCGGTTTGCAATGCGCGAACGACGATAGGCACCTTCCTGAAGTGGAGAAGGAACACAGGAGTAGATTATGCCTACAGGACGGATTAAGTATTACAATTTTGATAAGGGCTTCGGCTTCATCGCGCAGGATAGCAGTGATGCGGATGTCTTCTTACATAGTTCGGCGATTCAGCAGCCTGAATACGAGGAGCTTCGCGTTGGACAGCGGGTGCGGTATAACGTTGTTGAAGGCGAGAAGGGGCTTGTGGCTCAGGACGTTGAGGTGCTACTTACGCCGACAGAACGTCGCTGGTTGCGGCAGGGGAAGGCGATTATTCCGCGCGGTTACTCTGGATTTCCGGGCCAGAATCAGGGGTTTCTTTCGGAAGAGGAAACGTCTGCTTCTGCTGCGGCGCCATCGAGAAAGTCTTCTGGCCCTCGGAGTCAGCCGAAGGCGGCAGAGGCAGCGTCGCCTGTGCCGGCGGAGAAATCCGCGCCTCGTGCTGCGTCGCCGCGCGCGCAGTCGCCTGAACAGGCCGCGAATAAGCAGCTCAGTTTCGGTGATCTTTACATCCTGAAGCAGATTAACCTCGAGACCTCCATGTTTTTTGCGTTGTATAACTCTGAGCAGCTTCCTGCTATCGTCTTGGAGATGACGCTCACCGGTTTCACGCTCAACAGCAACGGGCAGGAGCGGGTTTTCGCCAAGACGGACGTGAAATACTGCTACAAAGACATTGATGCGGTGAAAGTGCAGGCATCGGTGGACATAGACGAGGCGGTTAAGGCGCGGTGCTTGCAGCCGGTCCCGGCAGGTGAGAAGGGGTATGTTCTGGATGCGGAGCGGGTGCGGAATGCTCGCAAGAACGGCGATGTGATTGAGGTGACGCTTCGCGAGGGAGAAATTTTTCGTGGGACGATAGACTGGGTGAGCCCTTACGAGATTAAGCTCATCTTGGAGAACGGTGCCAAGGTTGTCGTCTTTCAGCATGCGCTCTACGATTTCAAGGCGTTCCGTTCAGAGAGAAAGTTCTAATTCGGTAATCTATCATGCGAACTTATGGCGAGCTCGTCACCGATATTACGCGGGATGTGCGGCGGCTTCGTGGCGAATATGGGAGATTGCCGTGTCCAGCGGACTGCTTTGACTGTTGCAAGAACACTGCGACGATGGCAATCAGCGAGGTTGAGGCTCGCGCTTTGCAGGAAGGTTTGGATGCGCTGCCGCCCGAAATTCGCGCGCATATCCATCAAAAAGCGGAACGGACTATCAGTCGACTTGAGGCACTCGGTTACGACGTGGTAAATGCCACACCGGAATCGGGTATGACGGTGCTAGAGACGATTCGAGGCACTCCTGAGGCGGAATGTCCGATGCTAATCGGCGGTGTGTGCGCTGTTTATGAACACCGGCCGGTTATCTGTCGCGTTTGGGGATATCCGCTTGATAATGGGAGAGAATTGGCGTGCTGCCACAAAACGTTTATTGGGCGGCGGCGTGACTATAAGCCGCTCAATTACGCGCACTATTGGCGGCAGTGTCGGGCCCTCAGTGAGGCACTAGGTGCCGCCCGAAAAACGCCGAATTGCTATGTCGTCCGTTCGCTTTTAGCGTCGGCGAGTTCTCGCAAAAACTGAAAGGTATAGATGCCGGTGCGATGTCCATCGTTCCAGATGAGTCGCACGGCGTAACGTCCCACCCGCTGAATTTCCACGAGTGTGAGGTTCTCATAGAAATCGTCGGGCGGCAAGATGTGGAGTGGATTTTTTCCGGTGCGCGTTGCTTCACACCGGGCGCAGGGGCATTTCTGCCGGAGGTGTCGGTAGGAGAGTTCGCTGTGGTGCGAATCTTTCCAGCGCACTGCCAAGCCGTTGCGCGTTCTTTTGAGTTCAGTGGGTTGGAATTGCTGCTGCATCGTGGGGATGACCGATTACCGTGGGCGCGCTTTTGCAGCGCGCGCCGATAACCGATGGTTGGCGGCGCGCTTTTGCAGCGCGCCTCGTTGCGTTACTCGAAGTAGTCCGCGTTGATGTCAATGAAATGCTCCCATTCTTCGGGCACATCTTCTTCCATGAAGATTGCCTCTACGGGGCATTCGGGTTCGCACACGCCGCAGTCGATGCATTCTTCCGGATCGATGAAGAGCTGCTTCACTTCTTCAAACTCGTCGGCATCCGGCAGCGGGTGAATGCAATCCACAGGGCATACATCAACGCATGCACTGTCCTTCACATCAACACAAGGTTCGCAAATTACATACGTCATGAGAGAAAACTCCTTGTCGCTTGTTGGATTTAGAATTAGAACCTTCATCAAACCGGCTGCTTGATGAAGGACATACGAAAACGTTGTTAGATTTCAGATTTGCGGTAAACCGCGCTGTCAGCTGAGTTGCGATTCAGGGACGTTATTAATAATACCACATAGAAACTTATTTGTCAAATTTTTTATCAAACTCTCCGTTTTCAAAACCCCATTCTGGTTTGGGGATGTGGAAAACGCATGAGCAGGATTTTCAAGAGATGAGCAGGATTTCCAAGATGAAGCAGGATTTCCAAGATGAAGCAGGATTTCCAAGAGAAGACAAGATTGTCAGGATGAAGTATACCCTCTTATCCTGTTCATCGTGTAAATCCAAGCAGGATTATAGGATTCACAGGATTTACAGGATAAGAGGTTATCGTTCATGAACGTTTGACTCTTCATCTTGCGAATCTTGTGAATCTTGTAAATCCTGCTCCTGCTTCGATTGTCAGGATGAAGAGGAGAAGAGGTTAACGTGCCACAACAGGTGTCTCTTCATCTGTTGCGATCAGGCGATCGCAACCTACAGGGGCGGCGTTAACGTGCCACAACAGGTGTCTCTTCCTCTTGCTAATCTTGTGAATCGTGGCCATCCTGCTTCGATTTTCAGGATGAAGAGAGAGACGTTTTCCAAGAATACTCCGCAGCCTGTGGCGCGGGGGCCTGTCTCCCGCGCTCGTGGCAGGGCGAGGGACAGGCCCTCGCCCTACGGTGAAAGCAATGGTTTACGGTGCGAGGGAACGGTGGCTACCCTGCCATTAACATTTTCACCGCTTTTTCCAATGCTTCTTCCTCCATCTTCAACTTCGCTTTGTCTACTTCGCGCTTGTTCGCGTTGTCTACTTCACGCTTGACGTAGGTGAGGGTGTGCTCGGTGCTCATCGGGGTGGCGATGCCGTTTAAGATTTTCTGCACGCGCTTGACATCTGCTTTCTTGATGCCGGTTTCCGCTTCGACGCGGGTATGCAACTCCGCCGGGGATGGCGGTTGTTGCGCGGCGGTTTCGGCTTTCGGCTTTGATGTTCTCGTGCGGCGCGTCCGCCGCCGGGGTGCTGTCTTCTGAATCTGGCCTGCCTCCAACGCCTTCACACCGCACTCCTTGCACAACTTCGCTGTCACTTCCGCGAGCGTCATGGTGACAATCATCTCGCTGATCGCCCCACAGCGTTCGCATTCGGCAAGTTTTTCGATGCCGTTAAAGATGTCGGCGTGGAGCGCGAGCATCTTCTCCTTGTCGGTTTTCGTTGGTTTTTCCTTTTGACAGAGCGCGATAATCTTCGTCGCTGCCTGTTCAATCTGGGCCAAATTCCCCATTTTCCTTCCCTCCATATCTGATATTTAACCCGCAGGACGAGGGGCTGTTTTTCGGATTCTATCTAATTATTAGGACAGATGCAGGACGAATCCGGTAGGCGCGCTTTGTCAGCGCGCCTCTACGTTTGCGCGGTTGGAAACCGCGCCTACCGGGGGCTTCTCGCACGTGCCTGGTTGCACATTGTCAGCGTGCACCCACGTTTGCGCGGTTGGAAACCGCGCCTACCGGGGGCTTCTCGCACGTGCCTGGTTGCACATTGTCAGCGCGCCTCTACGTTTGCGCGGTTGGAAACCGCGCCTATCGGTGGGGGGCTTCTCGCGCGTGCACGGTTGCAAGCCGCGCCTATCGGTGGCAGGTTTCTGGCATTTGCGTCTGTCCTATGGTATTACGAATTGGCGAGTGCAGCCGCCTCGGCAACCTTGTCCATATAGAGTTTATACTCAAAGCTATCGATCAGTGCTTCGCAGCTGGCGGAGATGCTGTTCTCCGAAACGCCGACGGTGCGCCAAGTCTTCTCGCCATCGCTGACTTCAATCAGCACGCGCACTTTTGAACTGGTTCCGGCTTTGGTATCCAGTGCGCGCACTTTGTAATCGATGAGACGCACCACCTGCAAAGATGGATAGGAATATTCCAATGCTTTCCGAAGCGCGTTGTCAAGTGCGTTGACCGGTCCGTCTCCATCGGCGGCGGTATGCACTTCTTTTCCTTGCGGCATCGCTACTTTTATCGTTGCTTCGGCGCGCATCGTGTGATCGCTGAATTTCTCGATGATGACACGATAGCCGAGGAATTCAAAGAAGGGTGCATGCCCGTTAAACACCTTGCGCGCGAGGAGCTCGAACGATGCCTCCGCGGCTTCATACTGATATCCTTCGCGTTCCGCCTCCTTGACTCGTTCAAATAGTTCCAAGACCTGGGGCGAATTTTTGTCGTAGTTCGGGTATTCCTTTTCAATTTTTTTGATGATAGTGCCGCGTCCCGCCTGGTCAGAGACGAGGATGCGTTGCGTATTTCCGACGCGCTCCGGTTCGATGTGTTCGTAAGTCAAGCGGTTTTTGCGGATGGCATCCGTGTGTAACCCGCCTTTGTGCGCGAACGCTGAGCGTCCGACATAAGGCTGTCGTTCGTCGTGCGGGAGGTTCGCCAATTCGCTAATCAACCGCGAGATACCAGTTAACCCTTTCAACTGCTTCTCGGTGAGGCATGTTATCCCCAGTTTGAGTTGAATTGTGGGGATGATGGATGCGAGATTTGCGTTGCCGCATCTTTCACCGTAGCCGTTGAACGTGCCTTGCACGTGAGTTGCGCCGGCTTGGACTGCCAAGACAGAGTTCGCCGCGCCCATGCCTGCATCGTTGTGCGCGTGAATGCCGATTGGCAGCGGTGACACTGCGTCCTGCGCGGCGTGCACCCCTTCCTGAATTTCAAGGGGCAACCTACCGCCGTTGGTATCACAAAGGACGATGCATTGCGCGCCGCCTGCGGCCGCTGCGTGTAGCGTCTCTAGCGCGTATGCCGAGTCGTCGGCGTATCCATCAAAGAAGTGCTCCGCGTCGTAAATCACCTCGCGGCCGTTTTCGCGAAGATACCGCACAGAACTCTCAATCAATTCCAGATTCGCTGTCGCTGTCACGCGGAGGACTTCGGTGGCGTGGAGTCGCCATGTCTTCCCAAAAATCGTGACGGTGCGCGCGCCGGTGTCAAGCAGTGCGGACAGGTTCGGATCTTCGTCAGGCGCGAACGTTGGGTACCGCGTGCTTCCGAACGGCACAACTGTGGCGTTTTCCAATGCCAATCCTTTCGCGCGCTTAAAGAATTCTATATCTTTTGGATTGGAGCCGGGATATCCGCCTTCAACATAGCGGATGCCGAGCCGGTCCAGTGCTTCGATGATGATAAGTTTATCTTCGACAGAGAATGCTACGCCTTCCGCTTGGCTGCCATCTCTGAGCGTTGTATCGTAAAAGTCGACCATTTTTGCAGTTGGGTGTCTCCTTTTGGTTGCAGTTGATTATATTTTACCACATTTTGGGGGGAATGTCAAATTTTGGAGCAGGATTTTCAGGATTAGCGGGATTTTCAGGTTTGGTGAGGGACGGGCCCGTTCGGGCTCAGGCGAGCCCGAACTACAGATGCCTTTGTTATCATCAAATGGCAGCTACATTAAGGACCTAAAGGCCCTTAGGGTTCCTGATTGTGCCGAGTGCTATAGACATTTAGGTCTTCCAGACCTGAAGAAGCGTTTTGCCGTTGCACCGTATCCGTTGGAGCCTCAGCTCTCCTCAGCTTGGAAATCCTAGCCTCTTGGAAATCCTGATTAGACAAGAGGAGGATTGCAGCGTGGCGGGGGACAGGCCCCCGCACTACGTTCCAAGGAGGGTTCTTCCTGCGGACTTAAGGAGATGTTTCGCGCGAGGCAGGAACCGTTGGATATCAGTCACTCTTAATCCTGGAGATTCTTGAATCTTGGAAATCCTGCTCCAGATTAGCGAAAATCCGAGAACTCCAACGCCACATCCGTAAACACCCGCGCATCCATCAGCCCGATATTTTCAGGGACAATCGGCGCGAATTCAATCGCATCCAGAACGTCGCGGCGGATATCTACACTCGGCGCGACTTCGCGCAAGACAACGCCGGCTTCAGTCAATTGAAATACGGCGCGTTCTGTGACATAGAAGACGGCTTGTCCTGTCTCGCGCGCGTATCGCCCGCTAAACGTAATCTGCTCAACATCGTTGACAAATTTGGGGATGCCTTCCTTCAACACGCTGAGTTGTCCATCGGAGCTCAATAACGCTGCTTTCACGGCGAGGGTGCCGCAAAAAACGACTTTTTTGGCATTTTGTGAGATGTCGATGAAACCCCCGCAGCCGGGAATCCGATTTCCGAACTTGCTAACGTTGACATTGCCGTGTCTATCCACTTGCGCGTGCGATAGGAAGGCGATGTCAATGCCGCCGCCTTGATAGGCATCGAATTGATACGGCTGGTCCAAGATGGCAACGGGGTAGAACATCGCGCCGGAATCCAAGCCGCCTGCAGGGATACCGCCTAAACTGCCCTGCTCGATGCTCAGCGTAATCCTGTCGCGGATGCCGCTCTCTTCGGCTATCATGCCGACACCGAACGGCATTCCAAAGCCGAGGTTGACGACAGCATCCGGGCGCAATTCCATTGCGGCGCGCTTGGTAATGACTTTTCGTTCGTCAAAAGGGAGGGTGCCCATGCTGAGTTCACCGTCGCGCGCGTCGCCGCACAACGCCGGGTTATAGTCAATCTGGTAAGTTTGCTGTTGCTCCGGTGCGAGGACTAGGGCATCGACAAAGATACCGGGGATTTTTACCGTGCGCGGATCGAGTGCGCGCCTCGGTACCGTCCGTTTGACTTGCGCGATAACCTTTCCACCCGAATTTTTCGCCGCCTGTGCAACCGAAAGCATCTCGAAATATGCCACCTCTTCCTCCATGGAGATGTTCCCTTCTGCATCCGCTGTCGTTCCCCGCACGAAGGCAATATCCACTGGGAAACTGGGATAAAAGAGGTATTCCTTCCCGCGCAGAGTGACTACCTCCACTAACTCTTCTGTGGTGCGGGGGTTGAGTTTGCCGCCTTCAAGACGCGGATCTACGAAGGTATGTAAGCCGACATGCGTGATGTAACCCGGCGCGCCCGCTGCGATACTCCGCATCAAGCACGACAGCACGCCTTGCGGTAGGTTATACGCTTCAATCTGGTTTGCAACGGCGAGTTCTGACATCACGCGCGACATCCCCCAGTGCCCACCGATGTCGCGCTTAATCAGGCGTGCATCGGCGAGGTGCCCGAGGCCGCGTTCACCCTGGTCTCCCATACCGCTGACGTGGACAACCGTCAAGTTGCGTGGTTGGAGCGATGTCTGAAAGCGTTTGCCGAGTGCCTCGATGAGCGTTTCGGGAATTGCGTGCCCTGCGCCGCTTCCGCCGATGACGAGGGTATCGCCGCTCTCCACAAGTTGGACCGCCGTGTCGGCGGTAATAATCGGTTTTTCTGCCATTTCAGTTCCTATGCTCCCAGTCACCCTGGATAGTATCGGGACCAGGATAACCCGCTTACGGGAGGGAGTTTTCTGTGAAACAGGTTGACGATGCGAACGGTTGCGATCTGGCGATCGCAACCTACAGAGGAGGTAGGTTTTCTGTGAAACAGAACGACGATGCGAACCCATCATAACTCACCTCAAACCCGTTCTCCGCGAGCGGATGACGCGTCAGGGCCGCTTTCGCCGCTTGCAATGCAACTCGGCGTTTGCTGGCGAGGGATTCTGCTACCGCAAGCGTCGCATTCATCAAGTCCGCTTTATTGATAACGCGATTAACAAGATGCAGTTGACACGCTGTTTTTGCGTCAATCCGTTCGCCGAGAAAGACGAGTTCTTTCGCCTTCGCTTCGCCGATGAGGTGGAGCAATCTGTGGGTGCCGCCCCACCCCGGCACCCAGCCGTGCGTTACTTCGGGCATACTGAAATTGGCATCGTCGGATGCAAACCTCAGGTCTGCCGTTATCGCCAATTCCAAGCCGCCGCCGATAGCGTAGCCGTTAATTGCGGCAATCACCGGCACCGGGAGACTTGCAATTCTGCTGAAAATACGGTTTCCATCAGTAACCCACTGCCGAATATCGTCTGCCTCAAAAGTGGCGATGTGTTTTAAATCCGCGCCGACGCAGAATGCACGTTCGCCGCTCCCCGTGAGTATTACTGCGCGCACAGAGGTGTCGCGGTGAAGTTGCGTTACGATTGTCTCTAAACTGTCTAACATCTCCCTGTCGATGGCGTTCAGCACCTCCGGCCTATTGAGGGTGAGGGTGACGATTGCATCCGTTTGGGCAATCTCGATTTTTTCCGTTGGTGAAGTTATCATGTGACGAATATATCATCAATTGCGGTTTTGTGTCAAGTTGTTTCTGAGCGACGGATAGCTATAGAAATCTGTCCTTACTGTGTGCATTTGAGAGAGGGGGCCGCCCGTAAGCACAATTTGCCAAAAAACAGAATCTGTGGTATCCTATCGTCAATCATCTGATAGAACGGACGCGGAGCGGGCCTGGTAAGCGCGTCTACATGCGTGCGCGGTTGAAAACCGCGCCTACCCAAGGGAAATGATGCACTTGCGTGAGCCCCGTTCTGGTTCAGGGAACGAGAGAGAAGAGAAGAAATTCTGATGGAACGGACGCGGAGCGGGCCTGGTAAGCGCGTCTACATGCGTGCGCGGTTGAAAACCGCGCCTACCCAAGGGAAATGATGCACCTGCGTGAGTTTCGGTTCTGATGGAACGGCCGCGGAGTGGGCCTGGTAAGCGCGTCTACATGCGTGCGCGGTTGAAAACCGCGCCTACCCAAGGGAAATGATGCACCTGCGTGAGTTTCGGTTCTGATGGAACGGCCGCGGAGCGGGCCTGGTAAGCGCGTCTACATGCGTGCGCGGTTGAAAACCGCGCCTACCAACGGGAAATGATGCACTTGCGTGCGCGGTTGAAAACCGCGCCTACCAGAGGGATAGGAGAAACTTCGATGGCAATCCAAGTCGCGATTATCGGCTGCGGTGGGATGGCGAACGGGCATCTCAGCGCGTATCTTACAATTCATGAAAAGGTGCATGGGAAAGTGGAGCTCGTCGCGATGTGCGATGAGGTTGAGGAACGGGCAGACGCTTTCGCCGCCCGGGTCAAAGAGGTTACCGGCAAGAGACCGGCGGTTTTCAATGATACCGATGCGATGCTTGCAAAGGCGGATTTAGATGGCGCGGACATCTGCACGTCGCACGCGCACCATCATATCAACGCCATAAAATGCCTGAACGCCGGGGTGAACGTCATGGTAGAGAAACCGATGGGCGTTACCGTGAAAGCCAGTCATGCGATTATTGCCGCGGCGGAAGCGAATAACAAGATTGCCGCGACAGCGGAGAACATCCGTCGCATGCCGAGCCGTCGGACAGCGGAATGGCTGATGAACGATAAGCAGATGCTCGGCGAGATGCGGACGTTTTGCGCGCAGCACGCCAGTTATCGCGCACCGAATCCGGAGAGCGCGTGGCATTGGCGGCTCGATCTGACGCTCGGCGGCGGGGGAATGGTGATGGACTCCGGCGCGCACTATTGCGATACACTCCGCTTCCTCTTCGGCGAACCGAGCACGGTGTATGGGCGCGTCTGCCAGTTTGAAGATTTGCAGGTTACCAAAAACGGCGAACTTGTCAAGAATGAACAAGAGGATACGTGGGTGGCGACTATCAACTTCAAAAGCGGCGTGATTGGGCTGTGGACATGCACATGGGCGGCGGTTGGACATCGCTTCAATCACGTCGTCTACTACGGCAGTGAAGGCTGTTTGTTGGATAACGGCGACATTTTCCACGGGCCGTTTGATGGCGCGGAAGTCATCCTTAAAGATGGAAGCCGACACTCCATCGAGAGCCTTATCGCCGACTATATGGCGAACCTTTCTGAAGAGGAGAAACATCGGCTCTTCCCGCACAACTTCACCGATGGTGTTGTGCTTGAATGCTACGATTTTGTCGATGCGATAGAGAACAACCGTCCGCCGGAACTTGATGCCACCGTCGGCCTCCGCGCGAAATCGCTATGCGAGGCTATTTACGAATCCAACGCCTGCGGCCAAGCGGTTGATTATGAGGCAGTGGTAGCAGGTGAGATTGAAGTCTATCAGAAACCGATTAACGCACGGTGGGGGCTGTAAATGCCGGAACCGGACGAGAAACCTATCGGCTATGGCGCGCTCATCCGCCGGAATAAAAACTTCCGCTGGCTCTGGCTCGGGCAAGTCGTCAGCATGCTAGGGGATTGGTTTAATATGATAGGTGCTGCGGCATTGATGGGGAAGTTAACCGGGTCGGACTTCGCCGTGGGCATTCTGCTGATGCTTCGGATGCTTGGGCCGTTTGCGGTGGCCCCGCTTGCCGGAATATGCGCAGACCGGTTTAACCGCAAACACATTTTAATCGTCACGGACATTGTGCGTGCCATCACCGTTTTCGGATTCCTTTTCGTGCGTGATGCAGGCGATATCTGGCTGCTCTATACCCTTACCGCGCTTTTGCTTGCGGTGAGCGGCTTCTTCGATCCGGCCCGCAACGCGATTCTGCCGGACATCACCACTCCGCAGGAGCTCGGCACGGCGAACACCATCGGTGCAATAACCTGGTCTGCGATGCTCGCCCTCGGTGCGGCTATCGGGGGTGTGACGGCCGGGGTTTTCGGAATCCACACTGCCTTTTTTGTTGATGGATGCACGTTCCTGGTCTCGGCGGTGTTTCTGCTGGGCCTTCGGCTTCCGAAGCGTCCGATGGAGAGAGAAAAGAGCGGCGCAGCGTCCAAACCAAAAGCGTTACGCTATCTACTACGGCATCCCGACATTCTGTTTATTGCGCTGCACAAAACGGCCATCGCCTTCATGCTGTCGGCAGGGTTTCAGGTGGCGCAGGTTAAGATTGCCAAAGATTATTTTGTTATCGGGGATGGCGGCGCGCTCAGTTTAGGCGTGATGTATTGTGTGAACGGTATCGGCTGTGCTTTGGGGCCTCTCCTCGCGCGGCGTTGGACAGGCGACAGGGATATCCCGCTTCGCGTGAGCATCGTCTTCGGCTATTTGCTCGGCGCGCTGGGTGTGGGTATCATCGCGCCGCTCTTCAATTTCCCGACGGTGCTGCTCGGCGAGTTAGTGCGTAGCATGGGTGGCGCGACTGTGTGGGTATTTTCAACGCAGTTGCTCCTCCAAACCGCGCCGAATGAAATCCGCGGGCGCGTCTTCGGGACGGAACTCGCGTGCTATATGTTGATGGGCGGCATTGGCACCATCATCGTCGGTGCGCTGCTGGACGTATTTCCTAACACGCATCTTGTCTTGTGGGGGATGTCGGGCATGCCACTGATACCGGCACTGCTGTGGGGATTATGGCAGATGCAGCGCAACGCGAGGCAATCGGAATAAATGCCTATTTGTATCCGCTTTGAACGTAGGGCGGGGCCTGTCCCGACGGAGTTGTTGGATAATGTCCTCGATGTCTATAAGACGCTTTGAACGTAGGGCGGGGGCCTGTCCTCCGCC
>PYJE01000196.1:21878-23832 GCA_003635305.1 Candidatus Poribacteria bacterium | reverse complement strand
TGCTTGCGGTGAGCGGCTTCTTCGATCCGGCCCGCAACGCGATTCTGCCGGACATCACCACTCCGCAGGAGCTCGGCACGGCGAACACCATCGGTGCAATAACCTGGTCTGCGATGCTCGCCCTCGGTGCTGCTATCGGGGGTGTGACGGCTGGGGTTTTCGGAATCCACACCGCCTTTTTTGTTGATGGATGCACGTTCTTAGTCTCGGCGGTGTTTCTGCTGGGCCTTCGGCTTCCGAAGCGTTTGATGGAGAGAGAAAAGAGCGGCGCAGCGTCCAAACCAAAAGCGTTACGCTATCTACTACGGCATCCTGACATTCTGTTTATTGCGCTGCACAAAACTGCCATCGCCTTCATGCTGTCGGCCGGGTTTCAGGTGGCGCAGGTTAAGATTGCCAAAGATTATTTTGTTATCGGGGATGGCGGCGCGCTCAGTTTAGGCGTGATGTATTGTGTGAACGGTATCGGCTGTGCCTTGGGGCCTCTCCTCGCGCGGCGTTGGACAGGCGACAGGGATGGCCCGCTTCGCATGAGCATCGTCTTCGGCTATTTGCTCGGCGCGCTGGGTGTGGGTATCATCGCGCCGCTCTTCAATTTCCCGACGGTGCTGCTCGGCGAGTTAGTGCGTAGCATGGGCGGCGCGACTGTGTGGGTATTTTCAACGCAGCTGCTCCTCCAAACCGCGCCGAATGAAATCCGCGGGCGCGTCTTCGGGACAGAACTCGCGTGCTATATGTTGATGGGCGGCATTGGCACCATCATCGTCGGTGCGTTGCTGGACGTATTTCCTAATACGCATCTTGTCCTGTGGGGGATGTCGGGTGTGCCGCTGATACCGGCACTGCTTTGGTGGCTATGGCTTGCTGCGCGGCGCAATGCGGGCAAAAGGTAAGGAAAATTGCTCTAATGAACCCAAAACCGGTCGGCTACGGCGCGCTCATCCGTTGGAATAGAAACTTTCGCTGGCTCTGGGCGGCGCAGGTTGTCAGCCTTTTAGGAGATTGGTTTAACCTCATTGCCTCCGCTGCACTGATTGCTGAGTTAACGGGCTCTGGACTTGCCGTGGGTATTCTGTTTACGGTTCGGATGCTCGCGCCGTTTGCGGTGGCACCGCTTGCCGGAATATGCGCAGACCGGTTTAACCGAAAGCGTCTCTTAATCGCCACGGATATCGCGCGGACCTTCGTCGTTTTTGCGTTCTTACTTGTGCGCAGCGAAAACGACATCTGGCTGCTCTATACGCTCACAACGCTTCTCTTTGCAATCAGCGGTTTTTTCAGTCCTGCTCGGAGTGCGATTCTGCCGGACATAACGTCTCCGCAAGAACTCGGCACGGCAAATGCCCTAGGGGCCTCAACCTGGTCTGTGATGCTCGCCCTCGGTGCGGCTATCGGCGGTGTAACGACGGGCATTTTAGGCATCCAGACTGCGTTTATCATTGATGGGTTCACCTTTCTCGTCTCGACAATATTCTTGTTTGGTATTCGCCTTCCGAGCAACCGGTCTAACCCTGCCGAGGCTGGTGCGCGTGCCAAAACGAAAGCACTCCCCTATCTGCTGCGGCATCCCGATATGTTGTTTATCGCGATGCACAAGGCGGCGATTGCGCTCATGCTATCTGCCGGATTCCAAGTCGCCCAGGTCGCGATTTCCAAAGAGCACTTTGTTATCGGCGTGGGCGGGGCGATTAGTTTGGGGTGGATGTATGCCGTTAATGGCGTTGGCAGTGGGCTCGGTCCAATTTTCGCGCGGCGTTGGACAGGCGACAGGGACAAATCCCTCCGCAGCACTATCACCCTCGGTTACCTGATTGGAGGCGTTGGCCTGGCTATCGCCGCGCCACTTTTGAGTCTTCCGATGGTGCTGCTCGGTGGGTTTGTTCGGAGCATCGGCGGCGGGATTGTGTGGGTATTTTCAACGCAGCTGCTCCTCCAAACTGCGCCGAACGAGATT
>PYJE01000196.1:0-21858 GCA_003635305.1 Candidatus Poribacteria bacterium | reverse complement strand
CACGTTAATGGGCGGCATTGGCACCGCCATCGTCGGCGCGCTGCTGGATGTGTTTCCGGATATCCGTTTTGTCCTGTGGGGGATGTCGGGCATGCCGCTGATACCGGCACTGCTATGGGGATTATGGCAGATGCAGCGCAACGCGAGGCAATCGGAATAAATGCCTATTTGCATCCGCTTTGAACGTAGGGCGGGGGCCTGTCCCGACGGAGTTGTTGGATAATGTCCTCGATGTCTATAAGTCGCTTTGAACGTAGGGCGGGGGCCTGTCCTCCGCCGCGTCAAACCCTATTAACTTCTGTAGTTTGCGAGCGTCAGAAGTCCATCATACGGGTTCTTCAAGCGATGTCAACAAACTCAGACGTGACGTTACAGATGGGCAGACGCGAGGGACAGGCCCTCGCGCTACAAAAAGGGGGAGCGTCATGACGATGCCGGCGCAGACGATGCAAAAGCACGCGAGGGACAGGCCCTCGCGCTACAAAAAGGGGGAACGTCATGACGATGCCGGCGCAGACGATGCAAAAGCACGCGAGGGACAGGCCCTCGCGCTACAAAAAGGGGGAGCGGTTTTGGATTATTCCTCCTCATCCTCGGCATACGAATGCCCACCGAAAATGGCGCGCACCTGCTTCGCTGTCTTCGGCCCGGACAACAACTGCCCAATCCTGTTGCCTTCTTCCTTCAACAGTGCCTTGACATTCGTCAGCACCGCTTCCAGTTGATTGCCCGGAAACTTGCACGCGCCGTTTTCATCCATGTGGATGATTTCGCCGGGGGCCACATCCATCCCCGCTATTGTCACTGGGACGTTAACAGCATGAACCGCCATATCGCCGTGGCCTGGCGTGATGCCGCTCAACAGATACTGAAATTCCATCGGACGGATTTCGTCAATATCGCGTGAGGGTCCATTAGAGATTGCCCCCAAACAGCCTACTGCCTTCATCGCCGCGGTCATGTTGCCGCCAGCTAATCCTACCTTCTCGGCGATTTCTGGCGGGAATTTCTGCTGGAACGCCAGAATCGTCGGTTTCGGTGAGGCACCGAGTGCATCGATGACATCCATAAAGGAGAGCCGCGAGAAGTTCGGATCAGGCAAGCCGTAAACGCATGTCACCGCATACCCGGCCATCGCGCCCAAGTCGGGATACATGCAGCGGAGCGAGGTATCGGTATACCAATTCTCCGACCACGGATTGTAAAGTCCGAGGCAGAGGGGGCTTTTCGGATAGGTAGCAACCACATTCGTGATTGATGGGGTGTCGTATTGGCGCAATTCTGCCAACATTTCCTGTTCGGTTAATGCCATCGTTTACCTCCTAGACAGGCATCGTTCTGCCTGCGTACGCGCGGCCGATGCGGGCACATTCTTCGCCGGAACCGCAAATCCGCACGCCTGCATCGATGTGCGCTTTAATAGTGTCCGCAGACGCGCTCTCAAGGAACTTAATCCCTGCCGCTTTGCATGCCGCAAACACCCGGTCCCGAGCGTCTTGCAGTTCCTGCGGCCGAGGGTTCGGCGGGTTTTTATAGCCGAACGACATGCTCATATCCCCCGGTCCCCATTCGGCAAAAGCGATGCCTGGCACCTGCGCGGTTATCTCCACGTTCGCCAAGGCGCGCTTGTTCTCAAACTTCAACCCCAGCAGCAATTCGCCGTTTGGATTCAACGGCCACGGGTCTGCCGTGTCCAAGTATTCGTCAACGGAAATGCCCCAGATGGGCGCGGCGGAGCCTTGTCCTGCGGAACCGCGCCTGCCGACATCCAGCTGCGTGCCGACACCGATTGTCTGGAATGGGTAACGGCAAGCTTCGACGAACGCCTTCACTGCCTCTGGCGATTCGGCGTGACAGAGGAGCAGTCCATGCACGCCGCGTGCGAGGAGTTGCCGCATCTGCCAGCCGTTGGCGCGAATCACGTCCGCGCTGATTCCGTCTACCGGCAATTCAACGATGACCGCGGGGGTTTGGTGTCCACTATTCGTCGGGCCTTCATCGGCGAGTCCACGCATGAAGCTGTCCAACCCACCTAGGTCGAAGCTGCCGTGCTCCATGCCGATATTGATATAATCTGCCCACGTTTTCGCCATGGCGCGGCCGGCATCGTAATTCAAGTCCGCGCCGGTGTGGCTGCCCGTGTAAAAGACAGGCTGGTCTGCTTCAAGCAATTCAATTGCCTTGTTCACTCGTTTCGGCATCGCGATTCTCCTATGTTTCTCAGTATTATAGACATTAAGGATCCGAGGGCCCTTATGAAGCGGCGGCGAAAAGAGAAGGATAGAAATTCCCCGGATTCGCCGGTTCCAAAAAGAGCAATTTCTGTCGCGCTGTCAACTCAACGTTAGACGGCGGTCTGACGCGTCTGGAACCCCATGCGATCTGCGATTGGCAATACTTGTAAAGTAGCGAACGCCGCTGATGCTTCGCGGTCCACATCGCCGTGCCATGCGTCAGTGCCTCTGAGAAGAGGATTGCCGAGCCGACTTTCGCTTCCGGTATCGTCACGCAACTTGCCTTCTCCGGTGTCTCAAAGACTTCCTGTGGAAGTTTAAAGTTGCTCTTATGGCTGCCCGGAATGCAGCAGAATCCGCCTGCGTCCGGTCCCGTATCCGCCAGATTCCAGGTTACCACGGTGAACCCGTTGTGAATCCTGCCATCTCGGACGTGATAGAATTCGCCGGGCGAATACGGTGTGTTTGAGCCGTGCAGTGCCCCGGCGGACATGCCTTCCTCCATGTACATGCCGTAAATCCTATCCAGCCGGATGCTATCGCCGAGCATAAACTGGAGCATCGGCAAGATGCGGGGATGATCGAGCAGTTCGCAAAACGGCTTTCCCCATTCCAGAAATCCGGAGCCTTCGGGTGCGCCGCCTGCTGCGCCGCCGAAGCGTCGGATTTTCCCGGGTGGCGGCAATTCCTGCGCGTCGATGAGGCTGTTCAACGCCGCGACCTCGGCAGGTGTCAGCACATCTTCGATGACGATGTATCCCTGCAGGTCAAACAGATATTGGAGCATCTCTAGGTTATCCATTGTTTTCTCCTCGTTTTTGACTCTGTGATTATATCATATAGAATTTTGGGAAATATGTCAAGAAAAATGTCTGAATGGGGATTTTCAGGATTATGTTGTTGGTGCTATTGACGTTCTCATTCAAGTTGACAAACAGAGAAACTTAGTGTATAATATCATCAATAGGACTTAGGGAGACGTATCCCGTAGGCGCGCTTTGGACGCGCGCTCTTCAAGACGTGCGCGCTTACAAAGCGCGCCTACCGGCTCCTGTCGATTTTTGCGTAAGTCCTAATCAATTAACCGCAACCTTGGATAGGAGAGAGAAAAAATGATTGTCAAACGGCTTATTGTGAAAAATTGGCGGAATTTTCAGCATGCGGATATCCTCCTCCGGGAACGCCAATTCATCGTCGGACCGAACGCATCGGGGAAATCCAATCTACTGGACATTTTCCGTTTCCTGCGCGATATTGTCAAAACCGATGGCGGCGGCTTCCAAAAGGCAGTGAAAGACCGCGGTGGAGTCTCCAGAATCCGATGCTTAGCAGCAAGAGAAAATCCGGAAGTAGCCATTGAAGTCCACCTGGCCGACAATCCTGATGCTGCGCCTACATGGCGATACGCCTTGGAATTTCGCCAGGAACCACGTGGATACCGCAGAACTTTGCTCAATTACGAAAACGTCTGGAAAAATGGTAGGCTAATCCTGAACCGCCCGGATGCTGACGATAACGAAGATCCAGAGCGGCTCACCCAAACGTTTCTGGAGCAGATTAACGTCAATGCCGAGTTTCGCGAGATAGCGCATTTTTTCCGAAGCGTCACCTATCTACATCTTGTGCCGCAGTTGTTGCGCTTTGCGGATTCAATTCAGGGCAATATCGTTGAGGAAGACCCGTTTGGACAAGGCTTTCTTGAACGCATCGCGAAGGCGAACGACAGAACCCGCCTATCTCGCCTCAAGAAAATCGAAAATGCCCTCAAAATTGCCGTGCCGCAGCTCCAACAGTTGGAATTCCTCCGCGACGAAGTGGGGCGGCCACACTTGCGGGCAAATTATGAACACTGGCGTGCAAGAGGCGGTTGGCAACAGGAAGACCAGTTTTCCGACGGCACTCTCCGGCTGCTCGGGCTTCTGTGGGTTCTCCTTGAAAGCGACTCGGTGTTGCTGTTGGAGGAACCGGAGTTATCTTTAAACGCCGGGATTGTCTCTCAACTCGCGCCTTTGATTTCGCGGATGCAGAAAAGCGGCCGATGCCAACAGGTTTTCGTCAGCACCCACAGCGACGCGCTCCTGACTGATGCTGGTATTGATGGTAGGGAGGTGCTGGTGCTTAAACCGATGAGAGAAGGCACAACTGTTGAACTCGCCTCTGAGATTGAAGCGGTGCGCGCGCTTCTTGAGGCGGGATTGACGGTGGGGGAAGTGGTGCCGGAGAGAGTTACGGAACAATTGAGACTCTTATGAACTTAACCTACATAACCCTTGCCACTGAGGATATCCTGAGCGAGGCAGTCGCAACCAAAATTGTTAAGAGTTGTGGCTTTGAAATCGCTGAAAGACTCGGGTACCGAGGAAATGATTATCTTAAACAGAAAGCCTCGGAACTCAATCGGGCTGCCGCCAGGGGTAGACCGGTCTTTCTGCTGACAGATCTGGATTCGCCGAGCAATTGTCCGCCGAATTTAATTCAGTCATGGATTAGAGGTTCGCCAAATCCTGGGTTCTTCTTACGTGTGGCAGTCGTGGAGGTTGAATCTTGGGTTCTGGCAGACCGGGGGGCCGTCGCGCAATTTCTATCGGTTCCTGTCAGTCGCATTCCGCGAGAGACAGACGAGATTGCCGCTCCAAAGGAACGTATTGTCTGGCTCGCGCGAAGGAGTAGAAGCAGAACGATACGCGAGGCGTTGGTCCCGGCACCGGGCTCGACAGCCCCTGTGGGTAACGAATATAACCCACGTTTAATTGAATTCGTGCGCGAGTCTTGGGATTTAGCGCGAGCGGCTTCTGTGTCTCCAAGTCTCAAGCGGACGCTGGAGCGGCTCCGGCAAGAAAGTTGAATATTCCAGGTTCTGCCTGAAAAGAGATTTGACATTGACAGCAATTCATGATAAAATTAACACAAAACAGACTCCAATCGGAGAATTGCGATGGCAAAACAGATCGCGCTTTTCAATCACAAAGGCGGAGTCGGCAAGACGACGACTACCTTCAACCTCGGCTGGATGCTCGCCAACAAGGGGAAAAAGGTTATCATCGTTGACTGCGACCCGCAGTGTAACCTCACCGGCATGGTGCTCGGATTTGAGGGTGCAGAAAATTTTGAATCGATTTACGAATCCGAAGAGGCACGGAATATCCGCGATGGGCTTTCTCCCGCTTTTGAGTCGCGGCCGGTAGTCATTAAACCGGTAGTCTGCGCGCAGATTAAGTCCCAACCGAATATGTTCCTATTGCCTGGGCACATCGGCATCGCGGAATATGAAGTCACTTTGGGCATCGCACAAGAGTTGTCCGGTTCTCTCGTCACTCTCAAGAATTTGCCGGGCTCTCCCCACTATCTGTTCGAGAAAACCGCAGAGAAATACGGTGCCGATTTTATTTTGGTTGACATGAGTCCAAGCGTGGGACCGATGAACCAGAATCTGCTCATGACGAGCGATTATTTCATTGTGCCGATGTTTCCTGACTACTTTTCGGCAATGGCAACGGAGAGTCTCGCCTCAATTCTGCCGAAGTGGTTCGCATGGGCAAAGCACGCAAAAACTTCCTCTCTCTTACAAGATGCAATTTATCCGTTTCCCGATAAGTCACCCAAGTTTCTTGGAACGATAATCCAGAATTATCGCGTTAGAGACGGGAGACCTGCTCGTGCCTTTCAAAGGTGGATTGACAAAATTAGAGACGGAATTGAGACAAAACTCATTCCTGCGTTAAGGGAAAACGATATGCTACTTCCTGAAAGACTCTATGAGGAGGCAAGCCGGATTGCCCCGAATGCCGAGGAATCTAGCCAACTTTCGTTACCACTTTTATTTCCGAATTTGGCCATGGCACGGCCGCTCCTCCAGATGTCAGACTTCAACAGTCTCATCGCGCTTTCACAAGAGCATAAGGCCCCGGTTTTCGATTTGACAGACGCGCAAATCGGACAAACAGGAAACCCTCTTGAAAATACCAAGCAGGCAATGCGGAAGTTTCAGGAACTCTTCGCCGCGGGCGCGGAGAGAATTATCGAACTAACGAAAGATGAATAGTCCTATTGAACAATTCAGAAAAAATATGGAACGAGTCCGCGCCCTCGGCGGTCTCTATCAGGCATTCGGCCAGTTGACAACCCCCGCTGTGGATTTGACAGATCTCCTCCGCGCGCAAATCGTTCTGGCCGTTAGCGCGATGGACCTCTACATCCACGAAATCACACGCATCGGTATGTTAGAGGGGTACGATGGGAAACGGCCGCAGACGAACGCCTTCTCGCGCTTTCAAATCGCGATGGATGCGGTGGTAGAGGCAATTGCCAGGCCTGGACGTAACGAATGGCTTGAAGCGGAGATTCGCGAAAAGCATGGGTATCAGGCTTTCCAACATCCCGACAAGATAGCTGATGCAGTGCGGCTCTTTTCTTTGTGCGAGTTGTGGCCGTCCGTTGCGGCAAAACTGAACCTCACTGTTCAAGAGGTGAAGGCGCAGCTTTTGGCCATCGTCAACCGCCGGAATCAGATTGCACATGAGGCGGACTTAATGCCGAACGATCCGACAACCCGTTGGTCGATCTCTGATGCCGATGCGGAGGAGGCGGTCAATTTCATTGAAGAGGTTTGCGAAGCGATTGATGTCGTTGTGTAAAAAATGGCTGACTTTTTTGTCACATCGTGATATTCTATTAAAAATCGCCTTTCAATTTTTTTCTCACAGGTTCTCTCATCATGGCGTATAGTAACTTCACCCTTGACACAGCGCGGGCAGCCTTTCACCTAGAAGAGATTGATGCGCCAGGCATCTTTGCGGACATAGACTCGGTGGAACCCAGTGCACATCTAACCACGGCGTTGGAGAGGAAAGTGGCGTTAGCCTTTGCTATCGGCACCGAGAAAGCCAAATCCGAAATGATTATCGCCGAAGTACTCGTTGAACTCCGCGAGCACTTTGACCGGCGCATCAGTCTGTTTTCGGGGGTTGAATTTAACGTTGAGCGTGATAGCGACCTGACCGGGGTGTGTGATTTCGTGGTAAGTCTGTCATCTATACAATTCTCTTTGGAGGCCCCTGTCATCATCCTCGTTGAGGCAAAACGAGATAATCTGACTGAAGGACTCGGGCAGTGTGTTGCGGAGATGGTTGCCGCCCAACGCTTTAACGCAGAAAAGGGAAATGACATCCCTCGCGTTTATGGTGCCATCACGTCCGGAAGAGATTGGCTGTTCCTCAAATTGGAGGAACAGTGCCTCCACATTGACATGAATGCCTATCCGATTACGCAGTGCGACAAAGTCCTCGGCATTCTCGCAAGCATGGTGGCACAAAATGCGTGATACCGCTTGATGCTATAGATTCGGAGCGGGTTGACAATTTCATTGCAGCCGTTTGCGAAGCGATTGATGAGGTTGTGTAAAAATTGGTTGACTTTTTTGCCACTTCAGGGTATCCTCTTAAAAATCGCCAATGATGGCGAAACCGTTTAAGAACGGGTTTTCCGAACAACCTCATCCAATGATAGATGATGAGGTTGACGATGGGAAAGCAGGAGGGCACGGACGATTGCCTGACTCTCCAGAACGGTGAGGCACCAACAACGTGAACAATAAATGCTATAGCAACAAAAGGATTGCCACCGCCATTGCGGTATCAATAGCAATTTTTATTTCGGTCCTCTTGATTGCCGATGCTGTGTCAGGGGACACAGGAATGCGTAAAACACGTTATCGCCAATACACCCTTGATGAAGTTATGACACCGGCGGAACGCAAGCGGTTTAATACCTTGTATCGTTCCGGTCAGATTACCGATGCAGATATTTCTATATTTGCCGAGCGGTTTTTCCGTGCGCCGAATCGTGAGAACGCGTTTGACCAGGCGTTAGATGCCTCTTTTGGTGCGAGGGTTGCGCGGGAATGGGCGGATATCAAGGAAGCCACGCCGATTATCGGGGATGCAGGCATTGGTATCGAGGCGACGGAGCAGCATTTCGAGGAGCATGGGCTTGGGAAAGGGCTTTA
This sequence comes from Candidatus Poribacteria bacterium, assembly GCA_003635305.1. Classification (GTDB taxonomy): domain Bacteria; phylum Poribacteria; class WGA-4E; order WGA-4E; family WGA-3G; genus AGPOR5. The sequence goes on along the minus strand of PYJE01000196.1, from coordinate 13,620 downwards.
CAAAATCGCCGAGAGTGCGGTGACGACACCCTTCCGTGCTTGGGGCAGTGTGCTTTCAGGCCAGGGCCTCGGTGAGCGTCCCTTGAGAACTTCAGTAGCACTGCTGCTGGGTGCTCTCATCTTTGGCAAAATCTTGATTCACGTAGGACGCGTTGTGCTGGCCCGCGCCGTGCGCCCTTTTATCCTGCTTATCCGGCCGCTTCCCAACATCTGTTGGCAATTCACGCTGGATAGAATTAGGGAACTGTCAAGGGCAATACGGGGTGAAGAGTGACAAACTCCCTTCACTTGAAGCCGGAGAGTTTTCCCGAAAATCCAGCCAACGAAATCCCGCGGACGTTTTTTATTTGCAAAATTGCGTTTTTTGTGGTATACTATTAAATGTTGTCAATAGTGCGAGTTCGTGAATCGCTTCTGTCGCGTCGTCGGGGCGGTACTCGGACTTATAGCGGCGCGCGAATGAGTGTGCCGTATCGCGCTTAGTAAATCATGACGCGCCGCTTTTACTCGCGTCAAACCCGGAACTCGTAGACGGAGGCAGTCAACTTGCAGTGTTAGAAAATAGCGATTCGGAAACCCTGCAACTCTAGAGAGTTTATTCGTTGAACGGCGATTGATACAGATTTGCCAAATTTAACCCGAGATTTTGTTATGAGAACTCCTGATCGACTCACACCTGAATTGCGAAGAGCAGAGAAAGAGATTGACAACCATTACAGGTCTAATCCTCTGGTTAATCTTCCCTTTGCGCGTGCTGCTTGGGCTCTGTTGGCTTGTGGCGAAGAGATAATGTTGAGAGAGATAAACCTGTCATCAACATCCCAAGAGATCGCGGCGGCGATGGATAATCTTGTTTATGACCTCAAAGTTCCGATGCACTGGCTATACCATGCTTGTGGACAAGGAGGTCAAATTCCATTTGAATGGAATGACGAGATTTTCCAAGCTTCTTGGGATTTATTTGATTTGGGCACGGAATATAGTCGGTTTGTCGCTGCATACACATACGCTAATCACGGGTGGATTGAGTTGGAACCTCAGGGCTCAACTATTCAACCAACAGAGAACCTTTTCGATGGTATAGAATACGAAGCTTACAACCGCTTGATTAAACCGAATGAATCGCGAGAAGCATTGTCGTCCGTAAATTTTGGTAAATTCCCCATAGCGGCCATCGATCGCGCGTTAAAAATACATGGTGATAGATTCCGTTGTGATCCGAATCCCAGAATGGTTGCTGATACGGTAACGGCTATGAGTCCTATATTTGATAGCGCATTTTCGTTGCCAAGCGAATGGCGATTTAGCCGTTACTCCTTGAACGATTTTCGCAAAGTTTTTGAAGCAATTGTGGCTTTAGCATATATTCGCGTGACAGCGCGGCAAATGGCGATAGATCGAGGATGTGGGGCCCTAGGCTATGCTGACAGCATTTACGTGCCAACTTTTGGTGAACTCCTCAGAAGGATTGTCAGATATTCTGGTGTGTCAGAGTCAAAAGTTCAAAGCATCTTTGATGATTTATCCTATGGAAACCGAGATATTTCAAATCTAGACCCGGCTTTGCAGCCTTTGATTAAACTGAATTCAGAAGTCTATGCAATTATGCCCCAATTATGGATTAGTTTGAATCCAGAGCGGAATTTGACGGTGCTTGTAAACAGACTGCCTGCTGACAAGAAGATTTACTCAAAACTAGTTGGTGAAAAAGAGACACTGATGAGAAAACGTCTGACTACTTGTTTGTCAACTAAAAGTTTTCGGCTCGTTGACGGTAGGATGCCTAACTTGCCAGATGTTGATCTTGCCATTATAGACGACTCTGAAAAGACGTGCCTCCTGCTAGAACTCAAGTGGTTCATTGATCCAGCGGAACCACGCGAAATTATTGAGAAATCCGAAGAGATTAGGAAGGGCATTTCCCAAGTGCGTCAACTTCAAAACGCTTTTGCGGATAACCATCAACCGTTGTTGAAAAAACTCAATATTGATTCCAATTATAGGATTGCAGGAATCGTCGTCTCGCAGAATTGGATAGGCCATGCGACAGCTCAATCCTACGACATCCCTGTAATTCAAGCAGATCATCTCATAGCCAAACTAAAAGATACGAAAGGCCTCGGATCTGTTATAGAATGGTTAAAAGCGCGAAAATACCTTCCTGAGGAAGGTAAGCATTTTAAGGTCCATAGAACACCTGCCACAATCGGCAAGTGGACTTTGAAATGGTATAGGATTGAGCCCCTTATCAAAGACGGGTTCTTTCCATTGTAGGCTGGATTATTTTCCGGCACTCTCCGACATTGCGCACGAAAATAATCCTGAAAATCCTGAAAATCCTGAAAATCCTGCTTCAGACAACAGCCGCGAGATTACCCCCAGACCTCGTTTGACAACTTGCTAAAAATGTTTTATACTTAAAACATGCACAGGCGCAATGCTGATGAATAATGACTTCATTCTTCAACGCACAGGAAACTTCAGAGATTTTCTCCTCAAATTCCTCGCAAACCCAGAATCCGCAAAGCACTATTTGGAGGTTTCGCTTGAGGAATACGAGAAGGATGGCAATACCGAAATCCTCGCAAACTCCATCCGCGCGGTAGTTGAAGCGCAGGGCGGTGTTGAAAAACTTGCAGCGCGCACAAACGGCAGTCTGCAACGGCTCTACAAAACGCTTGAGGCAAAACACGCGCCGTCCCTAGATAATTTGTTTGAAATCCTCACGGGATTAGGGTTTCACACGCGCATCTGCTTAGAACGTGCCGTTGTCAACGAGGATGTCGATGCGTATACCACAGACATGCTGTCCTTAGAACCGATGGATGACACTGTGTAATACCAAATGAATCTTTGTCATTCAGGCGAGTTTGCCCTACTGAAAAGAGGTGACTCAACTGAACAAGGAGACAACCCCCATGAGATTCCTAACCGCAGAACAGAGCGTCCAACACCTCCTCAAAACTACGCCACCGCTACATTTCAATGGCACAACGCAACCTGAATGGCAGACATGGCGCAGGAAGTTCCGACGCAACCTCGTGAAACATCTGGGACCGAAGCCAGAAGCGGTGCCGCTGGAAGTGGAAACGCTGGAACGGACGCAACTCGACGGTTACACGCGGGAAAAGATTATCTTTAACCCAGATGCGTTTTCTTCCATCCCTGCCTATGTCTTGATTCCCGATGGTGCGAGCGCGGCGAATCCTGCACCCGCAGTGCTTTGCGCGCACGGACACGGGGTAGGGAAAGATGGCGCAGTCGGCATTGTGGAAGATTATCAGAAGCAATACGCCGTGGAACTCACTAAACGCGGGTTCGTTACGATGGCACCAGACTGGCGATGCTTCGGCGAACGGAAGGATAGAGACGAATGGGCACGCCGCCCCGGTCGCGATGGATGCAACATCGCCTATCTCGCACTCGGCTATTTTGGGTATCAGCTGCTCCAACTCCACATCTCCGATGGACAGCGATGCCTTGACTATCTGCAATCGATGCCTGAAGTGGACGGTAAGCGTTTAGGATGCATGGGTTGCTCCTTCGGCGGCACGATAACTACCTACATTTCCGCGCTAGACCGGCGTGTTAAGGCGGCGGTGATTGTCTGCTATCTGAGCACATTGACAGATGCTTTGAACGACAGAGGCCGCGGCAATACGTGCGGTTCGCAGTTTATGTTCGGGTTACGACAGCACGGGGACATCGCCGATGTGGCAGGGCTTATCGCGCCACGCCCCTGCATGGTGCAACTCGGGTCGGACGATAAATGTTTTATTGTCGAAGATGCATTGGCGGCTTTCGGACATTTGGACGGTATCTACGCCGCTTCCGGCAAACGGGAAAATCTCGTCCTCGCTCATTTCCTAGGGGGACATGAGATTGATGTGGAGACAGGGCTCGCGTTTTTGGAGAAGCAGTTTTGAAAGGAGCGATATTCCTTAGGACGTGGCGCGGGGCCCTGTTGCATTGCGAGGGACAGGCCCTCGCGCTACGGTGTAACGGGGCGGATTGCTATATCCGTCCCGTTGTGAAGGGAGCGATATTCCTTGAACGTGGCGCGGGGCCCTGTTGCATTGCGAGGGACAGGCCCTCGCGCTACGGTGTAACGGGCCGGATTGCTATATCCGTCCCGTTGTGAAAGGAGCGATACTTCTTGAACGTGGCGCGGGGCCCTGTTGCATTGCGAGGGACAGGCCCTCGCGCTACGGTGTAACGGGCCGGATTGCTATATCCGTCCCGTTTTTTCTGTTAGGGAATGTCAAAAACGCGCAGATAATCCTCCAGCGTCTCTGCGCGGCGGATGCAGGTGAGTTTGTCGCCATCAACGAGATACTCCGGCGGTTGCATCTTCAGGTTATAGTTGGAGCTCATCGCGTGGCAATACGCACCCGCATCGCATACGACGAGCCCTACGCCTTCATCGGGGGTAGGCAATTCGCGCGCCTTGCCGAGGAAATCGGCGGATTCGCACACCGGGCCGACGATGTCGTAAGTCTCTACCTTGCCAATGACAGGCTCAATAAACTGGATATGTTGATACGCATCGTAGAGACTCGGGCGAATGAGTTCCGCCATACTGCCATCGGTGACGATGAAATGCTTGCTACCGTTAGTCTTCACGCCGGTGACGCTGTTCACGAAAACGGCGGTGTCGCCGATGATGGAACGTCCCGGTTCGATAATCAGCGTGATGTCCTCCGGCAATAAATCGTTGATGGAATCAACCAGAGCGCGGGGTGTCGGAATGTCTTCGCCGGTGCGTTCATAATCAATTCCTAAACCGCCGCCGAGGTTCAGGTAGCGCAACCGAAAGCCTTCGGCGTGGATGGCGCGAATGAACTCCACCATCCGTTCGGTGGCATCGCGGAAGACGCGCACCTTCTTAATCGTTGAACCGAGATGGCAGTGCACCCCGACTAAATTGAGGCGTGCATCGTTGCGGATTTCGGCGAGAAACCAGTCCAGCCGTTCATTGCGGATACCGAACTTGGAATTTTTGATGCCGGTTGAGACATAGGGATGCACCTCCGCATCGACATCGGGATTGATGCGGATGAGGACATCGGCTAGTTTATCTAATTGCGCAGCGGCTTGCTGGATATGCGCCAAATCAAACTCGCTGTCGACGTTAATCAGCACGTTGTGTTCAACGGCGAGACGTAATTCGTCAAGTGTTTTCCCGTTACCGTTGAAGATGGTCTGCCTCGCATCGAAGCCTGCGGCGAGGGCGATTTGCAACTCGTTTCCGCTCACCAATACCGCGCCGCTCCCCATCTCCCTTAACCGTTTGAGAAGCGTCAGGTTGTTATTCGCTTTGATGGCATAGCCGACGAATGCGTCCATGCCTTCCAGCGCGTGCGAGTAGGCGGCGTAGTTCGCCTCCAATTGAGCGAGGCTATAGAGGTAAAAAGGACTGGACGGCACCTGCTGCTGAATGTCTTTGATTCTCAAGTCTTCGCAGTAGAGATAGCCGTTTTTGTAGTGAAAACTCATGTTCTTGTTGTTCCTAATGTGCCGTATTTCATCGTGGGGCAAGGGACAGGCCCTCGCCCTACGGTATAGAGATAACTCTATTAATACTCCCGTTTATGCCAATCGTCTTCCCAGAGGTTGAACGAACCTTCGCGATAGGGATGCTCGGCGATGAGCTCCTCGTTCAATTCCATGCCGAGGCCGGGGCCGTCGGGAAGACTGAAATAGCCGTCAATGACTTCGGGGCAGCCGGTTGCCGCCTCCTTTACCCACGCCTCGGAGAAATCGTTGAAGTGCTCCTGAATCTTGAAATTCGGCGTGCATGCGGCGAAGTGGAGGGCCGTTGCGGTGGAGACGGGACCGCCGACGTTGTGCGGTGCCACGGTCATGTAGCACATATCGCCCATCGCCGCGATTTTCTTGGTTTCAGAAAAGCCGCCAGTCTGCGTGATGTCCGGTTGCAAGATGTCCGCCGCCTGCAGGTTAATCAGTTCGCGGTATTCATACTTGTTGTGGAGGCGTTCGCCGGTAGCAACGGGGACGTTAATCTTGTCCGCCGCTTTCGCGAGCGCGGCGATGTTATCCGGCGGCACCGGTTCCTCTACCCAACTCGGTTTGAACTGCTCCAATTCCGCCGAGATTTCAATGGCGGTATAGGGACTAAACCTACCGTGCATCTCCACCAGAATTTCAACGTCAGCACCGACAGCATCGCGCACCGCTTCAACGAGGGATACCGACTTCAGCTTCTCTTCATAAGAGAGTTCGTAGTAGCCGGCACCGAACGGATCGAACTTGAGTGCCTTGTAGCCTTTCTCTAGCACCCTTTTGGCGGCGGCGTGAAACTCTTCTGGCTCGCGTTCGACGCGATACCAGCCGTTTGCATACGCCTTGATTTCGTTGCGGCACGCGCCGCCGAGCAGGCGATAGACTGGTTGGTTGAGCACCTTGCCGATAATGTCCCAACAAGCGATTTCCACGACACTAATGCCGGTGGCGACGATTTCGCCGGCACGTCCGTAGTCGTTCCGGAACATCCGTTGATAAAGCTCTTCGGTGTTAAACGGGTCGCAGCCGATGACGTGCCGTTTCTTTGCGCCATCTAGATAGGCGACGAGGGCATCGGTGCGGTTGTTCATCCGCACCTCGCTGATGCCGGTTACGCCTTCATCGGTTTCTACCTTAACGAAGGTAAGGTTTCGCCAACTGGTGCCCATTACTAGGGTTTTGACATCTGTGATTTTCATTATATTTCCTTTTTATCGTTGTCGATGGGCGCGCTTGGAAAGCGCGCCTACCGACAGGTGTTCGACCGAAGGTGTTCGGCGGAACCCCTCCGCTTTTTAACTCCGTGCCTCATCCACCGGGAGGCGCGGTTTCCAACCGCGCAGCTGGAACCCCGCCGCTTTTTTAACTCCGTGCCTCCGCCTCCGTGACGCTGCGTTGTCCACTCCCTTGCGTCGGAGCCTTTTCGATTGTCGGTGCTTCTTCGCCAGCCTCAAGCATCCTGCGGATGAGTCGTTCCCGCATCACCTCTGTCACAATCTCATGTGATTGCAACCCGATGAGGTTCCGCAATTCATAAGGGTCTGCCTGCAAATCGTAGAGGTATTGCTCTACATAACGCGACGAACCGGCATCCCTGCCGCCGTTTTTCTCTGGCGCGTCAACGCCGTATTTCCAACGCTGCGTTCGCACCGCGCGGCCTACCTGCGCCTCGCTAATCTGGACGAAGACCTCTTCGGGCCAATCCGCATTATCACCGTGGAGAAGCGGCATGATGGAACGTCCCTGCATCTCGCCTGGCACTTCTAAGCCCGCGGCATCCAACAGCGTCGGCGGCAGATCTACGAGACTCACCAACTCTTGGAGTTGCCCGCCGTTGATGAACCCCGGCCCGTGAAACGCTGTCGGCACGCGAATTGAACTCTCGTGACATGAACGCTTATACTCGCCGTTGCGGGTTTTGAAGTGACATCCATGGTCTGACGTGAAGAGGACAATAGTGTTGTCAAGCAGGTTGAGACTCTTGAGCGCGTCCAAGATGCGTCCTAATGCTTCATCGAGCCGCTTCACCATGCCGTAGTAGCCGCCGAGGTGCCGGTGCGTTGAGCCGCCGAGCGCGGCGAGGTCTGGCGGAATCCACTTCCCTGTATACCGCTCCCGATACCCGTCCGGCGGCGGATAATCGTCCAGATGGTTCTGATGATGCGGCTCAATGTAGGAGGTAAACAGATAAAACGGTTCCTGCTTATAGTTGTCAACATACCGAATTACGGCATCGGTGAGCGCATCCACGCGATAGCCGGGCAACTCCACCGGCTGTTCGTCGTTATCGTAAAGCGTTGTCTGGTAAGCATCGGAGGTAAATTCCAGTGTGTTAGATGCTAACCAATAATCATACCCGCCGCGGTGTCCGGCAGGGACAGGCCCAGGTCCGGTGCCGCGCCCACTATAGAGGTGCCATTTGCCGATGTAGCCGGTGGCATATCCTGCCTCACCAAAGTGGTGCGCGAGCGTCTTGAGGTTCGGCGATAACGGGATGCCGTTGCGGAAGCATCCGGTGCGCGTAGCATAGAGCCCTGTCTGCAGGCATGAACGCGCCGGCCCGCACACCGGCTGGCACGTGAAAGCGCGGTGGACATGTGTTCCGCGCTGCGCCATCCGGTCGAAGTTCGGCATCAAATCTAACGGATTCCCGTGCAATCCAGAAGTATCCCATCGCTGCTGGTCTGTGAAAAATACAAGGACGTTAGGTTGTTGTGGCATAGCGTTTTCCTCGTAAGTTCATGGATTAGACTCTATTTTACCTAATTCGCGAATTGATGTCAAGGATTTTTTCTTGCGTTCACGTGCGGTTTGTGATACCATTTTTAGCATGAAAGTTTTCATCAACATCGCGCACGGCGTTATCGGTGCCGTTCTCATATCAATCCTCTGCATCTGGCGATACGGCAGTTTCGGCGAGGCGAGACATCCACTGAGCATCATCGGTGCCATCGCTATCGTCATCGCCGCGCTCTATTTCTTCAGAGTGCGGTGGATTCGCTGGGGTAGCAGACAAATATGGCTGAGATACCATCAACGCTTCGCATCGTTAGGGTTGTGCTTAGTGCTCATCCACTCCGCTTTCCAACCGCTTGAGTGGCATTCGTGGCTCACTTTTTTGCTGGCGATGGCGAATTTAGGGACAGGGCTCGCTGTCAGTTTCACAACGCGCCGCACGCGGCAGATACTGCTACGGTGCCACCTCATCCTCGCGCCGGTTCTGTTAATCGGCATTGTGTTCCATGGACAGAAGAAGTTAGAGCACGACGAATTTTTCCCGCTCACCGATGTCCACGATGTCCCTTGCGCGAGGTGTCATACCTCCGAACCGCTGTTGTTCCATGTCGATGCAGCACCTGTTCAGCAGGAGTTGGATACCGCGGAAGTTGTCCCTGACGATATTCATTGGTGGCTTTCGCAGCACGGCGTTGGTATCTCGCAGACTTCGCCTGTTGCTGTGAAAACGAAGGGACGCGCGTGGCAGGTTACCGATGACAAAAGTGGGCGTGTCTATCACATCACTTTATCTGTAGGCGCGGTTTCCAACGGCGCGGAAACGACAGAAAAACTCGGCATCTACGCCGATAATGTCTATCGCAGTTATACGTGCATCGTCTGCCATGAGCATAACACGCTAGAGATTCAGGAAGCGCACGAATTGCACGGCGTTGCGGATTTCCACCGATGCCTTGATTGTCACCAGACTGAAATTGCAGGCAAACGCTACGGTAGACAGCGCGTGAATTGGGATTATGATGCGAATTGGTGAGGCCGGACGCAACTCTACCCTCTCCGGTAGGCGAGGCTGAGACAGTCGGCGCGGTTGAAAACCGCGCCTACCACCTTGGGCCCAGGACAGCCTGCGCGGTTGAAAACCGCGCCTACCGCCTTGGGCCCAGGACAGCCTGCGCGGTTGAAAACCGCGCCTACCGCCTTGAGTCCAGGACAGCCTGCGCGGTTGAAAACGAGAAAGCGCGGTTGAAAACCGCGCCTACCGAGACGGGAGTCCAGGACAGCCTGCGCGGTTGAAAACCGCGCCTACCGTCTTGAGCCCGGGTGAGCTCTCCTACCCGTGCTGCAAAATCAGATTCCGATATGCATCAACGGTGGCGCGGAAATCAGGCGGCACGACGGTGGTTGCGCTGAATTCTGTGATAATCGCCGGGCCTTCAATTTCATTCCCTGGACGCAGTGCCTCGCGGCGGTAAAAATCGGTTGAGCAGGATTTTCCATCAAAAACAACAGGCTTTGTCGCGCCGCGCGCGTCGGGAGAGACTTTGGCACCCATCGGCGGCTCATGACGAATTGCCGGTTTTTCGGTTTCCCCGATTGCGGTGAGGCGGAGGTTTACGACTTCTACTACTGCTTCGGGGCGCGCATAACTGAATCGCTGCTCGTGGGCGGCGTGGAATTTGGCGATGAAATCCGTTTCAAGGTAGGGGATATTCAACTCATAAGATTGTCCCTCATATCGCATATCAAGCGAGGATTCGATTTTGAGTTGATGCTTTGCGAACCCTTCCATTTGCATCTCGCTTTCTGCTCTGGCGAGGAGTGTTGCAAAGCCGGCGTTAAGTTTCTCGCCGTTTCCTTCGGTTGCGTTTTGAAATGTCCACAGCACCGTTTGCGAATAATCTTTGACAACATCGGCGAAGAGCATGCCGTAGGCAGAGAGCAACCCGCCGTTCGGTGGAATAAGCACTGTCTGAATGCCGAGGTTTTCTGCTAAGAATGCGGCGTGCAAACCGCCCGCGCCGCCGAAAGAAACCAGCGTGAAATCGCGCGTATCAAAACCGCGTTCCACGGAGATGACTTTGATAGCGCGCTCCATCGTGGCGTTCGCCACTTTGAGAATGCCATCAGCGGCTTCCACCGGTGAGAGTCCAATTTCACGACTAAATGTTTCCAGATGCGCGCGGGTTGCATCGGATGCAAGTTGCATCTTCCCACCTAAAAACCGCGTCGCTTCAATACGTCCTAAAAAGAGGTTCGCGTCGGTGACGGTGATGTCTTCTCCTTTGCCATAACAGATAGGGCCCGGGTCTGCGCCGGCACTTTCCGGTCCGACGCGCAGTGCACCGCCGGCATCGACAGTCGCGATGGAGCCGCCGCCTGCGCCGACGGTGTGGATATCGATGAGCGGCACTTTGAGCGGGAGGCCGCTGATAGTGCTTTCGGTAGTCATAGAGATGCCGCCGTCGCACAGACTCACATCGGTGGAGGTGCCGCCCATATCAAACGTGATGATTTTCTCGTAACCGGCGGTTTTTGCGACGTGATACGCGCCGATGACACCGCCGGCCGGACCGGAGAGCACCGTGCGGATGCCCGCTGCATGGAAATTGCGCGCCGAAATGCTACCGCCGTTGGAGAGCATCAAACGGAAGGCTTTCGGGAACCGCTGAGATTTAGTAAGCGTGGCGAGGTGCCGTTCCAAAGTGGGCCGGATATAAGCGTTCGCGACGGTGGTGCTGAAACGCTCATATTCTCGGTATTCCGGCAAGAGCTCGTGGGAACACGAAATCGGGACGTTGAGCGTGGCGAGATGTTCGGCAGCGATTTGCTCGTTTTGCGGATTCACGTAAGCGAAGAGGAAACCGATGGCGATGGCATCAAGTTCTAGCGTGGCGAGGTGTGCAGCGAGTGTGTCTAACTGCGCGGTGTCTATCGGTGTCTCGATGGCACCGGTGTGAAGTGTTCTTTCGGCAATCCCGAATCGTCTTTCAGCTGGCACGAGGGGGGCCGGACGTTCAACCCAGAAATCATAGAGGCTTGGGCGCGCCTGCCGCCCGATTTGTAAAATGTCTTCAAATCCTCTCGTGGTAACCAGCGCGATTTTGGCACCTCTTCGTTCGAGGAGCGCGTTGGTGGCAACCGTTGAACCGTGCACAATAGTGACGTTTTGGCGCGTCGGAAGCCTTTCCAAAATGTCATGGACACCTCGTATCACAGCGTGCGCCGGGTTCCGCGGCGTGGAGAGGACTTTATGCGTCATGAGCGTGCCATCGACAGACATAACGATGTCCGTGAAGGTGCCACCGGTATCAACGCCGATTTTTGGATTTCGGTGATGTTTTTCCATTTTTCTTTTCATAGATAAGACACGGCCCGGGTTTGGTAGGCGCGGTTTCCAACCGCGCCGCCATGACTGCAACCTAAACCCGGTAGGCGCGGTTTCCAACCGCGCAGTTTTTGAAGGTGCGCTTACAACGCGAACCTTACCGGCCCGGGTGGAAAGTGCGTAGTCTCATTCAACTTACAGCGTTCTGTGGCGCGCCTTCCAAAAAAGCGATGACATTATCCACCGCGCCTTCGTTGAGCAATTCGACACCTTCCGGTGTCATGTCCGCGCAATGCGGCGTGAAAATCACCTGTTCGCATGACAAGAGTGGATGATTCGCCGGAGGCGGCTCCTCATCATAGACATCAATGGCAGCACCGCCGAGGTTTCCGCTGTTTAAGGCACGAACGAGGGCATCTGTGTCTAGCACGCCGCCGCGCGCGACGTTGATTAAAAGCGCGTTCGGTCTCATCAACCCCAGTTCGCGCTCGCCGATGAGATGCCGACTCTCCGCTGTCAACTTGACATGCAGACTGACGACATCAGAAGCGCGCAGCAGTTCGTCAAGCGAGACGAATTGCACGCCCAACTGCTTCGCGCGTTCTTCTGAGGGATGATACGTCCAAGCGATGACGTTCATGCCGATTGCGCCACCGAGGCGCGCCATCTCCGCACCGATATGCCCCGTGCCGATAATGCCAAGCGTCTTCCCTTGCAAATAGACGTTATCCATACGAGGCCATTCACCTGCTTTCACGGATGCAGTCAGAAATGCGGCCCGTTTGGCAAGCGCGAACATGAGCCCAAAACTGTGTTCGGCGACGACAGGCGCGGTGCGGCCCGGTTGATTACAAACGACGATGCCTCGTTTTTTCGCCTCGTCCAGTGCAATCATGTCGGTGCCGATGGAGCACAGCGAGATGAGTTTCAGTTTGGGTAATGCCCGCAAGATTTCTGCGGGCCACTTTACCAGTCCGCGCGAATTGATGAGAATATCTGCATCGGCAGCGCGGCGGAGTTTTTCCGCGGCTGTTTCCGGCCGGTTGCGGTATACCACCACATCGCCGTAAGGTTTCAGCCGTTCTAGATGCGGTGAGCCTTGGATTTGTGGCGGCGCGTCGCCAGGGACAACAATTTTGAGTCGGTTCACGAGAGACTCCTTATACCATATCCTCTCGGTAGGCGCGGTTTCAAACCGCGCCTACGGGGTTCGTGCTGCGTTTGGCCTATCGGCAGGCGAGGTTTCACCCTGCGCCTACGGGGTTCGTGCGAGGAAAAACCTTCTTCAAATTACCGCGGAGCGTAGCACTTCTGATACAACTTGACTATCTCTTCTGCAGTGGCTTGACGCGGGTTATTCGCGGGACTGCCGCTCGCCAGCGCGTCTTGTGCCATCTGCTCAACGACAACATCGAACTTATCTTTCGGTATGCCGATGTCGCCGAGGCGCGGCATCTGGATATCGGTGACGAGTCTCTCCACCGCCGAAATGGCGGCATCTGCCTGCCGCATCGGGGATAAACCCTCTAGCGGTTCTCCCATCGCGCGGGCAATGTCTGCAAAGCGTGCCGGCGCACCGACAACGCTAAACTCCATCACGTCAAGGAGCAGAACCGCGTTTGACAACCCGTGGTGGATATGAAAATAAGCACCGAGCGGACGGGACATGCCGTGCACCAAAGCGACAGAGGAATTGCTGAACGCCATTCCTGCGATAGACGCGCCGAGCATCATATCCGTTCGCGCCGGAACATTTGAGCCATCTGCCCACGCCTGCCGCAGCGAACCGGAAAGCATCGCGACAGCTTTCAGGGACAGCGCGTCGGTTATCGGCTGCGCACGTTTGGAGATGTATGCCTCTATCGCATGCGTCAACGCATCAACGCCAACTGCCGCTGTCAGATGCGGCGGCGTTGTGAGCGAAAGCAACGCATCGACGATTGCAACGCGCGCGAGAAGACACGGACTGCTGAGCATCATTTTTACGTTTCGTTCAGTATCCGTAATCACGGTGACTTTGGAGACTTCGCTTCCCG
>PYJE01000195.1 GCA_003635305.1 Candidatus Poribacteria bacterium | reverse complement strand
CCGATACGTATCGGAAGTAACGTCAGCGGACGCGGGGTATTCCTCACCGCGAGGTGTCGCGCTGACGGCGATGTGCATGAAGTGCAACGCTACCTGCGCGTCTTACAACTGCTTGGCGATGACATCACCACGTCAGACAACGAACTCGTCTTTTGGCATACTGACACCGAGCGGGAGGCGGTCCGACGACTTCTGCCTCACTATACACATGAGCGGCTTATCGGCATCAATTTAGGCACGACATGGGAAACGAAACGGTGGCGTGTGGAGAACTTCGCGGCGGTCCTCCATCAGATTGCACAGCAGGATCCAGACGTAAAAATCGTTTTAACAGGTTCGGCGGCGGAACGCGACATCGCGGCGGCGTTGCACCGTCCCGAAACAACCGTAAATCTCGTTGGGAAAACGACGATTCTTCAACTCGGCGCGCTCATTGAACGGTTTGTTGTCTATCTAACGTGCGATAGCGGCCCAATGCACATCGCCGCCGCGGTGGGCACGCCGACGGTATCGCTCTTCGGTCCTACTGCCCCGGCGCGCCACGGACCTTACGGAAACAACGGGCATCATATTGTGCTTGAAAAACCGGTATCGTGCAGGCCCTGCTACAAACGTGTTTGTCACCGGAAAGACGCGCCGCACCTCTGCATGACGGAAATCCGCACAGCGGAAGTCGCAGCGGCTTTAACACAATTTCTAGAAAACAGGAGGATGAATGAGAGACATCCGCGCACTGCTATTTGACTTCGGTGGAACATTAGATGGAAACGGCATCCACTGGCTCGAACGAACGTATCAATTCATCAACAGACATCATCCGGAAATCACGCGGGAAGCGTTTGACACGGCGGATAAGGCCGCTGTCGCCGCGTTTGCCCTCGGCGATGCTTCCGCGGTCGACCCGCAGTATCAGAGCGGTTCCATGATACCCGTTGTGGGTATGGCTGCCGACGGTGCGGCGGCGCGCTGCACGCTGCGCGACACTAGCGAAGCAATCGCGGCCGGCATTTATCAACGCCTCGGATTGCGCGAGGAATTGAAAGATAGATATGTCAAGGAGTTCTGTCGTGATGTTGCGGCGAGTCTTGAGGAGAATCGCCGGTGGTTGGCGACGCTGCACGGGACGTATCAGTTGGGTGTCATCAGCAACAACTTCGGCAACACGCACGGTTGGTGCGAGGAATACGCTCTTTCACCGCTGCTCGATGTGATTGTAGATTCCACTGTCTTCGGTGCGGCGAAGCCGGATGCGCGCATTTTTCGGCACGCGCTATCAGCACTCGGCGTTGCGCCAGCCGAGGCGGTATATGTTGGGGATAGTTTCGTCCCCGATATGATGGGCGCGAAAGCTGTCGGTATGTGGACAGCGTGGCTCATCGGGGACGAAACGAAGGCGTGTCCAGATGCGTCCGTGGTGGATGTGCAGTTGCGGCATCTCCATGAATTGGAGGCGTTTCTGGATGCGTAATACCGGTTTGCGTTGCGCCGAGCTCAGTAGGCGCGCTTTGTTTGTAGGTGGAGTTCGGTAGGCGCGCTTTGCAAGCGCGCTCACCGGTTTGCGCTGAACTTAGTAGGCGCGCTTTGTAAGCGCGCTCACCGGGTTGTGTTTCGCTGCGCTCAGTAGGCGCGCTTTGCAAGCGCGCCTACCGAAGGTGCTACATTTCTCGGTGCAGGCCAATAACCTTTCCGAGAATCAGCACGTCTCCGACATCAACGATGCTCGGTTCGTGTCCCGGGTCTGGGCTTTCCGGCTGCAGGCGCACCAACTCGCCATCAATAAAGAAGCGTTTGACGGTTGCTTCCTCTTCGATGAGTGCGACGACAATGTCACCGGGTTCAGCGTCAGGCTGTTTTCTGACGATAACGTAATCGCCTTCCAGGATGCCGGCATTGAGCATACTGGAGCCGATGATGCGCAGGGCGAAACACTCGTGGTTATCCACCATGCGCATCGGGACCGGGAGTGAGCCTTCGATATTCTCGGAGGCGAGCAGGGGTGTGCCGGCGGCGACGCGCCCGACTATCGGCACTTCTTTAATCTGCCGGCCGGGGATGGAAATCGCGCGCGGTTTGCCCGCAACTCTATTGATATACTTCTTCTTCTCCAGCGCGCTGAGATGGTCATGCGCAGCTTTCTCGGAGAAGTTGAACATCGCACCAATCTCCCGCACCGTCGGCGGGTAACCGTCTTCATTGATGCATTTTCTGATGAAGGTAAGCACCTGGCCTTGCCGGGTGGTTAGGCGTTTAGACATTGTGTGAATCTCCTTTTGTCCGTCTAGGACGGACGCAGAACAACCCCGGTAGACGCGCGTTATAGGCGCGCCCTCTCACCCGTGCGCGGTTTGAAACTGCGCTCACCGGTGGGGATTCTGGCACTGCGTTCGCCCATGTTCAGTTAAAAATCGCTCATAAATGCCGGAAGGCGCGATTTCGCAACCGCGGCGATTCCGTTTCATAAAACTCTCTTTAATAGGATACTATACGAAGATTAACAAATCAAGGAAAATCGACCGCGGTGAAATTTGCAACCAAATCGCGTTTCTAACGTCTTATCAAACTCACGTTTCCAAAACCCCATCCTTTAGGTTGGGGATGTAGGAAACCGCACGATTAACGACTTGACAAAAAAAGTCGTTCTATGATATCATTTGCATACCTGTTGGATGAGCGTCTCACCCCGTACTTCCTTGTGCGGGGCTCATCCGCTCCCGTGAGACGGAGTTGTGACAGGGTCAGGTGATATCCTGTCTAAAAACATCACGAGAGGCAAGCCACCGAAAGACGGGTCATGCTGCATCGGTATCCGTTTGTCTCTCACCACATCTTGTGAGTTGGGACATCAACTCCTGCGGAGAGTGGATATAAGACCCGAAGTGCTTGGGCTGTCCACGCGTGGCACGGCAGTCACACATCCCACGATCCAGGGGAATGCAACCACAGCACGGGAGCTTGGGGAAAGCCGTTAAGAATCCCCACGCTTGAGCGTGCGGGAGTATGTCAAATTTGGGAACGTAGAATTGTCGCCGAACAAACCCGATAGGCGGGGAGAGTTTTAAACCGCGCCTCCCTGAAGGAAGCAAATTATGAAGAAATTCGTTCTCATCAGCGCGCTCATCGTCGTCACTGCGCTCTCTGTCTCTAGCAAAGACGCGCAGGAGAGGGTGAAGCTTGATGCTGTCGTCAAAGATTTTCGCCTCAAGGATACCGAGGGCAAAAGCCACGCTTTGAAACAGTTGAGTGAGAAGAAGACGGCCGTTGTCGTGCTGTTCCTCGCGACGCAGTGCCCGATAGCCACCGATTACGCCGAACGCATCGTCGCTTTAGTCGAGGCATACGCCGAAAAGGACGTGCAATTTGTCGGCATCAATTCAAATAGGCAAGAAACGGTTGAGGACATCGCCGAATATAGCGAGAAACACGGCTTTGAATTTCCGGTGCTGAAGGACCCGGGCAATAAAATCGCCGACTATTTCGCGGCGCGCCGAACGCCGGAGGTGTTTCTATTGGACAAGGAACGCGTTCTCCGCTACCGCGGCGCGATTGACGATAAACGGGACACACCGACGAAGCACTATCTCCGGACTGCACTGGATTTAGTCATCGCAGCACAAGAGATTCCGGAGAAATCGAAAAAGACACGGGCTGTTGGATGCACCATTAAACGGGTGCGGAAAACGAGCGTGGATAGAACGCCGTAACCACAAGGGGATAGCAAATGCGTCGATTCTTAAATGCTATTTTTCAGGGGGTGCTTGCGCTGTTTTTCAGCGTCTGCATCCTCGTGTTCATTGCCATTTTTGCGGGCATCGGGTTTGGATGCGGCGTGATGCTGGCCTGCTGGGAAGATGTCTCCACCCTCGAGCTGGCGAAGTTAGAATACAAGGGAGACAAGGAGACATGGCGGCAACACTTGGAAGTCTACTCCGCTGTCTGCGAAGTCCAGAAGGCGGATAACGTCGATTTCTTATTAGATAAGTTGCAACGCTTGGAATACGAACCGGTCGGCGAGATAATTCCCCGATTGAGCACGCCGGGGGAATACGCGACGGCGTTGAACGCCGAAAAGAGCGGCACCGTCCACATCCATCTGCGCGAGTTTGAATACCCGCGTTTGACACCGGAGACAGGGCACGTTCAAGTCTCGGTGAGGGCAGGGAAGATCGTCGGCATCCGCAACGCGGAAGGTTCTCCGCGCCAACGCTTTTATCTCGAACCGGAACTGATAGACGAGTTTTCTGATGAAGAGGGCACGACGCGCCGGCTCATTCCGCTGGTAGAGATGCCGGAGAGACTCTATGGTGCCTTCATCGCTGTCGAAGACCGGCGGTTTTATACGCACTGGGGGATTGACATCGTCCGTCTCACCGGGGCGGTTGGCAAGACGGTTTTGATGGGACAACGCCTTGGCGCGACAAGCACTTTGACGCAGCAGTTGGCGCGGAACGTCTACCTCGGGCGGCAGAGAGAATACACCCGAAAAATACGCGAGATTTTGCTCTCCATCAGAATTGAGAAATCCTTCTCTAAAGATGAGATTTTGGAGCGGTATCTCAACTACGTTGACCTTGGGCGATATCGAAAAACGCTCCATGGGGTTCAGCAAGCTGCACACGGCTATTTCGGCAAAGAGGTTTCGGAATTGTCGTTCCACGAGTGTGCTATGCTTGCGGCACTGCCGAAGGCTCCCAGTGGTTACTCGCCTATTTACAATCCGGGGAATGCCAAAAGGCGGCGAGATCTGGTGCTGAAATTGATGTTAAACGAGGGTTATATCACGGATACCGAATACCTTGCCAGCATTAACGCGCCGCTTATTGAACAAAATCCGCTCCGTAGCGGCACGAAAAAGATGAGGAAGGAGGCGGGGCATTTTCTCGCTTATGTGGAAAAAGAGCTGCGCAAATTCTCTGATTTGGAAGATACGCTCTATAGCGGCGGCTTGAAAGTCTACACGACGATAGATATGTCCATGCAAGTTGTCGCCGAGAAAGCAGTGGCAGACCATCTTCGGTATATGGATGGGAAGTGGAGCCGCTTGCCGAATTACGATGTCAATAAGCGAAATCCGTATGGGCCCAACCCGATTAAGGATTACCTGCAATCGGCACTCATTGCGTTTGAACCGAATACGGGACATGTGAAAGCGATGGTGGGCGGCCGCGATTACAACATCTACGGTAATCAGATTAATTTCTATAACCGCGCTTTGGGGGATGCGAAGCGGCAGCCTGGTTCCGCTTTTAAACCGATTGTGTTTGCCTCGCTGTTAGAGGGTTCTACCCCAGTTTTAACGCCTGGCACACCGATTATTGATGAACGGTGGGGTATTGTGCCGGCACCGGGCCAACCGGCGTGGTATCCTCGCAACTACAGCGAGCGGTTTCGAGGTGCGGTTAACTTGCGCGACGTTCTGACATCTTCGATTAACGTTCCCACGGCGCGTTCTGTGTTGGAGACACCGGTGGGTGAAAACGGGATTTGGGAGGGGATTAACCGCGTCGTCTTACTTGCTAAGAAGATGGGGATTCAGAGTTACTTGGATCCGAAACCTGCGCTTACCTTAGGTTCGTCGGGGATAACGGTGTTAGAGCTGACCTCGGCGTATGGTATTTTCGCGAACGGCGGCATTAAGACAGAGCCTGTTCACATTCAGTATATAGTTGACTCGGATGGGAATGTTATCTATCCGCCGAAGGGATATCAACCTGAACGCGCCCGTGTTTTAGACGAAGGCGTTGCGTATCAGATTACCTCCTGTTTGCAGAGTGTGATGACGCGTGGGACTGGCAGGCGCGCGGGGAACATGGGGCTTACTCGGCCATCAGCAGGCAAGACTGGCACGACGAACGACTACGTCGATTCATGGTTCGTCGGCTATACGACAGACATGGTTGTGGGAGTCTGGGTTGGATTTGATGAACCGATAAAGCCGCATCGGCACAACTACAACCAACAGGGAGCATGGGCTGCACTGCCTATTTGGGCGCGCTTCATGATTGACGCTTCTAGGGGCCCCGAAAAGGAATTCCCTGTGCCAGATAACATTGTTTTCCGAGAGGTAGACAAAACTACGGGCGGCTTGCGGCGCGTCGGCAAATGCCCGGAGGAAAATATTAGCAACGAACCGTTTATCAGGGGACAGGAGCCGCAACATCTCTGTCCAAAGCATCGATAGGCGTGCGCGGTTGGAAACCGCGCCTACCGATGGGGTGGAGAGTGTAAATTTGGTATGAGGCGGCCT
Source organism: Candidatus Poribacteria bacterium (assembly GCA_003635305.1). Classification (GTDB taxonomy): domain Bacteria; phylum Poribacteria; class WGA-4E; order WGA-4E; family WGA-3G; genus AGPOR5. The sequence continues at coordinate 25,171 of PYJE01000195.1, read as the reverse complement.
GCGTCCGGTAGGCGTGCTTTGTAAGCGCGTCCTCTTGGGTTTGCGCGGTTGGAAACCGCGCCTACTGTTGGGTGGAGATTCGTGTCAATTTGGTATGCCGCGGTCCGCGTGCGGTAGGCGTGCTTTGTAAGCGCGTCCTCTTGGGTTTGCGCGGTTGGAAACCGCGCCTACCGATGGGAATTTTGGAAATTCTTGTAAATAAGGAAACCGCATGAGAGCCGTTATTCAACGCGTTACATCTGCCAGCGTCACGGTAGAAGGTGAGCTCGTCTCCGAAATCGGGGAAGGGTTGCTCATTTTCCTCGGCATCGCGCATGACGATACTGAGGCAGAATTGGACTACATCGCGAACAAGGTTATCAACCTCCGCATCTTCGAGGACAGCGAGGGTAAGATGAACCGTTCGCTTTTAGCGACAGGCGGTGCCGCCCTTGTCGTTTCGCAATTTACGTTATACGGCGATTGTCGGAAGGGGCGGCGGCCGAGTTTCATCAACGCTGCGCGCCCAGAGCAGGCGAAGGCGTTGTATGAGCAGTTCATCGACGTTCTCGCCGCGCAGAATATCCCAACACAGGGCGGCACCTTTCAGGCGATGATGGATGTGCGGCTGGTTAATGATGGGCCTGTTACGATTTTGCTGGATAGTGGTAAGCAGTTTTGAAAAATGTGGGTTGACGAAGCTGTGCCTTACAAACGATAAGACGTAACGGAGCGAAAGGGGCCTGATGGCTTCTGTGAAAAATGCAGAGCGATTCAGTTCTCTGTGATACGGGAAAAATGTCGTGCCACACCAAAGGCTGAATGTCTCTGCGAAAAACGCTTGACATTTGCCAGAAAATAAGGTAAACTTAAAATGAAACGCTGGATGGACACCATAAAACAAGGCGATTGCATTCAGTTGATGTCGGAGATGCCTGCGGAATGCGTTGACTTGCTCATCACAGACCCGCCGTTCGCCATTGACTTCAAAGCGACTCGGCATAACTACAACCGAAAAGGAGAGCGTGTTCTTCAAGGTTACAACGAAGTTGAAGGACACGATTACCTCGCCTTCACGCTTGAGTGGCTCTCACAAGCGACGAGGGTGCTTAAAGATTCTGGCAGCATGTATATTTTCTCCGGCTGGAATCATCTGAAAGAGCTCCTAATCGCCATTGATTTGTGCGAGCTGACAACCGTTAACCATCTGATTTGGAAGTATCAGTTCGGTGTGGTAACACGGCGAAAATACGTCACTTCGCATTACCACTGTCTTTTTGTCTGCAAAAACGACAGGAAGCGGCAGTTCCATCCCTTCTCCCGTTTTGACAAGGATGCCAAAACCGAAGCCGGCGGTTCGGCACACTACAGAGACAAAGAGGACGTTTGGGACATCAAGCGAGAGTATTGGCAGGGAGCAGTGAAAACGCCGACGAAACTGCCTGCCGAGCTCATTGAGAAAATTCTCGATTATTCCAGCGAAAAAGGCGATGTGGTTTTGGATCCGTTTTTAGGTTCGGGCCAAGTCGCTGTCGTGAGTAAGATGAAAGGGCGGCATTACGTCGGATTTGAGATTGTGCCGGCGTATTATGAATTCGCCCTTAATCGGCTGACATCCGGAAAATATCTAATTAGGCAAGATGACGCAGAGGACGCAGAGTTCGATCTGTTTAGTCAGGATGCCTAATTGAGCCATATAGGACTTCAGGTATCATGCTACCAAAAGCGATAACCGATACAGTTGAAAATTTGCGGCTCGCCGCTCAAAACATGCCAAAAGTCTGGGATGGGAGAACTGCCATTCTTCAGATGAAAAACGCTGGCTACAAACATTGGAGGCAGATGGAATGGATGGGCTTCTACTTCCAATTTTTGTGTGAAAAACATTTTGATGGAATAGTTGAAATGCCCGGCGTGAAATACGGCAGGACAGAATTTGATGCCTTTCGCGAAATCTCGTGGGATTTCAAGGCGCACGCGTTCAATACCACCACTCATAATGTCATTGCCAATGACGCGGAGGCGATTGCTAATACACTCAGTGATTACGGTTACTACGGGCTTATTCTTGCAGTAGGCGAAGTGGAATACAACGATGAAGAGAGAACGTTCAAAAAATGGCATGATCAGCTGAAAGAAGGAATCAGCCAATATGAACTCAACCGGATCAAAAGAGGCGCGATGTCCAGAAGACGGAAAACGGAGTTCGCTTTATCGGAAATCCATTTCATCTGCCTAAGCAGCGAGACTTTGAGTCAGTGTAGCGGTTCCTTTCAGAAAGGTTTCCGAAACGCTGATGGCAGTCCCCGACGTGCAAAGGTTATGATAAACATAGCGAAAATCCCCGATGCCGCCCTCGCCGCAACGGAGGATTTCTACAAGGAGACACCCCATGCATAACAGACCCCCGACTATCGGCGAATATCTCTTACGAAAACTGCGTCACTATGACATTGAACACATCTTCGGTATCCCCGGTGATTACGTGCTGCGGTTCTACCATCTCATCGAGCAGGATCCCATTCAGCACATCGGCATGACGCGCGAAGATGCCGCAGGATACGCCGCCGACGCTTACGCACGCCTCAAAGGCATGGGTGCGGCTTGTATCACCTACTGCGTCGGCGGCCTGTCAATGGTGAACGCGATTGCGGGTGCCTATGCCGAGAAATCGCCTGTCGTTGTGATTAGCGGCGCGCCCGGCATCAAAGAACGCGCTAAAGACGCACTGTTGCACCACAAAGTGCGCGACTTTCACACGCAACAACGCATCTATGAGCAGATTACCGTCGCGACAGCACTGCTTGACGAACCGTTCTCGGCCTTCAACGAGATCGACCGGGTGCTTGATGCAGTTTACCGATATAAACGTCCCGGCTATATTGAACTCCCGCGCGATATGGTGGACATCCACGGCTCACTCCATCAACGTCCCTCAACAGGCGGACACCTCAGCGAACCGGCCGTTCTGGATGCCGCCGTTGACGACGCGCTTGATTTTGTCAACCATAGCAAACATCCTGTGATTCTCGCAGGCGTGGAACTTCATCGATTCGGGTATCAAAACAAGCTGCTCAAATTGGTGGAAGAAAAACGCATCCCTGTGGTAGCAACGCTCCTCGGCAAATCGGTGATGCCTGAGGGGCATCCGCTCTATCTCGGCGTTTATGAGGGCGCGATGGGGCGGGAAGATGTCCGACAATTCGTTGAAGACTCCGATTGCGTCATCATTCTCGGTGCCTTCATGACGGATGTGAATCTCGGCATTTACACGGCTAACCTTGAACGCGGGAAATCCATCTACGCGACATCGGAAAAGATTGCCGTGCGCTACCGTTCATACGAAGAGGTGATGTTGGACGATTTTATTGACGGCCTCGCTTCGCCTAGTCTCCGGAAGCGGAAGAAACCGAACGTGGAATGGGCAAAGCAGCCCTCCGAACCTTTTGAGGTGTCCCCAGACGCGCCGTTAAGCGTGAAACGGCTGTTCCAGCATCTCAACGAATTCATGATTGAAGGGCTTACGGTAATCGCCGATGCAGGCGATAGTCTCTTCGGCGCGCTGGATTTGCGGATGCGGCAACGCAACGATTTTATCAGTCCTGCTTACTACACCTCGATGGGGTTCGCGGTGCCGGCATCTGTCGGCGCGCAATTGGGCAGGCCGGATACACGGCCTGTCGTTATCGTCGGCGATGGCGCGTTCCAAATGACCGGAATGGAACTCTCCACAACGGCGCGCTATGGGCTCAATCCGATTATCCTCGTCTTAAACAACCACGGCTATGGCACAGAACGGCACCTCCACGAAGGCACGTTTAACGACATTCGGGATTGGAACTATAGCCGACTGCCAGAGGTATTCGGCGCGGGCAGAGGCTATCATGTCCGCACCGAAGGCGAATTTGACGAGGCTTTCAAAGCCGCTCTTGCAGAGGATGAGCACTTTGTCCTCATCGAAGTAGAACTTGAGAAGTTAGACAGATCGCCGGCATTGGCACGCTTGGCGGAAAGGATGTCTGCTAAGATTTGATGGGGAATCCCTCATTTGAGCGTAAGGCGAGGGAAACCTGTCCCTCGCCGTGCTAAGCGGGAAAGGAACGCGGTAGACGCGCTTTCCAAGCGCGTCTACCGTTACTCCGATTCATTTTCGGATGAGCATTTTGCGCGTTGCCGAAAAGTCACCGGCGTGAAGAGTGTAGAGATAAACACCACTACTCACAGGTTCCCCCATCTCATTGCGTCCGTCCCAATAGACTGCCTGCGCCTGAGAAGAATAATCGCCGGATGGCAATATCCCCGGTGATAGGACACGAATGAGTTGTCCCGTTGCGGCGTAGATGCGTATCGTGATGGGGTTCTCGTTCGCGAGCCGGAACGGAATCCACGTTTCTGGATTGAATGGGTTGGGGAAGTTTTGTAGCAGTTGATTCTGCTTCACTTGCCCCAAGGTAACGGTTCGTTTCCCTCGCGGTTCCACGGCAACAGCCCCTGGCGGTAAAAGTTCCCTCCCATTCCAAATCAGGATTTGCCCAGTCTCACTATGGGAAAGGACAACCGCGCCATCGTGACTCACGGCAAAATACTGTGGAATCGGTGGATGGACGATAGGGGTGTTAGTTTGCCACTCCCAGATTTGGAGGGAATTGTGTTGCTCGGCGAAAAGATAGCGTCCATCGGCACTAAAGTGCGCGGGGGAGTCTACCTCTAACAACGTTGCTACAAGTTCCGGGTTGTGTTGGCCTAATCTCCAGATTTGGAGATGCTCTCGTCCCGACACGGCGAGCACCGTTGAGCCGTCAACCTTACCAAACGCATACCTTTCCCACCAGCCAACGAATCCCTGCGCGTCCCATCCATATTGAAAGACGAAAGTGTCTCCTTCGCGTTTCCACAACAGTGCCTGGCCTTCGTCATCAGTGGCTATCAAATATGCGTCATTTTCACTGAACGCAATTCCATCAAACCATGTGTCGTGTTTTTCCTCAGGGGCGGCTCTCTGAATATTCCCTGGATTTTCGATATCAAAGAGGAGGATTTCCCTGGAACCACGCGCGGCTACCCACCTTCCGGTTGAACTGAAGGCGATGTTAGAGTGGCCGTGTGTGTAGGGAAACTGCGTTTCAATGTCACCTGTCTGAAGATTGTAGACTTGAATCCACGGATCTCGGCCGACAGCCAATTTTTGTCCATCGGGAGAAATGGCGAACATTCGGAAGCTCCCGCCTTCCGCGGAGATAAGTTGCTGCAACTGCCGTGAAGCGATGTCCCAAGTTTTAATAAAATAGTGAGATACGGAAACGAGGGTTTGCCCATCAGGGCTCATCACAGGCGGGTAAAAGCTGCTATCAAAATCGGCCCACACTTGGAATTGTTTCCTTGTCTCAATGTTCCATAGGACAATAGCATCTCGATAATGTAGGAGCGCGGTTTTTCCATCCGGCGATAAGGCGAGGGCTTCCAACCTACGAAATTCAGTTTTGAACGTATCAAGTTGCTGCCCGGATACAACATCCCAGACGCGCACCCAGTCATCCCAACCTTCCCAAGTTTCGCCGCCCAAGGAACGGAGTGCACCTGTCTCAGTTGGAACGTATAAGCGTTGGCTGTCGGGACTAAAGGCGGCATCTGAAACGTCTCCAACGCCGCTCTCTTCCCACCATAACAGTTCTTGCGTCTCCAGATGCCAGACGTAAACGCAACTTGATTCATGTCCAATTGTTACGAGGAATTCGCCGTTTGGACTGATAATCGCCTTCTTTATCCAATTGCCCCGATGGCCCTCAAAATGTGCTTCCAAGCGTCGGGTTTTGACGTTCCACAACTCTGCCTCCGGCCGGCCGGAGGCGACGATGAGATAATCCGCGCTTGGCGTAAAAACCAGGGCGTGCTCCCGTCGAACAAACGAGCAGGTTCCGCCGCCCGCGGTGTAGTTGCACTGTTTCCATGGCCGACGTTCCCCCGTCATTGTGCCGAGCCACTCACCGGTTTGCCAATTCCAGAGATGAATTTTATCGTCAAACCCGGTGGCGAATAGCGTTCCCTTCGGACTGAACGCTCCGGTAAAAAAGCGGGCAGAAACGTCCCATTCGGAGATTTGTTGACGCAGCGCGACATCCCAAATAGTAACGCGAGTCGTTTCTGAGTCAACGTCATAGTTCAAAATAGCGAGAAGGGCTGCCGTGGGACTAAACACCACTTCGCTATTGTCGTTCCTCTCGCCGAATTCGCCAATAACCGCGCCTGTCTCTGGGTGGACAATCTGGAGATGCGTCCATCCGGCGCGTAAGATGGTTCCATCGGAGAGAAAGGTGTGCTTTTCTGAAAACGGCTGCCCAATCGTGCCGATAGGTTCAATAGCCAGTGCAGCGCGCGGTATCCAGAGAATGCTGCAAAGCAGGACAAAAAGCGTCTTCATGAGAAACCTCCAAATGCCGTTCTATTTCTCTTAATACGTAGCAATTTTCATGCCAACGGAATGACATTTAAACGGAGGTTTCAACCGAATTTTCTGGTAAAATGCGTTAAGTCTGTTCAATTTCTGAACACTGATGACACACGTTGCAACACTTCTATTGCAACGCGGAAATCTTCTCTCGCAAGAAATCCGTGCAAAAAGGCACCTGCGCCTCCGAGAGCCCATGTAAAACAACCGCGCCTTCATACCCTACCTGCTTGAACAGACCGAGGTACTGCTCGTAGTCCAGCAAGCCGGTGCCTGCGGCGAGGTGTCCGGCTTGTCCGTCTCTGTCCAGGTCCTTCGCGTGTGCGAGTGCGATGTCTTCACCGAGGAGAGCAAACGCCTCGTCGAGGATTTCGCGCATCCGCGGCAGTTCACCTTTGTGAAAAATGTTCGCGCCATCCATCACTACCTTCAGATGCGGCGACTGCATCTCGTCAATCAGGCGACGCGCCTTCTTTGCAGAATCGACGACATTCGCGACTTCCGGTTCAATGGCAAGCGTGACGTTGTATGTCTCTGCCACCTCTAACGCTTGCGCCATTGAGTCAACCAGAGCACGCCATGCCGATTCGGTGTTATTATCGGGATGTGCGCGCCACATGCTGTCCGCATCGCGGCTGCCGGTACAAAGTGTAATCACCGAAGTGCCGAGTGGTTCGCACGCCGCTGCGACAGAACGCAACATATTCAATCCATCGTGGCGTTTCTGAACATCCGGATGAATCATGTTGTAAGTGCCCGACAACGCTGCGACGTTTATCTGCCGTGCATCCAACGCCTTGCGAATCTCCGCCAGCGGCGGTGCTGATGCGGAGACGTGATATTGTAAATGGTAGACACCATGTTCGACAATGGCATCCAGTGTTTCGCCGAGTGTTTTGCGGCGGATGGTGCCTTCCATCAGTCCGATTTGCATGATGGATTCTCTCTCCTTTTTCCGATGCGTTCTGGTTTAAGACGCATGGCTTGATTCAGAGCTGCGATGGCCTCTTCATGTTTGCCGAGTTTCGCCTTTGTCACCCCTCGGTTACGATATGCTTCGGCAAATTTCGGATTGAGCCGCAACGCCTCGTCATAGTCTGCCAGGGCCTTTTCGGGTTGCTTCAAACGATTCCAGAGATTGGCCCGGTTGTTATAGACATTGGCGAGGTTGCGCTGCGCGACTTTCGACGAGCTCTGCAGCCGGATTGCCTCGTGGTAAGCTGCAAGTGCCTTTTCCGCTTTGCCGCCCTCCGATAGCAAAAATCCAAGGGAGAAAAAGGCGTGCGAGGCAACCGCGTTGATGTGCAATGTCTTTATTTTCGGCACATCGATGGGGGAGTCTTCCGCTGGTTCTGTCCATCCCTTACCGAATGCAGGGATGAACTTTTCCTCATAGTCTTCAAGGAGCCGGAATGACCATTCCATCACTGAGGCTAATGGATGTTCTCCATCTATTGTATAAGCAAGTTCGGCGTGCAACGCATGCGCCCACTGATAGTCGTCTTCTGCTAACGCGGGGACGTTGCGTTGTGAATCTTGCTTGCACTCCGAAATTGTCCTGTCCTGCCGATGCACGAAATCCGTTAGCTGCTCTAGCACCTCACTCAGCCAATCATAGTCATCTTCCGAGTGGGGCGGCGGTTCGCGTGTTCCCGATAGGAGCGTTTGGACAGGCGCAGCACCGTCCAGCAATTGCGTTCTGCTTGGCACGATATCGGTGAGTAAGAGATTATCCGCCAGCAACGCAAGGTTAGCTGGTAGGTTCTGCGCTTGGATAGTTATTAACGCTGCATCGGAGGCAGGTTGTGTTCCAGTTAACATTGTCCCCTCCTCTATCTTCTCTTATCATATTCTGCGTGCGTTTCCACCAAGGTATACCACCGTTCCAATGCTCCTCTCGTATTCGGATGTTTCTTCGCAAAATACGCATTCCACATTTATTCCCATCCGCTCCGTGTCCATCGTAGGCGCGGTTAATGGCGGAGGACATAGACGGCCGCCCCCAAAACCGCGCTTATGGATGACGGTGAGTTCTATTCTTTCGGATGCTCGGAAGATTTACCACCGAGGGAACGTTCAATCAATTCCGCTGTCTCCGCATCGTCTATTTTGAGTCTGCGGAGTCCCTCCTTGGGGCCATAACGATTCAAGGTATCCATAGCGCGCTGGAGACGTTCCGGCTCCAACTGCGCTAGTCTCGTCCGATAGTTGGCTTCCGGCTCCAACTGCCCGCGGAGTTCCGCTTCAATGCTTTCATCTGTCGGGAGTTCAGGTATCTGCGGCGTGAGCCGCTTCTCAAGTTCTGCCTCTATCTCCTCATCGCTCAGCGTCGCCCACTCGCGTTGCTGTCCTTGCGCGCGTTCAAATTCCTCTTGCGCGGCGCGGGCGGCTTCCTGAACCCGGGTTGGCGCGTCATCAGCAGGTTCGGATGCGGGTTGTGCCGAGAGCTCCAAGAGTTCTGGTATCTCTATTGCAGCATCATCGAATGGCACAGGTTCTGCGGTTGGCGTTGGCGCGGGTTCGATGCCCATCTTTTCGCGCACCGCCTTACGAGAAGGAAGAGGCGCATCGCTGAGGATATTTCCTTTTTCATCAACGTAGACAACTTCCCATCCTTCTGGTTCTACGCCTCTGTAAAGTAGGTTAAACCGTTGTTTTTCAGAGAGCTGTGTTCCCTGAACAGAGGCCACCTTGTTTTCAGATGTCCTTGTTACCGAACGTGACATGTGGACGATGTGGGCACCTGTTTCCGCTCTCTGCACATACATTTTCCCTGAGGCGGATGGATGAACGTTTCCGCCTATCGTCGTCCAACGTTCCACGTCAGGGTTGGCACGCTTTGCTTCTCGGACGCGTTGGTACTGCTGAATCTGGCTATCGATGAACGCAGTTCTCGCCGTTTCCCAGTCAGCTGCATCGTAACTATGTTCCGCGCGAAATAGGGCCGTGCGAACGTTCAGGTAGGCGTTGTAATCGTCAAAATTGTCGATGGTGATGCCTTTGTCAAGGAGCATCTGAATCCACTCGGCGCGTGGGTATTTCGCGTCCACTTCAACTTGCGTCCAACTGACTTTTTGGCGAAATTCTCCATTTTCGTCCGCCACAGAGAAACTCCCCCTCGCGAACTCGTTCTTCATATCGTATTCGACATCAAACGCTTCCATGAGTGCTGCGACGGTTTGTGCACTAGGCTGTATCGCTTTGGTGCGGGAGAAAATCGATGAATTTCGGCGTTGCACTTCGGCGCGCTTCTCAAATTTCGCGCGCAGTTGGTGCCGGATATCCGCAACCTGTGCGTCGTTCATCGGTTCGGCATCCGGGTTATTTCTCGCAAAACTTCCAATTGCGTTGTTGACAGCGGTTTCAGTCTGTTCGTCTACCCAGTTATCCCACCACGCCTTGGAATTTTGCTCAGCGCGCCACACGAGGAAGGCGGCACCTAAAACGAGCAAAAGTAACACGGCGAGGACAATGTGTCTGCCTTTCATGGTAGTTTCCTCCTTATAGTGGGCAAATTGCCCTGACAAAAAAGAGTGTGCCTTTATCAGCCTGCACTTGGATAGAGTCAGTTGAACCTAAAAAGGATAGTAAAAACAGACAAAAAAGCGTATCGCCTTTATAAACCTGCAGTATTTAGGATACCACATCTGCCGGTAAGGGGCGCAAGCAAGGGTTTGTTCCAATGTTGGAACGTGGGGAACGCCACGGTTAAGTCAAATCCACCAACTGCGGCATCACCTCATTCCGCAGCAAATCCATGGAATGCACCCACTGCTCCTTGGGCTCCCACTCATGTCCCATCGTGAGGAGCACACCGAATCCGCCGACTTCTTCGTAGAGTTCGCGCAGCCGCTCCGCGACATGCTCAGGACTGCCGACAATCCACAGCGTATCCAACAGATTCTCCAGACAGGCTTCCACATCGGGAATGTTCGGAGTTTGTCTGAATTTTTCCCATCCGAATAGACGGAACCAATAATCCCGAAAATCGCGTCCGAGAGTGCCTTCGAGTGCCTCTTTGCGCGCCTGTTCGGTTGTATCGGCGACGTAGACTTCGCGGGCGATGCGCCACGTGGAACGAGATGGCGAGAGCCCTGTCTTTGCTGCACCTTCCTCAACGGCATCCCAATGCGTTTTGATAACGGAGACTGGGGCCAGATTGATGCTCATCGGAATCCAGCCGCGCTCGCCTGCTAGAATGAGCGTGTCGGATTTGGCAGAAGAGCCGGCCACCGCAATCGGCGGATGCGGTTTCTGATACGGTTTCATGTGGATGCTGACGATGTCCGGGCGCGGTTCGGGAATTTTAAACTCCCAGAAATCGCTTTTGTAGTGGCCCGGCTCCGGGTCTTCCCAAATTTTGAGGACAGCGTCAATTCCCTCGCGTGTTGCGCGTCGTCTATCGCCCTCGGCCATGAACATTTCCGCATCGCTCGGCGTGGAACTTGAACCGACACCCCAGTGGAAGCGTCCGTGCGCGAGATGATCTAACTGCGCGATGCGATGTGCCACAACCGCGGGGTTGTGTATCGGCATGCAGGTAATCCCAGTGCCGAAGACGATGTTTTCTGTCATTGCGACAGCTTTCGCGATGAAGAGATCTGGGGAGGGGATATTCTCCCAAGTGAAGGTGAAATGCTCACCGATGTAAGCTTCTTTGTAGCCCATCCGGTCTAGCGTCACCACTTGCGCCATATCATCGTCCAGCGTTTTCGTGGTGTCGCTACCGGGGGGATGCAACGGCATCGTGAAAAAACCGAGTTCCATGAGAGTGCTCCTGTAGTCAGCGTGCGTGTTCTGTCGGGTGTGCGGTTTGCAATTGCGCCTCTGGTGTGTCTACTCCCTCAGTCGCGGTAGGCGCGCTTTGCAAGCGCGCATTCCCAAAAATACGCGGTTCGCTTTGCCTAACCTAAAAAAACGTGACAATCTGGGCGAACTGTGTTATTATATTCCTGTGTTTCTTGTTAAGAAATTATCACAAACTTAAACATTTTGCAAGGAGAATTTTATGAGACTTAAATTTTTCGCTTTAATGGCACTCGTTTTGCTCACCGTTTTGTCTGGATGCGAACGGGTAAGAACGGTGGTTGTGCCTGATGAAACTGCTGCACCGATGGAGGATGCAACGCTAAAAATCGGCGTAATCCAGCCTTCAAACATCTTCTCCACTTTTAGTCAAGGTGCGGAAACGGCGCGCGCCCAAATTAATGAAAAAGGCGGCGTGCTCGGCAGGCAGGTAGAGTTTATCACGCGCGATAACCAACCTGTGGCGACTGCCCGGCCAACGCCGGAGGCAAGCGCGAGTGCGGCGACTGAACTCATTGAAATGGAGAACGTCTTCGCGCTCCTCGGTCCGGTTTATTCTACTAATACTGTCGCCGTGGGCCCAATTGCGCAAGAGGCGCAGCGGCTTTTGCTGCCCGGTTCAAGCAGTTCACACGTGCCAGAGAGTGGGGATTACGTCTTCCTCATCACTGTGCCGAACGCTTTCCAAGGCAGTGTCATGGCGAAATTCGCGATGGATGCCGATGAGCTCGGTGCCACAACGGCGGCAACAATTCATCAAGCTGACGATGTTTACTCCGATGATCTGGTGCAAGCGTTCCAAACGGCTTTTGAGGCGATGGGTGGCGAGATTGTCACCAAGAGCACCTATACCGTTGGTGATACGACGTTTAGCGAACTGCTGACAGAGATTAGCGCGGCAGTTCCGGACGTTATTTTCTGTCCGAGTTTCCTCCCGGAAGCGCCGTTGCTTATTAATGAGGCGCGGGAGATGGGCATTACCGCGCCGTTCCTCGGCGGTAGTGCTTGGGATGACAGAGAACGGTTCCTCAGCGTTTTAGACGATAACACCGTGCTAGATGGAAGTTACTATCCGACGAACTTCTCTGTGGCAACGCAGGATGCTGATGTGCAAGAATTTGTGGGGGGATATACGGCACTCTTTGAGGCTCCGCCTGATGGCATCGCCGCGTCCGGTTACGATGCGATGCGGCTCTTAGCCTTGGCAATAGAGACAGCGGGTTCGCTGGAACCAGTTGCGGTTCGCGATGCCTTCGCGGCGGTGAGCGGTTACAGAGGGGCCACAATGATTTCGCGTTACACTGAAAATCGGCACCCTGTCAAGAGTCTCGCTATTCAGACATACCGCGAGGGACAGGTAGAGCTCTACAAAATCGTGGCACCGTAGTCTCGCTGTTTCGGACTGACTGTATGGGCGGCTTCTGTATCTGCTTGAGCCGCCCATTTTCGGAGGGGGATTCTTATGAGACAAACTATTCGCCTGGGAGTCGTTGGATGTGGATGGGCAGGGTGGCAAGCTATTCGTGCGGCGAACGCGACATCCCGTATGAAAGTCATCGCTATCGCTGAGCGCGACCCGGGCCGCCGAGAGCAGGCCGGCGACGATTATGCGGTGCCACATCGCTACGGTGATTACCAAGAACTCTTGGATAACGGTGCGGTTGATGCAGTCTATCTCGCCACATCTCCTGCGGGCCGTTTGCAGCAGGTGTTGGATACGCTGAACGCTGGCAAGCATGTCTTGGTGCAGAAGCCGCATGCGATTCGCGCGTCGGAAATCTTGGAGATGGACGCGGCGGCACAGCAGTCTGGGAAAACGCTTCAATTCTGCTATTTTATGCGCCACTTTCCGCGGAATCGGCAAATTCGGCGGGCGATTCAGCACGGTAAAATCGGCACGCCCTACCACGCCCGAATTTTCGGGAAGTATACCTTCATTCCCGATTTTGATGAGAACAGCCGCTGGCTGCATGTCTACGGACAGAAAGGCGGTTCGTTGGGACAGCACTATTCTCACGAACTTGACATCGTCTGGTGGTGGATGGGCTGTCCGCAGCCGGAGTGGGCGTTCGCGGCGATGCACGTGCTTTATCCGCGATATGACGGGCCGGAGGGCCCCGCTGAGGACTATTTCAGCGGCATCGTTGGATGTGAAGGCGGGAAAACCCTCCAGATTGACTGTTCCCGGATGAGCCATTCCGATTCGGAGAGTGTTATGGAGTTTTACGGCACTACCGGTGCGATTACAAACAACGGTATCTCGCGGTTCAAAGCGGGAGAATTCATCAGAGAACCCATCGATGAACCGGTGGAGCTCAACCACGGTGAGTTGCCGGAAGAGGTTCCCGTTTTCTTTTATGAACTCAACCATTTCGCGATGGCTATCGCGGGTGAAGTCGCGCCGGATGTTGCAGCGGATGATGCCTATACGTTCATGAGCATCTTGGATGCGCTTTACGACAGCGCGAAAAGTGGGGAGAAAGTTTATATCGCTCATCAGCGATAGTCGCGCTTTGCAAGCGCGCAGTGGAGGGAATGTCTGTAGTTCAGGCTTGCCCGACAGACTGAGACGAACGCAAATCTGTAGGGCAGGCTCGCCCGAACCTGCCCGGTTCAGGCTTGCCCGACAGATTGAGACGAACGCCATTGAACAGCGGTACAAGGAGTATCATATTGTGAAAGCCATTGTCACCAAACTCTTGCCCGATAAACGACGTGAGAAAGTTGTGGTTAACGACTGGCCGGAGCCAGCACCGCCTGTGGGCAATGAAGTGCTTTGTGAGACAGTCTATACTGGACTCACCAACGGCACCGAACGCAACCAAATCATCGGCGGGAATTATTCCGCGCCGGATGAACGACTACCGGCTGGCGGTGGGTATCAGAACGTTGGCCGCGTCATTAAAACGGGTGTTGACGTAACCCAGTTTCAGCGTGGGGAACTTCTCTATGCTAGCGTAGAACACGTTGAGCGGTTTACCATTGCGGAGGATGGGTTGCTGTTGAAATTACCGGCGGACGTTAATCCTGCGCATGCCGCCCTTTTCGGCATCGCCGGTGTGGCGATGCACTGCTGCCGCCGTATCGATGCGCGCATCGGTGAGAAGGTGCTGATTATTGGGCAGGGGTGCATCGGGATGTTTGCGGCGCAAATCGCCAATGCGATGGGCGCGCGTGTTACAGTGTGCGATATTGATGCATCGCGACTGGCACAGGCGCGGCAACTCGGTGTCGCAGAACAGGTTTTCAACACTAGCGGCGATGGCTGGAACGCGCAAATCGAAGACGACGCTTACGATGCCGTGATGGACTTCGCCGGTGCTGCTGATATGGTAACGCCGATGATACGTGCTTGCAAATGGCGCGGACGAGTGCTGTTAGTTGCTGGACGGTTTGACGTGAACTACACCTTCAACGTTGGGCAACACAAGGAAATCAGCATTCTTCACTGCAGTCACTTTACCTGCGATGATTTAGAGAATGTCTGTCGACTCCTTCGGCAAGGGACTTTCAGCATCGCGCCGCTCATCCGGCATCAGGTGCAGGTTGACGAGGCACCACAAATATATCGGTGGCTTCGCGATGAACCGATGCGTTTGTTGGGCACAGTTTTTGAGTGGTGATTCTTGTCCTCTCCCTTTTTTTTCTCAAGTCCGAGCAGGATAGACAGGATCAAACAGGATGAACAGGATTAAGCAAACGTTCCGGTGCATCGTCTCTCTCTTCATCCTGACAATCGAAGCAGGATGGCCACGATTCACAAGATTAGCAAGATGAAGAGACAACTGTTGTGGCACGTTAACCTCTTATCCTCTTCATCCTGACAATCTTGACAATCTTGGAAATCCTGCTTCATCTTGGAAATCCTGCTCATCTCTTGAACATCCTGCTCATGCGTTTCTACATCCCCAGCTCAGCATGGGGTTTTGAAAACTGGGATTTTGATAAATCGGTAAACGCGCTTTGTAAGGACAGATGTCTATAGCTGTCCGTTAGGAATGGGCGGCCATGAAAATCCGCCTTGACAAACCGGAGAAAGACTCCATGTCAAACGTTAGGTTAGGTTTTATCGGCACGGGTGGTAACATGAACCGCCACCTGCGCGAATTGACAGAAATTGGCGGCACGCAATTCGTCGCCTTTTGTGATATTGTCGTTGAGAAGGCAGAGAAAGCGGTTGCGCAATATGGCGGAAACGCTTATGCTGACTACAACCAGATGCTGGCGCGCGAGGAATTGGATGCTGTCTACATCTCTATTCCGCCGTTCGCGCACGGCGCGCCGGAGAGAGCTGTCATTGCAGCTGGACTGCCGATGTTCGTTGAGAAGCCTGTCCACATGGATGCCGACGAAGCGAAGGAGCTCGCCGCGTTAATTGAGGAGAAGGGCCTTATCACCGCGACTGGATATCAGGAACGTTACCTTGATATCATTGACAAGGCGCAAGAGCTCCTCGCCTCCCGACGCGTCGGATTTTTCATGGGCTATTGGATGGGCGGCATGCCCGGCGGCTGGTGGCGCGATAGATCAAAATCCGGTGGACAACTCATGGAGCAGACAACGCATGAGTTTGACATGGCGCGCTATCTGTTCGGCGAGGTGAAGACTGTCTATGCGGTTGCACGCCACGGGCTAGTGCCGGATGCCGATTACGATATTGAGGAGGCATCCGCTGTCTCGTTGCAATTTGAGAGCGGCGTTTTCGGCATCATGTTCTCCGCCTGCTTCACCACAACAGGACTTCGCCGTTCCGGGTTAGACATTTTCTGTCAGGACGGTTCGCTGGAATATCGCCTCCGGCGCGCCCTCGTCCTCACCACTGCAGATGGTGAGACTCGATGGGAGCCGCAGAACAATTGCACCATTGAGATGGATAGCACCTTTATTGAAGCTGTTCGGACAGGTGATGGCAGTAAAATCCGTTCGCCCTATGCGGATGCCGCCAAAACGGCGATGTTGTCTATCGCCGCGAATCACTCTCTTGCAACAGGGGAACCGGTTCATTTGTAGAGATACCGGTTTCATAGGGGCACTATCGGCTTTGTGGGCGCGCTTGGAAAGCATGCCTGCGGAAATTATCGGGAGAAATAACCATGGAACACCACATCAATCTCCCCATCACCGGGATGCATTGCGAGAACTGCGCCTCTCTCATCACACGGCATCTGAAAAAGATGGAAGGCATTTTGTCCGCAGATGTCAGCATCGCGACAGAGCAGGCTGCTGTCACCTTTGATGCGGATTCTGTCAGCGAAGATGCTATTGTTGACAAAATCTGCTCCCTCGGCTTTGACGTTGTCGATGCAGACGCGGAAAGTTCGGCGCGCGCCGAGGAATTCCGCCGACAGAAGTTGCAATTCACCGTCGGCGTGATTTTCACACTGCCCCTTTTCCTGCTCAGCATGGGCAGAGATTTTGGAATAATCGGCGGCTGGGCACACGCTGCGTGGGTAAACGGTTTGATGTTCGCGCTGGCGGCACCGGTGCAGTTTTATGTCGGCTGGGATTACTATGTCGGGGGGTTTAAGGCGTTGCGCAACCGAGCCGCCAATATGGATGTGCTCGTCGCGATGGGTTCGTCTGTGGCGTTTCTCTACAGCGTCGCCGTTGCGCTTGCGGGATTCGCGGGCGCAGGTGAACTCGGCACGCACGTCTATTTTGAGACAGCGGCGGTGATTATCACGTTAATCAAGTTAGGCAAACTGCTAGAGGCACGCGCGAAAGGACAAACAAGCGCGGCTCTCAAAAAACTGCTTGGGCTATCGCCGAAAACGGCGTGTCTCTTAAAAAACGGGGAGGAACAGCATCTGCCGATTGCACAGGTGACAATCGGCGATATGCTCCTCGTCCGCCCTGGCGAAAGCATCCCGGTGGACGGTGTGGTGTGCGAAGGCGAGAGCGCGGTTGACGAAAGCATCTTCACCGGCGAGAGTCTCCCGGTAGATAAAACCGCGGGTTCCGCGGTGACTGCCGCGACGATTAACCAGAGCGGCCTGCTGACGATTGAGGCGACGCGCGTCGGTTCTGAAACCGCCCTGGCGCGCCTCATCCAACTTGTGCAGGCAACGCAGCAGAGCAAAGCACCCATCCAACGCATTGCCGATGCAGTTGCAAGTGTGTTTGTGCCTGTCGTCATCGGAATCGCTTTTGTGACGTTTCTCACGTGGTGGCTCTTGGTTGGGGAGGGTTTTACGCCGGCAATGCTGCGGT
Organism: Candidatus Poribacteria bacterium; assembly: GCA_003635305.1. Classification (GTDB taxonomy): domain Bacteria; phylum Poribacteria; class WGA-4E; order WGA-4E; family WGA-3G; genus AGPOR5. The sequence goes on along the minus strand of PYJE01000195.1, from coordinate 7,731 downwards.
TGGTAGCAGTGTTGGTTATTGCGTGTCCGTGCGCATTGGGGCTTGCCACGCCGACAGCCGTGATGGTAGGCACCGGCATCGGCGCGCAGCACGGCATTCTCTTCCGAAATACCGAATCGCTGGAACGCGCAGGGAAGTTATCGACGGTTGTTTTTGACAAAACCGGCACCTTGACGCGGGGAGAATTGACGCTTACAGACATCATCGTGGGGAAGGGAGCACGCCTGCAAAGCGCGCCTACCGAGCCAGAAGGAAATCAAAAGCAGGGGGTTCTCCTACAGTTTGCCGCTTCTGCCGAGCGTGGGAGTGAGCATCCTATCGGCAAGGCAATCGTCGGTGCAGCCGCCGAACGCGGGATTGATACTATCGCGCCTTCCCAATTCACGGCAGTCGCGGGACACGGCATCATCGCGCAATTAGAACTCCCCAGTAACGGCGCGTCTGAGCCCGTAGGCGCGCTTTCCAATAACGAAGCGTCTGAGCCTGTAGGCGCGCTTTCCAAGCGCGCTAACGGCAGCAACGAAGCGTCTGAGCCCGTAGGCGCGCTTTCCAAGCGCGCTAATGTCATCATCGGCACACCCGTGCTCCTGCACCAACACGGAATTTCCACCGTAGCGGAACCCTTCCAGTTGGAAGCAGAACGCTTGCAAACTGAAGCAAAAACCGTGCTTTGGGTAGCCATTGATGGAAAAGCCGAAGGGCTCATCGCCGTTGCGGATACGCTAAAGCCTGAGGCAAAAGATGCCGTTGCCGAACTCCGCCGCCTCGGTTGCAAGGTGACGATGATGACAGGCGATAACCGCATCACCGCCGAGGCGATTGCGCAAGCCGCAGGAATTGACGATGTCATGGCGGAACTCTTGCCGGAGGACAAGGCATCCGCGGTGAAAAAACGTCAAGCCGGCACCGATGGCTTCGTTGCTATGGTAGGCGATGGTATCAACGACGCGCCCGCGCTCGCGCAGGCAGATGTCGGCATGGCACTCGGCACCGGCACCGATATCGCCATGGAAACGGCGGATTTGACGTTGATGCACGGGGAGTTGCGCGCAGTCCCCGAAGCGATACGCCTCAGCCGTGTTACCATGCGCACAATTCGACAGAACCTCTTCTGGGCATTTTTCTACAACGTGCTGCTCATTCCGCTTGCAGCAGGCGCGTTTTATCCACTAACTTACCTGCCGACGATGCTCCGCGAATTGCACCCGATGCTGGCAGCGTTCGCGATGGCGTTGAGTAGCGTCTCGGTGGTGCTAAACAGTTTGCGTTTGCAACGGAGAAAGTGATGATACCCTATGGAACAATCGTTGAATCTAAACTCTGGCCAGAACCTGTTCAAGTGTTTGCCTACCAGCTGCGTCCTGATGGAGATGTCCATATTGTCGGAACGCTGATGAATTCGCAAGGCATAATCAACCAGGAACTGACACCCGAAGAAGCGGCGACGTTGAAAGTCGTCAATGCGCAGATAGAGTGGACAGCGAAGGCGCGTCACGCTTTTCTCTGCCTGGAAGCGAAACGTTACCGGTATGCGGCCCTCTATGCGCCGACGTTGGCAGTGAGCGTCTCCAAGGTGGATCCGCTGCCTCACCAGATCGAAGCGGTGTGGCAGGTGCTAAAGCAGACGCGCATCCGCTTTCTTATCGCCGATGACCCGGGTGCAGGCAAGACGATTATGGCGGGGCTCATCGCGAAGGAGCTCAAACTCCGCAATCAGGCGCAGCGCATCCTAATTGTCGCGCCCGGGCATCTCGTCACGCAGTGGATACACGAGATGAAAAGTCGGTTTGAGGAGAGTTTCACTGAAGTTACGCGCGCCTATGTCAACGCGCATTCACAGGAGAACGTTTGGATACGCGAACCTCAACTAATCACCTCCATGGATTTCGCGCGGCAAGATGACATCCGAGCTGCCATCGCGAATGCACACTTCGATCTGGTTATCGTTGACGAAGCGCATAAGATGGCTGCCTATCAATACGGCGATAAAATTGAGAGAACGAAGCGGTATCAACTCGGCGAGTGCCTCTCTCGTCAAACGACGCACCTCCTCTTCCTCACGGCGACACCGCACCGGGGCGATTCCGAAAACTTTCGGCTTTTCCTCGATTTGCTTGAACCCGGCTTCTTCGCCGATGCCGCTCAAATTCGGGAATCAATTCAGCGGCAAGACAATCCGCTCTTCATCCGACGGATTAAGGAAGAACTCAAGGATTTTGAAGGGAAACCGCTCTTCTTGCCGCGTCATATCAAGACGCATCCTTTCCAACTTGGGGTAGATTCCGAAAGCGAGATGAGCCTCTATAACGCGCTTTCGGATTACATCAGGGAGCAGTATAACCGCTTTTCGGAGGACTCGCAAAAACGGAACAACGTCGCCTTCGCTTTAGTCATCCTGCAACGGCGGCTTGCCTCCAGCACGCAGGCACTCTGTTTATCTCTGCAACGCCGAAAACAGCGGCTAATGGAATTGCTCCAGAAAGCCGCCGCAATCTCAGCGGATATTTTGCCGAACGAACAAGCGCGCGAAGAAGCGGAAGACCGGGAGGAAACGGAACGGTGGGAACTTGAGGAGCAGTGGGAAGTCCTCTCAGTCGCCGAAAACCGCGAGGAATTGGAAGAGGAGATTGAGACGCTGAATCGCCTCGAACGCGACGCGCGACAGATTATTGACAGCGAGAGCGAACTCAAACTTAAAGCACTCCGAACGGCACTTGATGAACTGAATAGGGAATACCCAAATCAGAAAATCCTCATCTTCACCGAGTATTTTGATACGCTGGATTACCTTGAGCAGAAAGTGAAGGCGTGGGGGTTTTCTGTCTCAGTCATTCACGGGAAAATGCCGCACGAACAGCGGATAGCGGCGCAGGAAACGTTCCGCAACGAGACGCAGCTTCTCCTCGCGACGGAGGCCGCGGGCGAAGGGATTAACCTGCAGTTCTGCCACCTTATGCTCAACTATGATCTTCCGTGGAACCCGAATCGCTTGGAACAGCGGATGGGGCGCATTCACCGCTACGGACAGAAAAACGAGGTTCATGTCATCAATCTCGTCTCCACCGATACGCGGGAGGGGGCAGTCTTTAACCGTCTGTTTGACAAATTGGAGACAATTCGCGCTGAACTCGGCAGCGATAGGGTTTACGATGTCATCGGCGAACTCTTTCCCAAAAAGAATCTCGCGCAGCTCATCTTAGAAGCGGCGACGAACGCACGCGGCGAGAGCCAGACTATTGTTGACGAACTTGAAACGACGCTGGATGAAGCGCGGTTCAACTTCCTGAAAGAATTCAATCAGGATACGCTTGTCTCTCCGTTTATCAACCTGCCTGAGGTGAACTTCCTCCAACAACAGTCGCGCGAGCACGGCCTTATCCCGGAATACACGCGCGAATTCTTCCGAAAGGCGTTTGAAACCCTCGGTGGTGAACTCCGACTGCGCAAAGATGGATTTTTCACCATTCCGCGCATCCCTTCCGAAATCTGGAGAATTGTCCAGAAAACCTCCAATTCTGGTAGGAGAGCCCTCCCTATCTCGATGAGTAGGCGAGACCTCGGGGCCCAAAAGTTGACGTTCGATAAAGCGCAGGCATCGGAAGACTCAACGGCAGAATTCATCTCGTTCGGGCATCCACTTTTCGAGGCGGTTATCCAGTGGGCAGAACAAACCCTCGCCGATACCCTCAAAACCGGTGCCTGCTTTGAAGACCCGGGTGGCACATACAACGGCGTTATCGCTTTTTATGAAGGCGAAATCCGAGATGGTGCGGACGCAATCGCCGGTAAACGGCTCTTCGCCTTTTACCTCCCCGAAAACGGTGGCGATGTGAAAACAGTCAATCCGACGCTTCTCTGGGACTTCCAAGAAGCCGAACCGACTGAGGAAACGGCACCGATGGAGATAGCAGATTTGGAGGCGGCAGTCGGCGCGCATCCCCGGCAGCAGCTTGAGGCATATCGGCAAGAACAGATGCAGGAAAGGCAACGGCAAGTGGACATCAAAAGGCGATACGGTGTTGCCTCGTTGGAGCGTCTCATCATCGAACTAGATGGCGAACTGCTAAAACTGGATATCCGCAGCAACAGCGGTGAAGATGTCCGACTTGTCAGACAAAACAAGGAGGAGCAGAAAGTCCGTTATGAAGAGGAAAAGATGCGGTTGGAGAAAGCGTGCCAGCAAGAGGTGACGCTCTCCAAAAAGCCGCCTACCCTCGCCGGTGCGATTCGCGTCAGACCGGCGGCGGATGCCGATGCTTCCATGAAGACTGCGCCGGACATTGAACGCGTCGGCATGGAAGAAGCCACCCGCTATGAGGAAGCACAGGGCAACACCGTTGAGGATATCTCAGCAGAGAACCTCGGCTTCGATCTTCGTTCAACGACATCGGATGGCACTGTCCGCTGTATTGAGGTAAAGGCACGCGCGGGCCGCGAGCCGGTTGTCCTCACGCGCAACGAGTGGCACAAAGCGAAGCAGCTGAAGGATGCCTATTATCTCTACGTTGTCTTCAACGCCGCGAGAGAGCCAGAGCTGCATCGCATTCAGAATCCGGCAGAACGGTTACCGAACGTGCGTCCTATCACGGAGGTTCGCTATCAGGTTTCGGTTTCGGAGATAGTGGGACATGGCACCATTGAAGCGTAATACGGGGGCCTGTCCCCCGATTGAATAGCCTGTCTCCATTTAACTTGCAATTTTAAACTCGGCTGTTGTATAATATGCTAACGTCAATTGCAAGCGAGCATGAACTTATGGATGAGAAACAGGAACTGCTAGAAATCTACAGACTCCACGCGGAACTCGCCGACAGTGTCAGCCGACAACGCGGCACGGCGAACCGCTTCTATATGCTGGTGCTGTCTGGGTTAGTCGTTCTCTTTTCCGCGCTGATCCAACGTCAAAACGGCATTCCACTCGGTGTTCTCATGGTAGGCTTCGGGGGATTCGGCATGCTTTTAGCGGCGGCATGGTATGTCGTCATCCGTTCTTATCGCCAGTTGAATTCCGGCAAATTCAAGGCGTTGCACGAATTGGAGACGAAACTCGCCTATCCATTTTTCAAACGCGAGTGGGAATTGCTCGAGGAAGGTAAAGAGCGGAAAACCTATTGGCGGCTGACCATCGTCGAAACGTTCGTGCCGCTCATTTTCTTTTTCTGTTTCGCAGTCTTGTTGGGCATCGGCATTTACCTTCTGATTGCAAATGGGACAGGCGGCGCGCAGTGAAAATTAAGAAAGTGGAGAAACATCCATGAGCAAACTTCCGAGAAATTTACCGACGCGCGATCCGCAGGCACGGACTTTCCCATCTGCGTGGAAAAACTCCTATTTCCGTAGAAACTACGACGAGAACCGCGGCGGCTACGTCTGCCCCGACTGCGATAAGGTTTTCTGCGGCCCCGCAGACTTTCGGCGACTTGAAGCCGAGCATATAAAACCGCAAGCAGATGGCGGGTTAACGGTATGGGAAAACCTTATTTTGCTATGCAAGCCGTGTAGTCTCGCGAAGCGTAAAAAAGATAGGGCGCGCCGTCGCCAATCTTTCTAACGCGCAATTTTAAACTTGCCAAAAACTCGGAATTAGGTTAAAATCTTAACGTAATTCCAAAATCTCCGCGATGGAGGCACGCATGTTTAACTTCAAACGTATCTTTCCTCAAAAGGATCCTCAACCAACTGTTGATGCCTTGAACTATATCCCCTTCCACCTCGTGGGGGATTGGAAACCCGGCGACAGAATCACCGTAGCCGGCGAATCTGCTGAAATCTACGAGGTTGTCCCTCGTAAGAGCCCCGCAGGGAACACAGTTGCATCCATCCGGGTGATGTACGACAACGAGCCCGGTGTTGTCCGGCTCGTTGAGTTCGATTTTCAGCGTCTCCAACTTGAACGCTGACACTCGCTCAGCAGGCGCGCGGCCGGAACGACGTTCCCTCGGGCCGCTTTATTGGGAAGGAGGGTTTTTGTTGCGATAACACCCTCCCTTCCCCCGATAGCCATAAGGCATTAAAATGGAACAACAAAATCAAGCGACATTATGGGAAGAGTTATCTCAAAAGATTGCCGCTTGCGCCTTTTCCAAAGCAGATTTGCGAACGCTTTGTGAAATGTTGCAAGAGGCGAGTTCCGACGCAGCGGAGGAAGAGATAAGCCATTATGAGCCGAGAGAACGGCCACCCGAACAAATACGCGAAGAAAAAGAACTCCTCAGGAAGGGATTTGAACTCAAAGTGGCTGTGCGCGGCATAGATGGCGAAACGGTTTTTGGGAACATTCCTGTCGTGTTTGACTCTCCTAGTTTTCCAGAGGACGTTCAAAGTCTCCACATCAACAGTGAACTAGACCTCAGGAATTTATACAATTGGACTCCGCGCAATCGCTTTGAACTGTTGTTAGATTTCACTAAACCCGAACTTTTTAATCTTTCACTACTGCTTTCGGAGCCGATGCCTAACAAAAGCCATATTCTTGTTACAGGCCTCAATTCGCTCTGGGTTCATGGAGTCTACGGGCAAGTCGTAAACTTCATTGCGAAAAAGAGGACACGCCGCCGGTTCCTCCATCGACAAAGCCCCTACAGGTTGCTCCTACTCTGCGGAGGCTTTCCCTTCGCCTTTTCAATCGCAGCCAAACTCTCCGGTATCATGAACACACTGTTCGGCGAACTCTCCGGACTGCTACACAGTGCCGCGCAAGTCTACGTCTTCTTCATCGCACTCAACTTGTTCCGAATCTTGTTTGACTATGCCCGATGGATTTTCCCCCTCGTAGAATATCAAGACCTGACTGGAACAGCTCTCAAACATAGAGTCGTTTTAGGCGGACTCATCCTCGGTGTTCTGGGAAATTTCATCCATGATCTGCTCAAGATTGTCCCAGGATTCCTAACCCAAAATCCCTAAAAATCCGTTATTACAAAAATAAATTTGACAATTAATCGAAAATAGGGTATCATAATTAACAAGTTGTCAAATTTTCCACAAACGGAGAGACGCGTGAGCAAAGACAAACGCATCATCGAAACCGCTTTCCCTGTCAAAGAGGTTAGCGAACAAGGACATCGCGACAAATACAATCACCGAATCACCGGCATCCATGTCTGGTGGGCTCGCAGGCCGCTCGCACCGTCACGTGCTACCGCTTACGCTGCCCTTACCAAAATCCCCCCCCCACTTCACAAACGTGTAGTATATCAAACGATACGCCAGAACCACCCCGCAAGCAGGACTTCATTGTCCAACTCTCCAAATGGGAAAATGCGCTTAAGCCGCCCTGGATAGATGAGGCGCGACGCGACATCTTGGACTCCCACGGCGGGACCCCGCCCAAGGTGCTAGATCCGTTCGGCGGAGGCGGCTCCATTCCGCTCGAAGCACAACGCCTCGGATGCGAAACCCACTCCTGTGATCTCAATCCGGTCGCTGTCTTAATCCAGAAGTGCACGCTTGAATTCCCACAAAAATACGGACAACGCTTTCGCGACGATGTCCAAAAATGGGGAGAACGCATCCTCGCAGAAGTGGAAGAAGAACTGCAGCCGTTCTATCCAAACGAACCCAATGGTTCTATGCCTTTTGCCTATATCTGGGCGCGCACTGTTCCTTGTCAGAATCTCGCCTGCAGTGCTGATATTCCGCTTCTGAAACAATATTGGCTTGCAAACAGAGCAACTAAGCAGGTTACGCTATGTCCTTATGAAGAAGCAGGATCTGTTGCTTTCCAAATCG
>PYJE01000194.1 GCA_003635305.1 Candidatus Poribacteria bacterium | reverse complement strand
CGCGGTGCCAATTCACCGCGTTTAAAGACAAACCCTAAAATCTCGTCCGCGGGGATTGTCCCATCGCACTTACCGCACGGAATGGCTTCCCCAGCTTTGACTTTGGCTAAAAGTTCTGATGCTTTCATCGTTTTCCTTCCAATAAAACCCGGTAACCACATTCTCAAACCGCGCTTCCGGTTAACAACACGATTTCCAACCGCGCAGCCGTTCAATCACATCCTATAGGCGCGATTTTCAACCGCGCAGCCATCAAACCACACACCGTAGGCGCAGTCATCAAACCAAACCCCGTAGGCACGGGTTCAACCAAACCCCGTAGGCGCGGTTTCAAACCAAACCCCGTAGGCGCGGTTTGAAACCGCGCAGTCCTCAAACCGTAGGCGCGGTTTGAAACCGCGCCTACCGGAGGTTCAGGTGTTTACAAAAAATACCGCTCCTTCCGTTTATCAACTTCGTATTCTTCATACGCTGCCCGCGCGGAGTCAACTTCGGAGACTTGCGCGATAGGCACATCCCACCACGATTCATACCGCGGGACCTGCTCGTCATAGTCCACGTCAATCTTCACCACGGTGGTATGCGATGCCTCGCGCGCCTCGTGCAGTGCGGCTTTGAGCTGCAGCAACGTCTTCGCTTCAATCACGTTCGCGCCTAGGCTGGCGGCGTTCGCGGCAAGAGCTACCGGCAAGAATTCGCCTTGCAACTGTCCACTCTCCTCTTCGCGATAGCGGAAGCGGGTGGCAAACCCCTGCGCCCCAGTCGCACGCGACAAACCGCCGATGCTACTGTGCCCATCATTGTTTACCAACACCACAATCAGTTTGTAGCCTTCCTGAATGGAGGTGATGATTTCCTGCGCCAGCATCAGATACGAACCGTCGCCTACCATGACATAGACATCGCGCCCCGGGTCTGCCATTTTGATGCCAAGCCCGCCCGCGATTTCATAGCCCATACACGAGTAGCCGTATTCCAGATGAAACTGCTTCGGGTTTCGGGCGCGCCACAATTTATGCAAATCGCCCGGCAGACTGCCAGCCGCGCATACCATCACATCTTCCGGACGCGACACCTCGTTCACAACCCCGATGACTTCACTCTGACTCGGCAACGGCCCGTGTCCAAGATGATAGAGCCGCTCCACCTCTTCTTCCCATTCGTCCCGATAGTTCTCAATGCGCGCCGCGTAGCCCGCGTCCACCCGATAGTTGCCGACAGCGACAGCGAGCTCCTCCAGCGTAACGCGCGCGTCAGCGACAAGCGGCAAGGCGGCATGCTTAAACGCATCGAACTCGGCAACGTTGATGCCGATGAACCGGACATCAGGGTTTTGGAACGCCGTTTTGGAAGCAGTAGTAAAATCGCTTAGGCGCGTGCCGAGGGCAATCACCAGGTCTGCCTCGCGTGCAGTGATGTTCGCGCCCGGTGTTCCCGTCGCCCCAATTGCACCGAGGTTCTGCGGATGATTATAGTGCAGCGAACCTTTTCCCGCAAACGTCTCACCGACAGGCATCCCAGTCTGCTCTGCAAAGCGCGCGAGCTGAGCCGTCGCTTCGCTGTAAATAACCCCGCCGCCGGCGATAATGAGCGGACGTTTGCTCTCCCGAATCCACGCGGCTGCGCGTTTGAGAGCATTCACATCGGCGCGCTGACGCGGAATAGGATAAACCCGCTTTTGAAAGAGTTCAACCGGGTAATCATAAGCCTCCGCTTGCACGTCTTGCGGCAGTGCTAACGTGACTGTGCCGGTTTCCGCCGGGGAGGTAAGCACGCGCATCGCCTCCGGCATCGCGGTGATTAACTGTTCCGGCCTATTGATTCTATCCCAGTAGCGCGAAATCGGTTTGAAGCAATCGTTCACCGAGATGTCTTGTGAACCCGGCGATTCAAGCTGCTGCAACACCGGTGCAACGAGACGCGTTGAGAAAATATCACCCGGCAGGAGAAGCACCGGCAGTCGGTTAATCGTTGCCCCGGCAGCACCGGTAAGCATGTTCGTCGCGCCAGGCCCGATGGACGTAGTGCATGCAAGCGTGCGCAGCCGGTTGTTCATCTTGGCAAACGCCGCGGCGGTATGCACCATCGACTGCTCATTCCGCGTCTGGTAAAAACGGAACGAGTCGGCATACTGATGCAACGCCTGTCCAATGCCAGCGACATTGCCATGCCCAAAAATGCCGAACATACCGGCGAAAAATTGCGTTTCATTGCCATCGCGTTCAACAAATTGCTGTTGCAGAAACTGGACAACGGCTTGTCCCATCGTGAGTTTTCGTGTTTTCATGATACATATCTCCTCTGCTCTTCACAGGCCGCCGCGTTCGGCGACAAATGCCTCCACCTCGGGAAGCGTCGGCATAAAATTGGCGCAGCCGTGGCGTGTGACGACAATCGCGCCGGTCGCGTTGCCAAACCGCGCCGATTTCTCCCAACTCCACCCATTCAGGTTACCATAAATAAAGCCGCTGGCGAACGCATCACCGGCACCGAGGGTATTGTAAACCTCAACGGGAAAAGGTTCTGCATGCATCCGCGCACCGTTCGCTAAATGGATGTCCGCGCCTTCAATGCCGCGCTTCACTATTAACGCCTTCAACCCACCTTTTAAAAGCGTATCAATCGCCGCAGCAATATCTCCCTCAATATCAGGATTTGAGATTTGCGAGTGCGCAATAGTCAACTGCGAGAGGCTCCTCAAGGATGCCGCCTTGATTTCCTCTTCGGTGCCGATAGCGATGTCAATCTGTGGCAAGACAGAACGGATAACAACGCCGAACACCCTCGGGTCATGCCACTGGTCTGCCCGAAAATCCAGATCCAAGTAGACTACGGTACCGTTTGCCTTCGCCTTTTCGGCGGCGTAACGTGTGGCACTCCGACTCGGCTCCTTGCTCAACCCGGTGCCGCTTATCAGCACGGCTCGACTCTCGGCAATCGGCGCGGCGAGGACATCGTCAATCGTGAGCTCAATATCGGCACAATTGTCGCGATAAAAGATGAGCGGAAACCGGTCCGGCGGTTCAATGCCGAGAACGACAGCACTCGTTCGGTGCCCCGGCTTGTGCGCGACGAATTGCGTCGCCACACCTTCATTTTTTAAAAACTTGAGCAGGAATTCGCCAACCGGGTCTTCGCCTACAGCGGTGAGTAACGCGGCCCGGAGCCCGAGGCGTTGGATGCCGACGCTGATATTCGTCGGGCACCCACCGACGAACGCGCCGAAACTCCGAATATCGGCAAACGCCGCACCGATGTCATTAGCATAGAGATCCAAGGAACTACGTCCGATGGTAAGAATATCATACATGTTCATCTTCTCCCGCGAGTAGCGCGCTTACACCGCGCGCCTACCGGGTTCGTTTCCGCACTTCAGCAAAACAGGACTGACGCAATTCCATGTCCCTCCTAGAAAACTAATCCCGCACCGGGATTTCGGCGAGGAGTTTCTCTGTCTCAATAACGGCTTTCGTCGGCGTTTGCAATTTCTCACCGATAGCCAAAATCAACATGCAAAAATCGTAGGCGGTTTGCAAATCGCCTTGGAGATACGCGCTCTCAGCGGCGTTAAAATAGCAAATAGTTGCGGCAGCGCAGCACTCTTCCACCTGTGCCTCCTGCTTCGCGTAGGAATAATTGTCTGCCGAGAGGACGTAGGATTTCCCTGCTTCCACCCAAGCCCGCTGCAGTTCAAGCCGCCGTGCGAGGCGCGAGTAGTAGACACCGCCATTTCGGGCATGCTTTTTGGCGGTGCGCTGTTTATTCGCCGCGGTGTAAGCGAACCTTGCCCGCGTATAACAGTTGGCGACGAGCTCCATATCGTCGTCATTCCCTTTGCCGAAGATGTGCGCCTGTTTCTGATAGAACGCGCCAAGCTTCCGATAGTGTGCACGCGCCTGCCGCGCTCGCTCCTGTTGCGCACAAATAATGGCTTGCTGATAAATGCGAAGTGCCTCGTGCTCATGCGGATATTGAATATCGCCGTGGATTTTATCCAGCAGAAACTCCGGCGAAGCCTCCTCAATCAACAGCCGATAACTGCTGGCAGCCTCAACCACCGGTTGAATTGGCGGTGGCAGGACGGGTGCCGCTGCCCCCGGCGCATCTTCATGCTCCAGCCATGCCTTGAGAAGTGCCTCTTCGTTCGTCGGCAATTTCTGGATGAGCTCAATAACGTTACCCACCGTCGGTGCTGCCGCGTTTGACAGGTTTTCCCAAGAACCGAGGTGATGGAAAATGTCATCCACCCTTTCAATAAGTGTAACGTCACCGGCGGCATCACCGTTTTGCGGCGCATATTCCTCTAGGCAAAGGCGATTTGCCTTGTGGACTTCCGCAATAACGCGCGGATATTCATACGCCCGCGCATGCCGTTCTGCCTCGTCGTAAAGTTGCGTCAGCTGCGCTACTAGCTTCTCGTTTTTGTTGCTTAATTCTTCCCGCTGGCGTTTGTAAAAAAGATTTTGGTTAATCCGCTCCGCCTCCTCACGCGAGAGGTGGAAGGTTTTTCTACCGCGCTCAAGGGCATCTGCAAGCGACGTTCGCCGTGAACCGCCAGCTCCCTCCTTAATGAGACGCGTGGCATGCTTGATGTATTCACTCTGGTGAATCCAACTCAAGGCATCATACATCTCATCGGCGGTTTGGTAACGCTCATCCAATTCGCGATGGAGAGCCTTCTTCAAAAAATCGTGCAACGGTTCCGGACAATCCTCCAAATCCTCTATCTCGCCCGCGGCTTTCTGCTTATCCATCTCCTCCTTTTCCCCGGAAAACGGAAAGCGACCGGTTACTGCCTGATAGATGATTAAGCCGGTAGCGTAAAGGTCTGCGCGAAAGTCATAATCACCGAAGTGCTGCTCAGGTGCCATATACCGCCGGGTACCTGTCATCGTCGCCGCAAATTCCGTAGCATCGCTGAAAATCCGCGCGATGCTGAAATCGGCGACTTTCGCCTGTTTCTCCGCCGTGAGCAGGACGTTCTCCGGCTTCATGTCGCGGTGCAGAATCCTTTGGGAATGCGCCATTTTTAGCCCGCGGCAGATATCCAGACTGATATTGAGTGCCTCCGCCACGTTCAGCACGCCGCCCTGTATCAACTCGTGCAGGCTTTTCCCCTCAACATACTCCATGATAATCAACGCTATATATCTATCGTACGCTGGCTCAACGGTATGAATCGAGACGATATTGGGATGCCCCCAAATCTTCGACATCGAGCGGATTTCGTTGTGGAGATACTTCATGCGGCCCTGTAAATAAGGGTCTTTGTGTAGGGCCTTAATCGCGACAACACGCCCAGTCATCTCCTCGTGCGCGCGATAGACGGTAGAAAAACTCCCGCTACCCAAAACCTCCTCTATCTTATATTTCCCTAAGATTTGTTCGTTAACCTGCATGGTGACTCGCTAGATGTTAAAGTTGAGGGAGAATGCCCTTGCGCGCCCAAACGTCGCTACCGTTGCGTTAACATTAGCAAAAACGCGATTAATTGTCAAGAAAAGCCACAATTCCCGCCGCTTACCGCGCGGATTGCACCGCGGCTACCAATTTCTGTGCCCGTTCGGTAAGCACGTTGAAGTCGCCTGCTTCAATGAGGCGATTATCCACCAGCGCGCTTCCCACCCCTAAGGCAGTAGCACCGGCGGCGAGGAATTCGGAGGCGTTCTCGGCGTTGATGCCGCCCGTCGGCACGAGCGGAATCTGCGGCAGCGGTGCCTTCACATCTTTGATGTAAGCGGAACCGACACCGCCCGATGGAAACACCTTGACGTAATCCGCGCCGCGCTCCCACGCCGCCAAAATCTCTGTCGGCGTAAACGCCCCGGGGATAACCACTTTGCCGTATCGGTTGCACACGTCAATCACATCCGGTTTAGTGACAGGACTGACGATGAACGCCGCGCCCGCGAGCATCACGGCGCGCGCTGTCTCCGAATCAAGGACCGAACCAGCACCGACAAGGATAGCATCGCCATGCGCCGAGGAAACGTCGCGGATAACTTGTAACGCATTCGGCGTTGTCATCGTCACTTCAATAACGTCGACACCACCGGCGTGAATAGCTTCGGCGGCTTTCATGAGCTCCTTCGCGCTATTGGCACGAATGATGGCAATAATCCGGCACGCCTCGATGCGTTGCATCTGTTCTAATTTTGTCATCATTTTTTTCTTGCAATCCGTTTACGAATATGTTATGATAATTAAAAAGGTAGTTATCTTAACTGCCGCCGGAAAGGTATCGGCAGCCGCGGCAACCCTCATAACGGCGCACGACTTAAAACAGCGACGGTAGGCGCGGTTTACAACCGCGCATCAGTAGGAGGGACCTCTCGTCCCGAAAGACGCACATGCCACGGTAGGCGCGGTTTACAACCGCGCACGCTGGCCTTCAAGCACACTTACCAGACAGGATAAAATTGCAGAAGTCTCCCGTAGGTTAAAAAACATGGAAGTTGTTCCACTACTCCCTTATCTGCTCAGTTTACTCGGGCTCCTCGGGCTGTCCGGATTTTTCTCGGGTTCCGAAACCGCATTGTGCGCGTTGACTCGGGTGCAAATCGAGCGGCTCCGCCTCAAAAAGCGCGGCGCAACTGCAATCGTGAACTTCGTTGACAACCCCCGCCGGTTGTTTATTACCGTGCTGCTCGGGAATAACCTAGTGAACGTCGCATTCGCCATCCTCATGCTATGGGTAATCCGACGCGTGCTACCGCACCCGGCATACACCGAAGTCATCCAACTGGCAGCGGCAACAACACTCAGTGTGCTACTGATGCTGATTTTCGGCGAACTAGCCCCGAAGACATTCGCTATTAAATACGCCGAACCTTTTGCATCGTGGACAGCCCCCCCGCTGTGGGGATTCTCCATTGTGATTACGCCGGTGCGCGCCGTTTTGCGCAAGATTATTGACTTCCTCGCGCCCATATTCGGCGGCAACTTCGCACCCAGAGAACAGCTGACCGCGGCAGATTTTCAAAACATCGTTGATACCTATCACGAGGAAGCACTCCCACCTGATGAACGCGAAATCGTCATGAATATCCTGCAATTGCGCGACATCGAAGCGAAAGAAATTATGGTGCCACGAACCGCTGTCATCGCCGTGCCTACCTCCGAAACACTTCAAGCCACCTTAACCCGCGCGAAGGAATCCGGTTTCTCACGCATCCCTGTCTATCAGGAACAAATTGACAATATCTGCGGCATCTTCTATGTGAAGGATCTGCCGCAATGGCGACATTTGGAAATGGAGACACTTACGCTTGAAGCGTTCCTCGCGATGCAGGAGGCGCAACTGTCCCCATCTAGCGCGCCGCTCATCCGCGAACCGATTCGGGTACCTGAAACCCGAAAAATCGGGATGGTGTTGCCGCAACTGGCGCGCGAAAAAACCAAAATGGCGATTCTGCTTGATGAATACGGCGGCGTTTCCGGCATCGTCACTACTGAGGATATTATTGAGCAGGTCGTCGGCGACATCGTCGATGAACACGACATGCCCGCTGAATTTCTCTATATCCAACACGCTGAAGAACCACTGGCGTTGGAGACTTCCGGACGCGTGAGCGTCCGGGAACTCAACCAACAGTTTGGACTCAAACTGAGCGAAGAAGGTGCCGATACCATCGGTGGTTACGCCTTCGGACTCTTCGGCCGCATTCCTGCCATCGGTGAATCGTCCGTTGACGACAACGGACTTGAATTTGAAATCGCGGACATTGAAGGGAACTTCATCACGCGGCTGTTTATTCGTGCCAAAGGTGCGCAGTCGTAGAGGAAAAACTTGAAAATTCTTCTCCTATCCCTTTTTCTCATAGGCGCAGACGGTTCGGCGCAACTCGCCGTGTTCGTGTCGTTGTCCATCGCAATACTGATTTGCCTCGCGCTCTCGGCGTTTTACTCCGGCTCAGAAACGGCACTCGTCTCTGTCAATAAAATGCGGATGAACCAACGCGTTGACACCGGCGACGAAAAGGCACAAATTATTCACCGGCTCATTGAATCGCCGGACAGGATGCTGGCACTCACGCTCGTCGGCACAAACCTTGCGAACGTCCTTATCGCCCAATTCGGCGAGAGGCTGACAGCCGGCGCACTGCCGAACCTCACTGAAAGCGTTCAAGGGCTCATCGCCACGGTTGGCATCACCATCCTGCTCCTCATTTTTGGGGAGATTTTACCCAAAACCGTCTTTCGTGTCAAGGCCGATAGTTTGGCACTGCGTTATGCCTATCCGCTACGCCTCTCTGAACTGATTTTAGCCCCGATTATTTCCGTTGTGCAGACGGTATCGCGCCTCATCGTCAGAATCGTTGACAGACGTGCGAGCGCGCCGAGCCCAGATGCACAGCGCGAAGAACTGCGGCTGCTAGCCACTATGGGCGAAGAATCGGGCAATCTCCTAACCCATCAGCGGCGAATGATTCACAGTCTGTTGGACCTGCAGAACCGCACGGTTGCCCAAGTGATGGTGCCACTCGTGGACATCGTCACGATTGAGAAAAACACAACCTACCAAGATTTTTTGCAAACCGCCGCCGATGCCGGCTTCTCGCGCATTCCCGTTTACGAAGAACAGAGCCATAACTTCATCGGGATTGTCCATCTCCTCGATGTCATCTATGCGGATAGCCAACCGGCGACAATCGAACCGTTTATCCGCACCGACTTGCACTTTGTGCCGGAATCGAAAAACATCAACGCGCTCCTCAAAGAAATTCAAGAGAGCCAGCACACAATGGTATTCGCCGTGGACGAATACGGCGGCATCGTCGGGCTCGCGACTGTTGAAGACTTGGTTGAAGAAATCGTCGGCGAGTTCGCCGATGAACGCGACGGACCCGATTTCATCCATCTTCTTAACGCACGCACGCTTGAATGCGATGGCAGAGCCGAGGTTGCTATTTTGAGAGAGCATTACGAACTACCCATTCCCGAAGGTGACTATGAGACAGTCGCCGGCTATATCCTCGACCGGATTGGCACGATACCCAAAACGGGAACAGAGTTGGAGTTGGGCGATTCTGTTATCACCATTACCGATGCGGATGCGCGCGCCATCAGAAAAATTCGCATTCGGCGGCGGCTGGGACGTTTCTTGTAGGATGTCGCTTGATTTCAAGTGGCACGGGTGAACGGCCATCACCGCGTCAGTCTCTCACATATTAGCGAAGGTGGAGAGGACGAAGCTCTGAGACATATTTCCAACCTTCCCTCTTCCGCTTTTCGGCTTGTGCGCTCAAAGTTCTTGCATGCTACAGACTCAATCCGTTTGCGATCAGGCGATCGCAAACTACAGACTTGTAGGATGTCACTTGATTTCAAGACAATCATAAGATGCCAAGCGGCGGCATCACCACAATCTCATCGGTAACCATCCCCTGAGGTTGTCGACAGATAGAGACAATCGCCTCAGCAACATGCGCAGGTTTCAGCATCTCCTCAAAGTCCGGATGCGCCGAACTCTCATCCCAAAACGAGGTATGCACTGAACCAGGCAGAACAGCCGTAACCCGGATGTGATGTTGACGCACCTCCGCCGCTAAAACCTTTGTGAAAGCCAGCGCGCCCGCCTTCGCCGCGCAATACGCGCTAGATGCTGCAAAAGGCTCCCGCGCCGCAATCGAAAGCACATTGACAATGTGCCCACTGCCTTGCGCGAACATTGCCGGTAGCGCAGACTTCGCACAGAGGAAGACTCCCTTCAAATTGGAATTGAGAACGCTGTCCCAATCGCTTGGCGTGAAATCCACCACAGGCCCGAAGCGGCCGCTCCCGGCGTTGTTCACCAAAATATCCACCCGTTGATACGCATCCAGCGTCCGTTGGAAGAGCCGCCCCACAGCGTCTACCTGCGTGATATCGGTAGGAACGGCTATCGCCGCGCCACCTTCCTGTCGGAGTTGCGCGGCGACGTTCTCAACAGCGTCAGGCGTGCGCGCGGCGAGCACCAATCTCGCGCCGGCCGCAGCGAAAGCGAACGCTGTCGCCTTGCCGATGCCTCGCGACGCGCCGGTAATGACTGCAACCTTTCCCTCAAGCGTCTCAAACTCTATAGCCGGGTTCTTCATGGTTTTGTCTCTCCCCACGCGGTGTTCAGGTGCAACGCGCGCCGCTGGTTCCCTCGCGCTATGTCCCACCTTGGATGCATTTCAAAAATTCGGAGCGGGTGGAATTATTCTCCCGAAAAATGCCGCGCATGACGTTCGTCGTCATCTTCGGTGCCTGCTTCTCCACGCCACGTGCCATCATGCATAGGTGTTGCCCCTCCATGACGACAGCGACACCCTGCGGCTCCAAGGTGTTCTCCAACGCTTCGGCAATCTCGCGGGTGAGCCGTTCCTGCACTTGCAACCGCCGTGAAAACATATCCACGATACGCGGAATCTTACTCAACCCGATAATCCGTCTCCGCGGAATATAACCGACGTGACACCTCCCCCAAAACGGGAGAATGTGGTGCTCGCAAAGACTGTAAAACTCGATGTCTTTGACAATCACCATCTCGTCGTAGTCCTCGTCAAATACCGCGTTGTTCAAGATTTTGTCAATGTCTTGATGGTAGCCGCTCGTCAAAAATTGCATCGCTTTCGCGGCACGGAGCGGCGTGTTCACCAAGCCTTGGCGGCCCGGGTCTTCACCCAGATTCTCAAGCATCCGCGTGAAGAGCCCCTCTAATTCTGCAGTCTCGTTACGCTGTTTATTTTTCATACCTAGTGGCGTAGCACTGGCACAAATGCGCCTGCGCTACGCAAGCAAAATGCGTCTCCATCTCTACTCACCGTAATAGTCAAAATGATTTTTCGGGGTTTCGCGCAAACGGATGCGGTGTAAGGACACCGGTGCCACCGCCGGTTCCAACGCATCCCACAACACCCGCACGAAGTTTTCCGAAGTAGGATTGAGCGTCTCAAACTCCGGCGTGTCCAGATTGAGATGCTTGTGGTCAAACCGTGCGTAGACACGGGTTGCCACCGCTTCGTCAAGCAGATTCAGCCCGGCGACGAGCCCCGTTTTCGCATCTACGTCGCCCTTTACGGTGACTTCCATGACGTAGTTGTGGCCGTGCCCCGCTGGATTGTTGCACTTCCCGAAGATGTCGCGGTTTTCCGCGTCGCTGAGGACGTGGCTGTGCAGACGATGCGCGGCACTAAACTCATAGACTTTGGTGAGGTAAACCATCTGTCCTTCTCCATAATAGTCGGCGAATTGCGTTGTCGCCGAATACAGACGCACCCGATGCAGCAATCCACCCGGCAGAGACGGAGCCAGCCGCCCCCAAATCTCAATAGCGATGTTTTCGTTCGTCGGTTGCAGATGTGGGTTGCGTGAGAACACCGGATGTTGAAGGTTTAAATGCCGATGATCATAGTGTGCAAGCACCTCTGCCTTCAACAACGCGTCTAACGTCACCAAATTGATAACCATCCCGTTGTCCGCATCAAGTTCGCCTTTCACCATCACCTCAAGCACGTAGTTATGCCCGTGGCTATTCGGGTTCGCGGCGGCACCGAAGAGCGCGACATTCTCTGCCTCGCTCAATTCGGGGATGCGGTTGTAGTGCGATGCTTCAAAAGCAGTCTGCCGGGTTAAGTAATACATGGGTTTAGTTCGGCTGTCGCGTTGGGGTTACTAATTCATCACCAACCGACTCATATTGCACCGTCATGAGCCATTCGCCGGTGCCGCGCAATTGCACGTTGCACGTTTTCAACCACGCAATCAGAGTCGTCCGGTCGCGGGCTTCCCACTCGCAGACTAGCCGTCCGGAGAGTGTATCGCATAGCACACGGACGTTCTTAACCTCCGCGTTCTCCGCTTCGCGGAACCGTTTCAGCAATCGCGCGACATCTTGGCGCGTCATGCAGGCGATGGCGTGTGTCGTGATAAATTTCGGCATAATTCAAACCCAAGCAGGATTAACAGGATTTTCGGGATTAACAGGATTAACAGGATTTTCAGGATTAGGTAGGCGCGGTTTGAAACCGCGCCTCCGGCATTCAGGCTGTCTAAACCACTGTTAGTCGCGGGCGATGGGTGCGCCGACAAGATTGCCCCACTCTGTCCAACTGCCATCGTAGTTGCGCACCTTCTCATAACCGAGCAGATACTTCAGCACGAACCACGTATGCGATGAACGTTCGCCGATGCGGCAGTAAGCGATAGTCTCCTTCTCCGCGTCAACGCCTGCGCCGCCGTAGATTTCCTGCAGTTCGTCGTGGGATTTAAAGGTGCCATCTTCGGCGACAGCGGTTGCCCACGGGATATTCGCCGCGCTGGGGATATGTCCGCCGCGCTGCGCCGTCTCGTTCATGCCCGGTGGCGCGATGACTTCGCCTGAGAATTCTGCCGGCGACCGGACATCCACGAGGTGAATCACACCCTGCTCCAACGTCGGCAGGATGTTGTCCTTCGTCGCGCGCACGTTGTCATCAGGAAATTTCGCCCGATACCCGGTGCTGGCATAATCAGGGACTTCGGTGACGAGCACCCTGCCTTCGTCTATCCATTTTTGGCGGCCGCCGTTCATCACCTTGAGCAAACTTTCGTCGTGCCCATAGTAACGAAACTGCCACAAGGCATAAGTTGCGAACCAATTGTTATTGTCACCGTAGAAGACAACGGTGGTATCGTTGCCGATGCCGCTGTCGTTGCAGAGGGCCTCAAACTGCTCCTTGGTGAGGATGTCGCGCCGAACCTGGTCGCAGAGCTGCGTCTGCCAATTGAGTCCAACCGCACCGGCGATGTGTCCTTCGCCGTAGGCGGACGTATCCACGTCCACTTCAAGCAGTCGGATGCCGGCATCGCCGCCGTGCTGTGCTACCCATGCCGTGCTTACCAAAACATCGGGGTTTGCGTAATTTGCCATTTCTGTTTTAAGCCTCCTTGTTCCAACTGAACGTTCCCGATAGGCGCGGTTTATAGTCGCGCCGCTTGGTATTCGTGCGCGCTTACAAAGCGCGCCTACCGGGGACTTGCATCCTAGTATTCGCGTCGCGCGCTTACAAAGCGCGCCTACCGGGGATTTGCATCCTATATTATACCTTGCTCACGGCAGTTTGTCAACTACCAAAAGCATGCTTCGCTTTCCTCCGGTAGGAGAGCCCTCCCGCGTCTCGATGCCGCCCGCAGGATATTCACAACCCCTTACAACCGCGTTTTCGGTGCGGCTTTCGGGATACGTTCCCTATCCACATCCGTGAGAGCCGCCGCAGGGACATAGTCACTGTAATCCGATATCCCCCCGTGCGTCACGGCGTAAACGACAATGTTGATGAGTTGCCGTGCCGCGGCAGGCGCGAATTCGTCTAACACCTTATTCCGGTCTTGGTAATGCCCGAAGAACGGTTTCTGCACCGCGCCATCCATCACGTGAATCATCGCCTCCGTATCCACGAGAACCGCCAGCCGTCCGTCAATGAAAACGCCTTGCAACTGGCTGCTATACGGCCCATGATGGAGAATCGTGCTCCCAATCTTCCGCACAGGAAAACGGAGCGGGCCGTTCAAATCATAAAAACTGCTGTAGAGCTCGTGGTCCTGGGGAATAACGGTGAGGTGATATTCCGGCAGAATTTGCCGTAAGACGCGCCGCGCCGGACGCATCGCCTCCTCCGTATTGCCGTGCGTCGGCATATAGATAAACCCACCACGGTTGATAACGTATTCACGGATGCGTTGCGCCTCCCGGTCGGTGTAGCCTTTCGTAGCACGCGCACTCTGCGTATCCCAGATAGCATCACTGACTCCCAACGTGTTGTTCTGAAGAACCGAACCAGAAACGGGCTCCATGAAGATAATCGGCGATTCAAAGAATGCCGCATCAGTAATTTGAACAGCGTCCACAAGTTGCGTGAGGACACCGGTTTGCGTGTTTAATGCCTTGACTAAATAGGGCAGACCTGCCCCAAATCGGAGATGTCCGATGCCGCTGCCTCAGAAATCGTAGTTCGGATGCAACGGATCATCGAGCCGAACGAGGTTCAGTCTCCCGAGTAGTTCCTTGCCGCGTCCTTGAATGATAGCACCCGGTGTGCCTTTCGGGAGCGGCGGCACCGTGTTGCCGAGCACAATGTTCTCCGTAACGTCTGCCAAGGCGGCGTTCATATTCGCAACGCCAGCACCACCGACGAGGGAGTCCAGACCGGAATAACCTTTCCCGCGTCCTTGATGAACTCCACCTGTGGTGCCGAAAGCACCGCGTCCAGTGCCAGCATGTTCACCTTCTCCCTCTCCGCCACTGAGCCCTGCTGTGAGGGCATTCCCGCGACTCAAGCCTGCGGCCAGCGGCGCATCTGATTCTATCGCCAAGTCTGCCGCCGTTGTGAGCGGCTGCGCAGTCTCCGGACGAACGGCAGCCGTGCTGGAAACGTTCACCTGTCCACGCTTCGGTGCCGCCGGTCTGTCTGCAATCACCGGACTCGCAGGCAGTGCAGTGTTCAGCGACGTTGTTTTCTCCCGTGCGATAGCCGAACGGCGTGTCGTCGGCTCAGTTTGCCGGGCGACTTGCAAATCCGGTATCGGCGTAGGCGCGACAAACGGCGCGGGCGTTATCAACTCCCGCGGATGCGCCTTCGGCGGCGTGACGATGAAGAAACTGACATCAAGGGTATCCCTCGGTGTCTGATTTTGGACAGTGAGCGCAACATACGCCACGGCTACCGCGATGCACACGTGCGCCACCAGCGAGAGCGTCAATGCCAAAGGTATACGACGCGATTTCATGATACCTACCTCCAGTTAAAACATTTTTAGCAAGATTCCACTTTTATCCATAATGTTATCTATTTTCACACAATTTGTCAAGTTTTTTATCCCAAATCAGTTCTTGCGCGGGGCATTCAGTTTTCTGTTTTTGCTACCGAAATTGAAAGGCGGAGAGTGCACCTCTGCCTTTGCTTCCCCTTTGAAGGTAGCCCAGAAAGAGTTTTGTCCGGTTTTTTGCGCACTAGCAGTGGCATCGGCATCAACGGCATGATTCGTTCTGCCAACTTTCGGGAGTGTCGTTACACAGAAGAACACGACACAAAAGTAAGCAAAGAACTGCACCCATTTGAGGTTAAAATTGCACCTTTGCATTTTGTTTTCCTCCTCATTTTAGTTACGGTAAGTCCAGAAACGTATAAGGTTCAATCCCATCAGAAAAATCCAGAATGCGAATCCCTGGCGGGGTTTCACCCTTGAGAATTTGCGCCTCTTCTGCTGCAGAAACGCCGGATCCCACAAGAATCTCGCTATCAACAGCGTGAATGTCACCATTTTCTACTTCTTCCCAGTTGTCTTCATATCGGAGATACACAGTGCCCGGATAGAGTGGCAACACCAAGCCGTTTTCAAAAGTGCCGCCATCAAGATTGGTGTGGCCCTGGTTCCAAAGTTTAATGAGCACGCGGGCCATCAGTTCAAATTGGATGCGGATATCTTCATTAAACCGCGCCATCCCTTCTTCGGAGCGGTTCCACGGCACCTGGAGTGGAAAATCGGGTGGCACATCGGGATAGGGGCCGAAACCAAAGGGTGAGACGCGCTCCGCCTCGATAGGCCCCGCTTCCAGCGGTGTATCCAGCCACGGAACGCCCTCGGTTTCACCGATGTCCGTTTCCGCCGAAAAAACCCCGGTGATTTCAGGTAACCCCTCAGGCCCGTCATTGGGGACAGCACTTGTTTCGGGGCGTGCGGCAAGATGCTCGGCACCCTTTGTTGGATGCTGTGGTTCAGTGTCGGTGTTTTCCTTTTCCTGCACCGCTACGGGTGGTGTTGGGAGTGATGCATTGAACCGCTTCAGTTCCCACTGAGCATAGAAGGATATACCACCGACTATCGCTAGCGCAAGGATAACCGCGCAAACGATGGCGTTACGGGTTGTCATGACTTGACGAGCTCCTTTTTTTTGATGATGCTCCTCGCAATCGGAGTTGTTAAACACAAATAACACATTCAAGAACTTAACGGTGATGCTCGCTTTATTGCAAGCATGCCCCTTCATCTGTCTAAGCGGTTCCGCCAGGAACCGATTGCCTGCCGAGCTGCGTATCCCGGTAGTTCCTTTCAATCGGGCAATCTGGGACTTCGGTAGTGCGACAATGTCCGTTTTCATTTGGACATCCCGCCACTGCATGGCGGCACTTGAACGATGCTGCACGCTTTTAACTCATTAGACGTGTTTTTCACGCAAAAGGTACCATAAATCCAACAAAAAAAATGATTTTTCCGCAAAAGTGGCACATTGGCCGGGGCAACCGTTCAACATCCGCCCATCGCAGAATCGCACTTGAACGCCCGCGAAGATACCGGCGAGTGTCGCGAGGCACGCAATATTTACATTGCGTTGCACGCCCAAAAGCGCGACAACGGCTAAGGTGAAAAGCCGCCGGATGAGCGTTGTTTGAAGAACCAGGTTCCAATGTTTTTCATGGTTTCTCTTGTTTCATCTCAGTTTCTAGGTATTATGGAAAACTCTAGCATCGTCTGAATCGCTCTGGTTCTTGCACGACTTGACATGCAAACCCAACTTAAGATATACTATTATATGACTGACGCAGAACAAACCCCGGAGGCGTGGTTTGTAACCGCGCAGGTTTGGGGAACGCGCTTACAAAGCGCGCCTACCAAACAAGAATTTGGAATTGGCAAGGAATAAACATGGCAGAAAACACCCAACACATCTTGGAGACAAAACAACTCAGCCGGCATTACGGCGGTGTCATCGCGCTGAACGATGTCACGATGCACGTACGCCCATCCGAAATCTTCAGTCTCATCGGACCGAATGGGGCAGGCAAAACGACGCTGTTTAACTGCGTCACAGGATTGGATAAACCGACAGCCGGCACCGTCAACTTCTTAGGTAACCAGATTACCGGACTCCGGCCAGACCAGGTTACGGAACGCGGCATCGCCCGAACCTTTCAGAATATCCGACTCTTCTCGGATTTGACGGTGCTGGACAACGTCAAAATCGGCAGGCATCCGCGCACGTCAAGTGCCTTAATCGGTTCGGTCCTACGCACAAAAAAGCAGCGACAGGAAGAAGCGGACATCACCGAGCGCGCGCTGGAAACGTTAGCGTTTGTGGGACTTGACGACGTGGTGGAACAGACAGCAGGGAACCTCTCTTACGGAGATCAGCGGCGCGTCGAAATCGCTAGAGCCCTCGCTACGGAACCGACACTCCTCCTGTTGGACGAACCCGCTGCCGGCATGAACCCGCTAGAAACACAGGAACTCATCGAACTTATCTATACTATCCGCGAACAAGGCATCGCCGTGCTCCTCATCGAACACGATGTCAAACTTGTCATGCAGATTTCCGACTGGGTTACGGTGTTGGACCACGGTGAGAAAATCAGTGATGGAAAACCGGCAGACGTGCAAAACGACGAACGCGTCATCACGGCGTATTTAGGAACAACTGACGATGCTTGAACTCAGGAACATTCACACCTCTTACGGCAATATCCGCGCTGTCAGGGGAATCTCAATGGCGGTGCATCAGGGTGAAATGGTGTGCCTCATCGGCGCGAACGGTGCCGGTAAATCGACAACACTGATGACTATCTCCGGTGTGCATCCCCCTGCACAGGGAAGCATCCACTTTGAAGACGCGGATATTACGGATACTTCGGCGGAGCAACGCGTCGCCCTCGGTATCTCGCAGGTGCCGGAGGGCCGGCTCATCTTCCCCGACATGTCTGTCTTGGAGAACCTAGAACTCGGCGCATACCTCCGAACCGATAAACCGGGTGTCAGTGCCGATTTAGACAAAATGTTCGCGCTATTTCCGGTGCTGGCGGAGCGGCAGAGACAGCGGGGCGGCAGTCTCAGCGGCGGTGAACAGCAGATGCTCGCCATCGGGCGTGCACTCATGTCAAACCCGCGATTGCTTCTCTTGGACGAACCCTCGCTCGGGCTCGCACCGCTCATTGTCAAACAGATTTTTGACATCCTTCAGCAGATTAACGCCGAAGGCACGACGATTCTGCTGGTAGAACAGAACGCACACATCGCGCTAGAACTCACGCACCGCGGCTACGTCATGGAGACAGGCGAGATTCCCATCGAAGGCTCTTCCGCCGAGTTATTAGCGGACGAACGGGTGCGGCAAGCGTATCTGGGAGAATAATTTTTGGGAATAATTTTTTCTTCGCGAGGCGTTCAATCCGGTAGGCGCGGTTTACAACCGCGCTTACCGGGTTCGTCTGCGTAAATCCTAGGAGGTATTAATTTAATGTATCCCACGCTGATTGATTTCGGGCCATTCGGCATCCACAGTTACGGATTGATGCTGGCGTGCGCGTTTATCGCCGTCGTGTTCGTGTTGCAACGAGAATTGAAGCGGCGCGGTTTTGTTTCGGAAGTGGCATCGTCCATCGTCATGGCGGCAGGAATAGGCGGTGTTGTCGGCGCAAAACTCTATTCCGCGCTCCAAGACGGCCAACTTCGCTTTGACGAGCTCTTTTCAACGAGTGGGCTCGTCTGGTATGGCGGCTTAATCGGTGGCAGTCTCGCTGTCAGCCTCTACATACTCCGTTCGCCGAACCCCTATTTACCGACGATTGATATAATCGGTCCGACGTTGCTACTCGGTTACGGCATTGGGCGCATTGGGTGCTTCCTCGCCGGCGACGGTGACTATGGCCCTCCATCAGATTTACCGTGGGCGATGGCCTTCCCGAACGGCACCGTGCCGACAGATGTCCCCGTGCATCCTACTCCGCTCTATGAAACGTCGATTTCGTTCGCCTTCTTCGGTATCTTGTGGGCACGACGGCATCGGCTTGAGGAGACACCGGGTGTTTTATTCGGCGCGAGTCTTATCCTACTCGGCATCGAACGGTTTATCGTAGAGTTTTGGCGGATTAATCCGCGTATCTATGCGGGGTTGTCAACGGCGCAGTTTTTCAGCATTTTCCTGGTTATCGTGGGGAGTGGCTTTGTCTTTTGGATGCGGAGTCGCTCGAAGGTTGCGCCCGCGGTGCTTGAAGTTGAACCGCCGGTGAGTGATGCGTCCAAACCGAGTCCACGGCGTGCGCGGAGGCGCAAAAAACGTCGGTAGCTGACATTCGGCGCGCTGTTATGGCAGCATCATTAGAGTATGAGAAGCGGATTCCGTGCATCGCATTGCATCGGATTTAGGATTTAGGTAAAAAAATTGACATTTCTGTGCAATTCGGGTATAATAACAT